>NZ_JBQENZ010000004.1:0-326773 GCF_052044935.1 Ensifer sp. 22460
CCTTCGCGGATCGCGAAGCGCAGCTTTTCTTCCATCGCGATCGGAACGATCAGCTCGACGGCAACGGTGACGTTGTCGCCCGGCATGACCATTTCCGTACCTTCCGGCAGCGTCACGATGCCCGTCACGTCCGTCGTGCGGAAGTAGAACTGCGGACGGTAGTTCGTGAAGAACGGCGTATGGCGGCCGCCTTCTTCCTTCGTCAGGATGTAGGCTTCGGCCATGAACTTCTTGTGCGGCTTGACCGAACCCGGCTTGCACAGGATCTGGCCACGCTCAACGCCGTCACGGTTAACACCACGGATCAGCGCGCCGATGTTGTCGCCGGCCTGGCCCTGGTCGAGCAGCTTGCGGAACATTTCAACGCCCGTAACCGTCGTCTTCGACGTGTCGCGGATGCCGACGATTTCAACTTCTTCGCCGACCTTGACGATACCGCGCTCAACGCGACCGGTCACAACCGTACCACGGCCCGAGATCGAGAACACGTCTTCGATCGGCATCAGGAACGGCTGGTCGATCGGACGCTCCGGCGTCGGGATGTAGGCGTCAACAGCGGCCATCAGCTCGCGGATCGCATCTTCGCCGATCTTCTTGTCCGAATCTTCCAGAGCAGCAAGAGCCGAGCCCTTGATGATCGGAATGTCGTCGCCCGGGAATTCGTAGGACGACAGAAGTTCGCGAACTTCGAGTTCGACGAGCTCGAGAAGCTCGGCGTCGTCAACCTGGTCGACCTTGTTGAGGAACACGACGATTGCCGGAACGCCAACCTGGCGGGCGAGCAGGATGTGCTCGCGGGTCTGCGGCATCGGGCCGTCAGCAGCCGAGCAAACCAGGATCGCGCCGTCCATCTGGGCAGCACCGGTGATCATGTTCTTGACGTAGTCGGCGTGGCCGGGGCAGTCAACGTGAGCGTAGTGACGGTTCGGCGTCTCGTACTCAACGTGGGCCGTCGAAATGGTGATACCACGGGCCTTTTCTTCCGGCGCAGCGTCGATCTGGTCATACGCCTTGAACTCGCCGAAGTACTTCGTGATCGCTGCGGTCAGCGACGTCTTGCCATGGTCAACGTGGCCAATCGTGCCAATGTTAACGTGCGGCTTGTTGCGCTCAAATTTGCTCTTTGCCATGGGTACGTTTCCTGTGGTCAAGTATGAATGATCAGCCGGCAGGGCCGGTTTGTGGAGCCGTTTAAGGGTTTCAGGGGATTTGCGCAAGACTTAATTGCGTACGCCCGGACCGGTCGCCGACGGCCTTTTCCTGCCGATATGTAAGAACGCTGAAGCGCCGACACAAGGGCAGGCATGCGCGAATCACGGATCGCTCCGCAAGCAAGACAAACAATGACTTACCGCGAAGCGTTGGAGCATCGGATTAATTCGGATAAGGAGGCTGTTCGCTGCTGGAGCGGGTAGCGGGAATCGAACCCGCGTATTCAGCTTGGAAGGCTGCTGCTCTACCATTGAGCTATACCCGCGGGCCTTCGATCCAGAAGCAGAATGGTGGAGGGAGTTGGATTTGAACCAACGTAGGCTGAGCCAACGGATTTACAGTCCGTCCCCTTTAACCACTCGGGCATCCCTCCATTATTCTGTCGGGATCTTTCGACCAAGCATTTGAGATCGTGAGACAACCAGCGACGCGTCGTTGCCGCCTCTCGATCTGTGGCCGGGTATATGACCGCCCTCTTTCCTCCTGTCAACACGGGTCAGTGGAAAATTTCCGAATTTCTCCACAGCGACAATTCCGGACCGCTCATCGAAAACCATTTCGCCACGCCTGCAACCCCTCTATAAGACGCCCATGAGCAAAGATCACACCGGCGACAAGAGCGCCAAGGACACCCATTACGCCAACCTCAGGCGCGCCCACCGCGACGCCAAGCGGGAACGCGGCGAAATCCCAACGCCAAAACAGGAGAAGCGCCGCAAGGCGCCGGCCGACTGGAAGCCACCGCAGCTCGCGCCCGAGCAGGTTCTGCTCTACGGCCTGCATACGGTTCGCGCCGCCCTCGACAATCCGGCGCGCCAGTTCGTTCGCCTCAGCGTGACGCCGAACGCCGCTGCAAGATTGGAGCTCGACGAGCTTTCGGCCCTGCCCTTCCCGGTCGAAACCGTGACGCCGCAGGATCTCGACAAGATCCTCGGCCCCGATGCGATCCACCAGGGCGTGATGCTCGAGACGCGCCCCTTGCCGCATCGCAAGCTCGAAGCGCTTCGCGACTGCCCGCTGATTCTGGTGCTCGACCAAGTGACGGATCCGCACAATGTCGGCGCCATCATGCGTTCCGCCGTCGCCTTCGATGCCGGTGCGTTGATCACCACCATGCGCCACAGCCCGACCGAATCGGGCGTTCTCGCCAAATCCGCCTCGGGCGCGCTGGAAATGATTCCCTATATCCAGATCACCAATCTTGCGGATGCCATCGAAGAACTCCATCGGCTGGGCTTCCAGACGATCGGCCTCGATTCGGAAGGACCGCAGCCGCTTGAAGGAACATTCAGCGGTGAGAAGATCGCGCTCGTTCTCGGCTCCGAGGGCAAGGGACTGCGGCAGAAGACCCGTTCGATCGTGACCGACCTTGCCCGCCTCGACATGCCGGGCGCGATCAAGTCGCTGAACGTGTCGAACGCGGCAGCAATCGCCATGTATGCCGCGCGCCAGTTCCTGAACCGCTGACATCCACGCGCAGCCGGCCGCCCATGGCGACGACCAAGCGGGCGACGGCGTCATCCCACACTGCTGCAAGGGCTGGCGCATTGACGCGAAAATGTGACTGTGGAAATCTCCGCGCGTTGGGATCGGAGAGCTCCATGGTTGTCGCAGTTGCGTCACGCGTTCCTATGTTTCGGCTGCTCGTTCTGGGTGCAGTCTGCCTCGGTTCACACACCGCCTTCGCCGCCGGCGACATCGATCCCGGGATCATCGCGGCGCAGGCGGGCGACTATCTGGTCGCGCCGCTCGATGGCGCCGAAGGATGCAAGCTCACCCTCACCGCCGATGAGGCGATCGGCGGCTACGCAGTTACCGGAGCCGAGGGTTGCGCCAAGAGTGTGCCAACCCTTGCCGACGTCGCCGCCTGGAATTTCGACGGGAACGGCGGCCTGCTGCTGATCGACGTCCTGCGAAAAGTCCATGCCCGCTTTGAAGAGAGCGAGGGATCCCCGCTCCTGACGAACGGCGAGGACGGGCCTCGACTGGCCCTCGTAACCGCGGTGGACGGCATCTCGCATCTGCCGGCGCCGGCAAACATGAAAGGCGCGTGGCAGATGAAACGGCCGGGCGGAACCGCCATCTGCCATGTGCGCTTTAAGGAGGCTGCCGACAGTGACGGCAATTTTGCACTGTCCGTCGAAGAGCCATGCGATAGCGCCGTCAGAAAATTGAAACTGAAGATCTGGACGGCGAACGGCCTTGGCATAACCCTGCTCGGCGAAGACGGCAGCTCGCTCGCGTTCACCGCCACACCTTCCGGCTTCGAAAAAGACCGTAATGAGGGCGGCAAGCCGCTGCTCCTCGTCAGAAACTGACCAATTGCTCCGTAGGGCTCAGCGGCGTGCTCATGCCGGCCGCCGTCGGGCAGCCGTCACGCAGCTTCTTCCAGGTGGAGACGTTGAGGTTCATTTCGCAGCGCGCCATATAGACGTTGCCGTCGACCCTTAGGCAGGCGATCTGTCCGAGCTCATATTTCGAACCGTCGCGGTTGCGGCACGTGCAATTGTGTGCGCGCGCCGCGTCGGCGGCGAGCAGTGCAGCCACCGCAGCGGTCACGCCCAACAGAATTGTCCGCCGGTCCACCATCGATGCATTATAAAGCAGATTGTGAAATCCCAAAACGGACAATGCCGGCTGCGTTTGCAACCGGCACCGTCCGCACGCAGGGCCTGGGCCCCTCCACCGGATCACGTCAGTGACCCGCTGAACCTATATGTTAGCTCGCCAGGCGAAGGACGTTGCCTTCCGCGATGGTCTTTTCAGCCTCAGCGATCGCAAACTGCTTGGAATCGGCGCTGAGGTTGAGACCTTCGGCACGGACAAATTCCACATCTGTGACGCCCAGGAAGCCGAAGACCGTCTTCAGGTAGGATTCCTGGTGGTCCATGACGGCGGCCGGGCCGGCGGAGTAGTGACCGCCGCGGGTCGAGGCGACGATGATCTTCTTGCCCTTGGCGAGGCCTTCCGGACCATTTTCGGTGTAGCGGAACGTCTTGCCGGAGACGGCGATGCGGTCGATCCAGGCTTTCAGCTGGCTCGGGATGCCAAAGTTGTACATCGGGGCACCGATGACGACCGTGTCGGCCGCCAGGAATTCTTCGAGCATGTCGCGGCCAAGCTTGACGTCGGCGGCAAGGTCGGCATCCACGCCTGCGAGATCGGCGGGAGCCATGATCTGGGCGCCGGTCAAATGCGGGAGCGAGCTGGCGGCGAGGTCACGATAGGTTACGGTGGCATCCGGGCGGTCAGCCTTGATCTGAGCGGCGAGTGCCGCCGTCAGGCGACGGGAAACCGAGTGATCGCCGAGGATACCAGAGTCGATATGAAGAACGTTCATGGGAACACCTTTGTGTTTGCGTTGCGGTGCTCCACATATGAGGGGAAAACAATCGACCGATAAGCCAGTGGATATTTGACATACTGTTTCCAGACGGAAACAATCGGGCAAAGCATCCGGACCTCGGAGACAGGAAAATGCAGGATCTGAACGATCTCGGGCTCTTTGCCGCCGTCGTGCGCAACAACGGCTTCAGCGCTGCCGCACGCGATCTCAATATACCCAAATCCAAACTCAGCAAACATGTGGCCCGCCTCGAGGAACAGCTCGGCGTGCGGTTGCTTGAACGTTCGACCCGCAAGCTGCGTGTCACCGACATCGGCCGGGTTTTCTATGAACATTGCCAGGGGCTGCTCGACGGCGTCGCGGCCGCCGAAGCCGAAATTGCGGCGGTGCGGGCTGAACCTTCGGGCACCGTCAGGCTCGCCTGCCCACTCGGCTTCACCCCGATGCTCGCGGATATCCTGCCGGCGTTTCACCGGCGTTATCCCGGCGTGCGGCTCCTGATCACCGCCACGAACCGGCGCATCGACCTGATCGAGGAACGGATCGATGTGGCGCTCCGCGCCCGCGGCCAGCTCGATACCGACAATCAGCTGATCATCCGCAAGTTCGGCGAGGTTCGTGAGCGGCTCGCCGCCAGCCCGACATTCCTTGCCCGCTCGGGCGACATCACAATCGACAACCTCAGCCAGCAGGCGACGCTGTCGATGAACGAACAACACCCGACCGACGTCTGGCGGCTCGTCTCATCCGACGGAAACACGACGGAAATCTCCCATCGTCCGATCATCGGCTGCAGCGACTTCCTGATCCTCGAACGCGCCGCGATCGAAGGCATGGGCGTGGCGCTGTTGCCGGACCATATCTGCGAGCGCGCCTTCCGCGCCGGCGTGCTCGTGCCGGTGCTGCCGGAATGGACCTCGAACGACGTCGTGGTGCACCTCGTCTTCCCGTCTCGCCAGGGCATGCTGCCGGCGACCCGGGCGCTGATCGACTATCTCGCCGAAAACCTTCTCAACGCCCTGCAGAAATGCCGGGAGGTTCCGATGCGCATGGCCCCCTCGTTCGACATCTGACATCGCGAGGCAGTCCCGCTCAGCACCGGCAAATCATCAAGACATTGCCGTCGGGGTCGCGGATCGTGAACCATTGCTCGAATTGCACCGGCGTGACGATCTCGACACCGAGGGCGACCGCGTGATGATGTGCTGCAGCCACATCTTCTGTATCGAAATGAAAGAGCGGCGCATCCTGCGGCCTCCCGAGAGCGAATATTTCCGCATCGAGAATCAATCGTGCGCCGCTACCCTTTGGAAAGACCGCGAGGTGGCCGTGCACGGTTTCCGGTTCGTCGACCTGGATCGGCTCGCCCGTTTTTATGGCGATCCTTGCTGAACGTGATTGACTGCTCAATTCGCAGCTTCGCCCCGCGTCTCAAATCCGAATGCGGTTAAAGCTTCAAAAAATGCGCGATTTCAGCAGAAAAAGGCAGATGTGGTGCCCCCAGAGAGACTCGAACTCCCGACCTACTGATTACAAATCAGCCGCTCTACCAACTGAGCTATAAGGGCACTTGCTGCGGTGGGAGTTACCATAATCTCATCCGGTGTAAAGCAAAATTGCGAATTCTCCCAATTTTTCAGATGCGTTCGGCTTCGGGCCATGCCAGAAACGATGGACAGAGATCGCCGCAAGCGGCATGCAACGCATCGAACGGACTAGAGTTGATGGCCCGAACGTTCAATTCCTTCGCCTTCCTCGCCTCTTCTGCGGAGGAGGCGCAAAAGGCTGCGGCTGATCTCAAGGCGATCTATGGTGACAACGATCCGGCGAAGGCCGACGTGATCGTGGCGCTCGGCGGTGACGGCTTCATGCTGCAGACGCTGCACCAGACCATGAACAGCGGCAAACTGGTCTACGGCATGAACCGCGGCTCCGTCGGCTTCCTGATGAACCGCTACAGCACCGAGAACCTGACGGACCGCATCTGCCAGGCAGTCGAGAACGCGTTCCATCCGCTGGAGATGCAGACGACCGACGTCTACGGCGAGAGCTTCATGGCGCTTGCGATCAACGAAGTCTACCTCTTCCGCCAATCGTACCAGGCTGCAAAGCTTCGCGTCCTCATCGACGGGAAGACAAGGCTCGAGGAGCTGACCTGCGACGGCCTGCTGGTGGCGACACCAGCAGGTTCCACCGCCTACAACCTCTCCGCTCACGGCCCGATCCTGCCACTCGAAGCACCGCTTCTGGCCATGACGCCGGTCAGCGCCTTCCGTCCACGCCGCTGGCGCGGCGCGCTCTTGCCGAACCATGTCACGGTCGAGATCGAAATCCTGGAAGCCGACAAGCGGCCGGTGAACGCCGTGGCGGACCATCAGGAAGTAAAGTCGGTGGTCAAGGTGCGGATCGCCGAATCGGAGAACATGACGGCGCGCATCCTCTCGGATCCCGATCATTCCTGGTCGGACCGCATCCTAGCCGAGCAATTTTCGAACTGAACGCACGTTCTCCGTGCGGTATGTTATGATCCTCCATGGCTCGTTTTCCGACGGCTAATGCATGTTTCCTTTAATCGTACCCGATTAAAGGACAAAAACATGCAGCAATTCAAAGTGCTACAGCGACCTTTGCGCGTCTGAAAAGACGCGCGGCGCTGTAGGAGCGAGGCGGCAGCGGAGCTGCGGTTTGAAAGGACGACAATCCCCAATGCAAAGATCCGCCCTCCTCGCGCTTCTCCTGTTCGTGAGCACCGCCGGCGCCAGGGCCGAGGACGCCAACGTCGTGCCGCCGCAGGCTACCTTTGTCACGAGCACCGGCTACTGGGAGGAAAGCGGAGCGCCGCTTTCATCACTCGATCCCAATGCGGCCGCCGAGAAGCAAACCGACGCCCGCCGCGGCTACTACAAGCTGATCGCGCTTCGCCAGACGGATGGCACGGCACAGGTCCATCTGCAGCAGATCGAAGCGACGCCAGCCGGACCGGTGGTGGTTTCCTCGGCGGAGCTCGAAGAGTTCTCGGCGCTCAAAGCCTATGTCACCGACATTCGCCCGGAGACCTCAACCGGCGTCACCGCGCAGCCGGGCATGTTCGCGACCGTCTATCTGAAGACAGATCCGACCGCCCGCGAACCGGAGACCTGGACCGTGCTCATCGATGATCTCGGCGACATCAAGGTCGAGCGCGCCTCGAACTGAGCAAAAGAAAAGGCCGGATGCGAACACCCGGCCTTCTTCAATTCAAGAACTCTCGCAACGACGCTTAGTTCAAATCGTCGACGACTGCATCCGCGCCACCGCTGACACGGTGCGCAAGTGCCGCCTCCATGAACTCGTTGAGCTCGCCGTCGAGCACATCGCCCGGTGCGGTGCTTTCGACGCCGGTGCGCAGATCCTTGACCAACTGGTAGGGCTGCAGCACGTAGGAGCGGATCTGGTGACCCCAGCCGATATCGGTCTTCGACGCGGCTTCGGCATTGGCCGCGTCTTCGCGCTTCTTCAGCTCGGACTCATAGAGACGCGCACGCAGCATATCCCAGGCCTTGGCCCGGTTCTTGTGCTGTGAGCGCTCCTGCTGGCACTGCACGACGATACCGGACGGCATATGCGTGATACGCACGGCCGAGTCGGTCGTATTGACGTGCTGGCCGCCGGCGCCCGAAGAGCGGTAGGTGTCGATGCGGCAGTCGCTCTCGTTGATGTCGATCTGGATCGAATCATCCACGACCGGATAGACCCAGATCGAGGAGAACGAGGTGTGGCGACGCGCGTTGCTGTCATAGGGCGAGATGCGCACCAGACGGTGAACGCCCGATTCCGTCTTCAGCCAGCCATAGGCATTATGGCCCTTGACGAGCAGCGTCGCCGACTTGATGCCCGCCTCTTCGCCGTCCTGAATTTCCATCAGTTCGACCTTGTATCCCTGGCGCTCGGACCAACGGGTGTACATGCGCAGAAGCATGTTGGCCCAGTCCTGGCTTTCGGTGCCGCCGGCGCCGGAATGCACTTCGAGATAGGTGTCGTTCTGATCGGCCTCGCCAGAAAGCATGGCTTCGACCTGCTTCTTGGCCGCTTCGTTGCGCAGTTCACGCAGCGCCTGTTCGGCATCCGCGATGATCGCCGCGTCGCCCTCTTCCTCGCCGAGCTCGATGAGTTCGATGTTGTCGTTGAGCTGCTGCTCGAAACGACGCAGGCCATTGATGCCGTCGTCGAGTTGCTGGCGCTCGCGCATCAGCTTCTGTGCTTCCGAAGCATCGTTCCACAAGGTCGGATCTTCCGCCTTGTTGTTCAACCAGTCCAGTCGTCTTACCGCCTGATCCCAGTCAAAGATGCCTCCTCAGCAGGCTTATGGCCTGCTTGATTTCGTCGACAATGTTCTCGATTTCGCTGCGCATAATCCTGCTTCTTGTGAACCCGATATGAAATTGAGCGTCAAATAGCGATGCCCGCCGCTGATGTAAAGGCGGCGGGCATCGCGAGAGGGGAAAGGCTTAGAACAGACCGTTGGAGCCCGAGGTCACCGCCTGGTTCGCCTGCGGCGAGTTCTTCAGGATTTCCTCTGGCGGCACGTATTGATCGAGCCCGCCGATGACCGAGAAGGTGTCAGCCGGGCCGGTGCCGGGCTTGAAGGCCTCGATGATCGTGTCCGGCTCACCCTCTTGGGCGGCCATGCCGGTCTTGCGGTTGACGGCGACCATGCTCATGCCCTCGGGCACAACGAACTTGCTCGGGCGGGTGTCCTTGACGGCTTCCTGCATGAAGTCGTTGAAGATCGGCACTGCGAGGCTGCCGCCGGTGGCACCGCGGCCGAGCGGGGCCGGATTGTCGAAGCCGAGGTAGAGGCCGGCAACCATGTCGGGCGTGTAGCCGACGAACCAGGCGTCCTTTTCGTCATTGGTCGTGCCGGTCTTGCCGGCAACCGGACGATCGAGTTTGATCTTGCCGGCGGCCGTGCCGCGCAGCACCACGCCCTCCATCATCGACGTGATCTGGTAGGAGGTCATGGGGTCGAGCACCTGCTCGCGATTGTCGGTCAGGACAGGTTCTTCCTGGCTCTGCCAATCACCCGCATTGCAGTTGTCGCAGGTGCGGTCCTCATGCCGGAAAATCGTCTTGCCGTAGCGGTCCTGAATACGGTCGATCAGCGACGGCTTGATCTGCTTGCCGCCGTTGGCGAGCACCGAATAGGCCGAGACCATGCGCAGAACCGTCGTTTCGCCGGAACCCAGCGACATCGCGAGCAGCGGCGGCATCTTGTCGTAAATGCCGAAGCGTTCGGCATATTCGGCGACCAGGTTCATGCCCATGTCATTGGCAAGGCGAACCGTCATCAGGTTGCGCGATTTCTCGATGCCGAGGCGCAGCGTCGACGGACCGGCGGAGCCGCCGCCATAGTTTTCAGGACGCCAGACCTGGCCACCCGCGACGATTTCGATCGGGGCATCGAGGATGACCGATGCCGGCGTGTAGCCGTTGTCGAGTGCTGCGGCGTAGACGAAGGGCTTGAAGGACGAACCCGGCTGACGCATCGCCTGCGTTGCGCGGTTGAATTCCGACTGGCCATAGGAGAAGCCGCCGACCATCGCCAGGACGCGGCCGGTCTGCGGATCCATCGCGACGAGACCACCCTGCACCTTCGGCGGCTGCCGCAGGCGATATTCGCCCTTTTCGGCGAGCGGCTCGACGTAGACAACGTCGCCGGCACCGAAAACGCCTTCGGGGGATTTCGCCGACTTGCGGTCGCCAGTCGCCGAACGGTAAGCCCACTGCATGTTCTTGGCGGAGATGTGTCCGGTGACGCGCTCGGCCACGATCTTGCCCGAGGCTTCCTTCTCCGGCTGGATGCCGATCTCGGCGCCCTGTGCGTCGACAGAGAGAACAACGGCGAGCTTCCACTCCGGCACATCGCTGAAGGCAACGACCGCGCCGAGCGGCTCACCCCAATCGCCACCGATCTCGATCGACTTCACCGGACCATGGAAGCCGCGGCGCTCGTCGTAGGTCAGCAGACCCGCCTGCAGCGCCTTGCGGGCCGCGATCTGCAGACGCGGATCGAGCGAGGTGCGAACCGACAGGCCGCCCTCATAGAGCGCGTTGTCGCCATATTTCTGAATGATCTGCCGGCGGACTTCCTCGGCGAAGAAATCGGAGGCGAAGAGATGCGCGCCGCCGCGGCGCGGGTTGACACCGAGCGGCTGCTTCTTGGCTTCTTCGCCGTCGGCCTTGGTGACATAGCCGTTCTCGACCATGCGGTCGATCACCCAGTTGCGGCGTTCGATGGCGGCTTCGGTCTTGCGGAACGGATGATAGTTGGCCGGTCCCTTCGGCAGTGCTGCGAGATAGGCGGTCTCGGCAATGGTAAGCTCGGTCACCGACTTGTCGAAATAGGTCAGCGCCGCACCGGCAATACCGTAGGAATTCAGGCCGAAGAAGATCTCATTGAGATAGAGCTCAAGGATTCGGTCCTTGCTGTAGGCCTGCTCGATGCGGAACGAAAGGATTGCTTCCTTGACCTTGCGGTCGATCGTCTGGTCCGAGCTCAGCAGGAAGTTCTTTGCCACCTGCTGCGTGATCGTCGACGCCCCAACCGGGCGGCGGCCGGAGCCGAAGTTCTGCAGGTTCACCGCGATGGCGCGGGCGAGACCGGTGATATCGACACCCGGATGCTGATAGAAATTCTTGTCTTCGGCCGAGATGAAGGCTGCCTTGACGCGATCAGGAATCGCCTGGATCGGCAGATAGAGACGCCGCTCGCGGGCATATTCCGCCATCAGCGCGCCATTGCCGGCATGAAAGCGCGTCGTTACAGGCGGCGAGTATTTCGCCAGCACCTCGTAGTCCGGTAGATCCTTGGTGACGACGCCCAGATAAAGCGCCACGGCTCCAGCCACGCCAAGCAGCAGAAACGCACCAATCCCGAAGAAATATCCAATCAGCCTGATCATCAGTCAGATACCGGTACCTTAATTATCGTTCAATTGCCGGACCGCCGAGCGACAGTCCATGCTCTGTCCCGCCGGCTTAATTGCGTCAGTCCGACCAAACTCTTCCGTCAGAAATCGTCTGGCTTCGCAGCAACCCGCTAAGCCCGGCTCCTCTTATGGCGAGGAACCCCGGGCTTCAACTCGTTTCTCAACAAATCCGGGCGCAATTCCGGTTAGGTCCCGGAATGTGCGTAAAATAGGGCTGTTTCCGATTATCGCGTGCGCATCCAGTTGAAAAGCATAACGCTGTTACCAAGGCGACACAAATCACTTCGTTCCTGGGCATGCCTTCAAACGTCAGCCGCCGCTGGCAACCGCCTGCTCGCGATAACGCCGAACCGCGACGGCAAGACGCTCCGAAACCTTCTTGCGCCATTCCGGATCCAGCAGCAATTTCTCATCCTCCTTGTTCGACAGGAAGCCCAGTTCCAGCAGGATCGACGGCACGTCGGGTGCCTGCAACACGCGGAACCCGGCGAAGCGGTGCGGGTTGTTGATGAGATTGATCCGGCCCTCGAAGGAAGAAACCACCGCGCGCGCCATGTTGACGGAAAAGGCCTGCGTCTCGCGGCGGGTCAAATCGATCAGGATATCGGCGACCTCCGCGGGCTCGCTCTGAAGCGGTACGCCGGCGATTTCGTCCGAAAGGTTTTCGCGAGCGGCAAGGCTTGCGGCCAGATGGTCCGACGCCTTGTCGGAGATAGTATAGACCGTAGCGCCGCGGATGTCCTTCTGGCGGAGCGCATCGGCATGGAGCGAGATGAAAAGATTGGCGCCCTTGTTCCGGGCAATCTGCACGCGCTGCGGCAGCGAGAGAAAAACATCCTTGTCGCGGGTGAGAAAAGCCTCGATCCCGGCACCCTTGTTCAGGGCCTCGACGAGATCCTTGGCAAAGGCCAGCGTGACGTGTTTCTCTTCCGTCTTCGTCTCGGCGGCAAGCGCACCGGTGTCGATGCCGCCGTGGCCGGCATCGATCGCGATGATGAAGGGACCGCCGTCCTTGGTGGGCGCAACGGCCACAGGTCTGTCGGTTTTCGTCGCAGCGACGGAACCGGTCCATTGCTGTTCGCCGAGAAGCGCATCGAAGCGCGTCTGGTCGACCCGTTCGGCGTCGATAACCAGGCGGTAGCCCTTGCCCCCCTCCTCCGCGATCACCTCCGCATGGGTTACCGCAACAGGCCCCTTCGCGGAAAGAACGATACGGGAATTGCCCGCGCCCATGCCGCCGTAGCGGATCGCGTCGAACAGGCCGCGCGGTTGGAGGCTGTCCGCCTTCAGGCCGAAGGCTGTTTCCGGCAGGTCGACGACAACGCGAACGGGGTCGGCCACGTAATGAACGGAAAAATCCGGCTTGCGGTCGAACTCGACGACGACCCGGGTGCGCGCGTCGTCGCCGGCGATCCGCGCGCCAAAGGCGAGCAACGGGCCCGGCTCGGCAGCACGAGCAGCCGGCACGCTCAGGAGGAGACCGACGACGAGCACCGAAGCACCGAGCAAACGCCAACCCATCCGCGACATCAACGACAACAGCGAACCGCGCATACAAACCGCCAAAGGCTTCACCTTGGGCTCCCCGCCACTTTCTCAAAACCAGACTGCGGCCGATGCGGCCACCAAACGCATACCTTGATCAATGAACCCTTATGGTTAACCAAAGCTTGACAAAGGTCATCTTCCGCCTCGCACCGGCGCCATCGATTCATCATTTGCCGGCCTACTCCACGTGGACAAGCGAATCGATCATTATTGTGGCGGCACGGGCTTTTCCCTTGCCAATGTGACATAGAAAACATAAAAGCGTCACAAGGAGAAAGTGTTGACGGGATAGAACAGTCGACCGGGCAGCCGGAGCTTCTCCAAAGCTTGGCGCCAGGGAGTGGTCGAACCGGATCAACCGGTTAAACGCATCGCACTTCCGCGGTCGCAAGGTGTTCATCCGCCGTCGCTGCATTTCCTCCTCGTACACTGGATCGCAAATTTCCGGCGGTGGCCGGAGTTCTTGATGGTGATTTTTCACCAACGCCCGCAAGCGGGCGAATTCATCGGGTCTTCATGAGACCTTGGACATTGGCATTCTTGTTTGGTCATTGATGTTGACTCAGCAGTATCGGTCAGAAGTAGAGCGGCCCCGGGACACAGGTGTTCCGGCTGTCGTCTGGCTGCTGCACCATCGCCTGCACCAAACAGGAACTTTCATATCCGGCGCACCTTCCGACGTGTTTGGCAGTCTTCCCAAGGAAGCAGGTCTGTCTCCCGTTCCGCTGGTGCGCCGAGGAGCACAGCTTAGATGGCAGAGAAAATGCTTATCGATGCGTCTCACTCCGAGGAGACGCGCGTCGTTGTCGTACGCGGAAACCGCATAGAAGAGTTCGACTTCGAGTCGGAACATAAGAAGCAAATCCGCGGCAATATCTATCTGGCGAAGGTCACCAGAGTGGAGCCTTCGCTGCAGGCCGCCTTCGTCGACTACGGCGGTAACCGCCACGGATTTCTGGCCTTTGCCGAAATTCACCCCGACTACTACCAGATTCCGCTTGCCGACCGTCAGGCACTGCTGAAGGCCGAAGCCGAAGAAGCGCGACGCGACGACGACATCGAACATGTCGAAACCGCCCCGGCGCCGGCGAGCGAACTTTCCGTTCCCGTCGACCTCGAGGTCGTAGCGGAGACCGAAGTCGAGGCGCAGCCGGCAGAAGCCGTCGCCGCCGAACCGGTGGTCGAAGAGGAAGTGCCGGCCGAAAAGCCCAAGGCAAAGCCGAAGCGCACCCGCAAGACCAAGGCCAAGGCTGCGGAAGAAGCGGCTGCCGCTTCCGTCGATGGCGACGAAAGCAACGGCGGCGAAATGGCCGCGATGGTCGATACCGACGCGATCTCCGAAGACGTCGACAGCCGCCGTCGCCATGACGACGACGACGATGATGACGACAGCCACGATGGCGAAAAGGAAATCATCGAATCCGTCGGCGCCGAAGACGCCATGGAAGAGGTTCCGGATCGCCAGGTCCGCAAGCCGCGCAAGCAGTACCGCATTCAGGAAGTCATCAAGCGTCGCCAGATCCTGCTCGTCCAGGTTGCCAAGGAAGAGCGCGGCAATAAGGGCGCGGCGCTGACGACCTACCTGTCGCTGGCCGGCCGCTACTCTGTCCTGATGCCGAACACGGCACGCGGCGGCGGCATCTCCCGCAAGATCACCAACCTGCAGGACCGCAAGCGCCTGAAGGAAATCGCGCGCGGCCTCGAAGTGCCGCAGGGCATGGGCGTCATCCTGCGTACCGCGGGTGCGAATCGCACCAAGGTCGAGATCAAGCGCGACTTCGAATACCTGATGCGCCTGTGGGAAAACGTCCGCACGCTGACGCTGAACTCCACGGCCCCCTGCCTCGTCTATGAGGAAGGCAGCCTGATCAAGCGCTCGATCCGCGATCTCTACAACAAGGATATCGGCGAGATCATCGTTTCCGGCGAGGAAGGTTACAAGGAAGCCAAGGGCTTCATGAAGATGCTGATGCCGAGCCACGCCAAGGTGGTTCAGCCCTATCGCGACGTGCATCCGATCTTCTCGCGCTCCGGTATCGAAGCGCAGCTCGACCGCATGCTGCAGCCGCAGGTGACGTTGAAGTCCGGTGGCTACATCATCATCAATCAGACCGAAGCGCTGGTTTCGATCGACGTCAACTCCGGCCGTTCGACGCGCGAGCACTCGATCGAAGACACGGCGCTGCAGACGAACCTGGAGGCTGCCGAAGAAGTGGCGCGCCAGCTGCGCCTGCGCGACCTTGCCGGCCTCGTCGTCATCGACTTCATCGACATGGAAGAAAAGCGCAACAACCGCGCCGTCGAGAAGAAGCTGAAGGACTGCCTGAAGAACGATCGCGCCCGCATCCAGGTCGGCCGCATCTCGCATTTCGGCCTGCTCGAAATGTCGCGTCAGCGCATTCGCGCCTCGGTGCTCGAATCGACGATGCAGACGTGCCCGCACTGCAACGGCACGGGTCATGTTCGCTCGCAGTCCTCCGTCGCCCTGCACGTGCTGCGCGGCGTCGAGGAACATCTGCTGAAGAACACCACGCACGACATTACCGTGCGCACCATCCCGGATATCGCGCTCTACCTGCTCAACCAGAAGCGCGGCACGATCATGGACTACGAAGCCCGCTTCGGCGTCTCGATCATCATCGAGGCTGACGCCCATGTCGGCGCGCAGCACTTCGCGATCGATCGCGGCGAACCGGTCGAAAACCCGGTCAAGATCGAGCAGCTCCTGCACTTCCAGCCGGAGCCGGAAGAAGAAGAAGAAGACGTCGTGATCGAAGAGGATCTCGACGAAGAAGAAGCCGAAATAGTCGTCAGCGAGCCGCGCCAGGAGCAGCCGAAGGCTGCCCAATCCTCCGACGACCAGAGTGGACGCAAGCGCAAGCGCCGTCGCCGCCGTCGCGGCAAGGGTGGCCAGCAGGCCGAAGGTGCCGTCGGCCAGGCGTCCGAAGCGGCAGGCGATGTCGATGACGACGCCGACGAAGGTGATGCGGACGACGAGGGTGTCGATGCCGAAGCCACAACCGCTGACGGCGAGCAGAAGCGCAAGCGTCGCCGCCGCGGCAAGCGCGGTGGCCGCCGCAATCGTCCGGAGGGCGAAGGTGAAGGCGAAGGCCAGATCGAGGCCGATGCCGAAGGTGACGACGCCGACGAGCCCGAAGCCGTAGACGAGCCGGCCGTTGCCGCAGAGATCGAAGTAGCCGTCGCCGTCGAGGAAACCGCGGCAGTCGTCGCGGAAGCCGAGGCTGTCGAGGCCAAGCCGGCCAAGCCGAAGCGGACCCGCAAGAAGGCGGTAAAGGCCGAAGAACCGGTCGCAACCGTCGATGAAGTCGCTCAGGCGGTTATCGAAGACCAGCCGGCAGGCGTCGATGTCGCCGCCGAGGCGGTGGAAGAGGCTGCGGCCGACCTCGCGGAAACCAAGCCGGCACGCGCGAACCGCGACCTTTCGAAGATCGCCTCGGAGCCTGTCGTGACCTCGAGCTCTCCGAAGGCCGAAGGCGAAGAAGAAGACCCGACCAAGCCCAAGAAGGGCGGCTGGTGGCAGCGCCGCGGCTTCTTCTAAGAAGAAGCTTCTGGTCCCGGCTCGAAGCCGAACCGGGATCCTGACGCCGAAGCGTTGGACGCGAAAGATCATAAATAGAAAGGCCCGGATCGCTCCGGGCCTTTTCTTTTACGGGTGATCGTCACAGCAGACGGGGCGTCTTCGCTCCCCTGCCCATTCTGCCGGGCAATCAGGCAAGCCAGCGCGCTATCCGCTCCATTGCCTCGACCATGTCAGCCTCCGCGCCGGCATAGGAAAAGCGCATGGTGCGATGCCCTTCCAACGGATCGAAGTCGAAACCCGGCGTTGCCGCGACATTGATCTCGGCGAGCATCCGCCGGGCAAAGGCCATGCTGTCATTGGTAAAGCGGCTGACATCCGCATAGGCATAGAAGGCACCGTCCATCGGCGAAGCGATCGAGAAGCCGATCTCCGGTAGGCGCTTCAGCAGCATGTCCCGATTGACCGCATAGGCAGCCTTGTAGCGGTCGAGTTCCTCATGCGCGTCGAGCGCCGCTTCCGCGGCGATCTGCGACAGTTCCGGCGGCGAAATGTATAGGCTCTGGGCGATGCGCTCGAAGCCCCGCACCTTATCGGCCGGCAACACCATCCAACCGATGCGCCAGCCGGTCATGCAGTAATATTTCGAGAAGGAGTTGATGACGATCACTTCGTCGGTAACCTCCAGCGCGCTCGCCTCCTCGCCGGCAAAGGTCAGCCCGTGATAGATCTCGTCCGAAATGAACGCGATCTTTTCCGCGCGGCAATAGTCGGCCAGCGCTTTGAGGCCGGCCCGCCCCGTCACGGTGCCGGTCGGGTTCGCCGGGCTTGCCAGCAATACGCCCTTCAGCGGCCGGCCGACCTTTGCAGCGGCCCGCTTCAGGCTCTCCGGCGTCAGCGTGAAGCCGGTCTCGGCATTGGCCTCGACCTCGACTACTGTCAGGCCGAGAGCGGCGAGGATGTTGCGGTAGGCCGGATAGCCGGGCCGCGCGATGGCGACGCAGTCGCCAGGATCAAACAGCGCAAGGAAGGCGAGATTGAAGCCGGCGGACGATCCCGTGGTGACTGCCACCCGCTGCGGATCGAGCGCGATACCGTGGCGCTTCCCGTAGTGGCGGGCGATCGCGGTTCGCAGCGACAAAGTGCCGAGTGCGTCGGTATAGCCAAGGCGCCCATGTTGGAGTGCGTTGCGCGCAGCTTCGAGAGCCGCCTGCGGCGCCGGGTGGGCAGGCTGCCCGACGGCCATAGAGATCACCGGGTGGCCGGCATCACGGCGGCGGGTCGCCTCCGCCAGCACATCCATCGCGTGAAAAGGTTCGACGGCGCTGCGTTTTGACAAGTCTACCAACGGAAAATCCTCGATAAGCGGCTGTTCTCCAGCCCCTTTGCCCGATGAAATTGACCTTCACAAGTCCGCGAGTGCCGTATTTCCGCCGATTTTGCCGTTTCGTTTCCGCGGCACCCACCCTATGCTGCCAGCATATTGCGGATACGAGGATTCCTGTTGTCTTTCAGAACTGCCGGTTGACGTGACGACGGGGGATGAACGACACACAGGACACGCAAGGACAACGAGGTAGAAATGAATTTCAGCACCAAGATGATTGCCGCCGGGACGCTCGCAGCGCTCGTGGCCGGGGTCAGCCTGCCGCAAAGCGCGTTTGCGCTCGACGCGAAGCAGAAGCAAGAGATCGGCGCCTTCATCAAGGAGTACCTGATCGCCAATCCGGAGATCATGCTTGAAGTCCAGGAGGCGCTGACGACGAAGCAGCGCGCCAAACAGCAGGAAGCTGCCGAGAGCGCGATCACCGAGAACAAGAAGGCAATCTTCAGCTCCGACTATGACATGGTCCTTGGCAATCCCAAGGGCGACGTCACCATCGTCGAGTTCTATGACTACAATTGCGGCTATTGCAAACGCGCCCTCTCCGACATGGATGACATCCTCGCCAAGGACAAGAACGTCCGTTTCGTGCTAAAGGAACTGCCGATCCTCGGCCCAGACTCGCTTGCCGCCCATAAGGTGAGCGCCGCCTTCCGCCTGGTCGCTCCGGAAAAGTACGGCGACTTCCATCGTGCGCTTCTCGGCGGCGAAGAGCGCGCCACGGAAGAGACCGCAATTGCGGTTGCCGCAAAGCTTGGCGTCTCGGAGAAGGACCTGCGCGCCAAGATGGAAAAGGAGCCGCATGATGCGGCCGTGCGCGAGGCCTATGGGCTTGCCAACGACCTCGGCATCACCGGCACACCGTCCTATGTCATCGGCAACGAAGCCGTCTTCGGGGCCGTCGGCGCCGAAGAGATCGAGGGCAAGGTCTCCAATATGCGCGAATGCGGCAAGACGGCCTGCTGACAAACCTTCCCATGACTGTGGACAAATCCCGCGGGGGCCCAAAGGGCTTTTCCTCGCGGGACCATCAGTCTATAGGTAACCCTCCATCACCGGACCGGAATCCCTTATGCCATCGACCATTTTCGTGCTGAACGGCCCCAACCTAAATGCGCTGGGCAAGCGCGAACCGGGTATTTATGGCGGCCAGACGCTCGCCGATATCGAGGCCATGTGCAAGGCGGAGGGCAAGACGCTCGGTTTCGAGGTCGATTTCCGCCAATCGAACCATGAGGGCACGCTGGTCGACTGGCTGCATGAAGCCGGCAGCGTCGCCGCCGGCGTGGCGATCAATCCGGCGGCCTACGGCCACACGTCGATCGCACTTCACGACGCCATCCGCGCCATCGGCATTCCAGTCGTCGAACTCCACCTCTCGAACATCCATGCGCGCGAGGAATTCCGTCACAAGTCGATGATCGCGCCGGCTGTCAAAGGTGTCATCTGCGGCTTCGGTGCCCAGAGTTACATTCTTGCGCTGCATGCGCTAAAGAACCTGACACATCCGTCGAAATAAAAAGAACACAAGAGGCTCATATTCCATGGCTGACAAGAAACCAGGTATCGACCAGGCGCTGATCCGCGATCTCGCCAACATTCTCAAGGACACCGATCTGACCGAGATCGAAGTCGAGCAGGACGACTTGCGCATTCGCGTCTCGCGCAACGGCACGCCGGTTGCAATGCCGATGGCCATGCCGCAGATGCCGGCCTACCAGTTCCCTGCCGCAGCCGCAGCGGTTGCCCCGGCAAACGCTGTCGCCGCTCCCGCCGCCGAGAGCGCCCGCGCATCAAAGAACGCCGTGACCGCACCGATGGTCGGCACCGCCTATCTGTCTCCGGCACCGGGCGCCCGCCCCTTCGTTGAAGTCGGCGCCACCGTCAAGGAAGGCCAGACGATCCTGATCATCGAAGCCATGAAGACGATGAACCAGATCCCGGCTCCGCGCTCGGGCAAGGTCACCGAGATCTTCGTCCAGGACGCAGCCCCCGTCGAATATGGCGAACCGCTGATCGTAATCGAATAAGGCGGCGCGGCGATGATCTCGAAAATTCTCATTGCCAATCGCGGCGAAATCGCCCTTCGCGTGCTCCGGGCCTGCAAGGAGCTCGGCATTGCTACGGTTGCCGTTCATTCCACGGCCGACGCCGACGCCATGCATGTGCGCCTCGCCGACGAGAGCGTCTGCATCGGCCCGCCGCCTTCGCGCGATAGCTATCTGAACATTCACCAGATCGTCGCTGCCTGCGAAATCACCGGCGCCGATGCCGTGCACCCGGGCTACGGCTTCCTGTCAGAAAACGCCAAGTTCGCCGAAATCCTGGAAGCGCACGACATCACCTTCATCGGCCCGACGGCGGAGCACATCCGCATCATGGGTGACAAGATCACCGCCAAGAAGACGGCGCAGGAGCTTGGCATCCCGGTCGTTCCGGGTTCCGATGGCGAAGTGAAGCCGGAAAACGCGCTTGAAGTCGCCCGCAAGATCGGCTTCCCCGTGCTGATCAAGGCAACCGCCGGCGGCGGTGGCCGCGGCATGAAGGTCGCTCGCTCCGAGGCTGACCTCGAAGAAGCCGTCTCGACTGCCCGCGCCGAAGCGCTTGCTGCCTTCGGCAACGACGCCGTCTATATGGAAAAGTACCTCGGCAAGCCGCGCCACATCGAGATCCAGATCGTTGGCGATGGTGCCGGCAACGCGGTGCACCTCGGCGAACGCGATTGCTCGCTGCAGCGTCGTCACCAGAAGGTTTGGGAAGAAGCAAACTCCCCAGCCCTCAACGTCGACCAGCGCATGAAGATCGGCCAGGTCTGCGCCGACGCGATGAAGAAGCTGAAGTACCGCGGCGCCGGCACGATCGAGTTCCTCTACGAAAACGGCGAGTTCTATTTCATCGAAATGAACACCCGTCTTCAGGTCGAGCATCCGATCACCGAAGCGATCACCGGCATCGACCTCGTGCACGAGCAGATCCGCGTCGCCTCCGGCGGCGGCCTCTCGGTCAAGCAGGAAGATATCGTGTTCTCCGGACACGCCATCGAATGCCGCATCAACGCCGAGGATCCGCGCACCTTCGTCCCCTCCCCGGGCACGATCACGCATTTCCATGCTCCGGGCGGTCTTGGCGTACGTGTCGATTCGGGCGCCTATCAGGGCTACCGTATCCCGCCGTACTACGACAGCCTGATCGGCAAGCTGATCGTGCACGGGCGTACCCGCGTCGAATGCATGATGCGTCTGCGCCGTGTGCTTGATGAATTTGTCATCGATGGCATCAAGACCACGCTTCCGTTGTTCCAGGACCTGATCAATAATCAGGATATTGCCAACGGCGACTACGATATCCATTGGCTGGAAAAGCATCTGGCCGCCACGTCCGAGTAAGGACCGTACATTGAAAGGGACGCGCAGCAAGCAGCCCGACATTACACCGGACATGCTGCTGCGCGCCTATTCGATCGGCCTGTTCCCTATGGCCGATTCGGCCGATGACCCCGAGCTTTTCTGGGTCGAGCCCGAAATTCGCGGCGTTATCCCGCTCACGGACTTTCACGTCTCCCGCAGCCTCGCCAAGACGATCCGCCGAAAACCCTTCGACATCCGCTTCAACACCGCCTTCGAAGCAGTGATGGAAGGCTGCGCCGCCCCGGCCCCTGACCGCCCGACGACCTGGATCAACAACAAGATCCGCACCCTCTACGCAACGCTGCACACGATGGGTTACGCCCACAGCGTCGAGGCCTGGGAGGACGACCTGTTGGTCGGCGGCCTCTACGGTGTCTCGCTCGGCTCGGCATTTTTCGGCGAAAGCATGTTTTCAAGGCGCACCGACGCCTCAAAGATCTGCCTTGTGCATCTGGTGCAGCGCCTGCGTGCCCGAGGCTTTGAGCTGCTGGACACCCAATTCACGACCGAGCATCTGAAATCTTTCGGTGCGGTCGATGTGCCGAAGGCCGAGTACGAGATCATGCTCGGCAACGCGATGAACTCGCCAGACCTTTCCTTCTAGAGCGTCTTCCCGCTTCCAGTGATTCCACTTGAGAGCGGGATGCTCTGGATACTCTTCGTTGGATATCTCCACCTGGAGATGTACTTCGCTCACATGTTCATCCACAGTTCAACCGTTTTCGAGGGCACATGGATGAACAAGTTTATATTGGCATTGTCGGTTTTCATGGCTTCCAGCGCCATTGCGGAAGCAAAGACATATCGCGAGATGTTCGGCAGCGAACCGAACCTGTCGCCTGAGTACTCGGCCATCGTCGGGTCGCTTGATTTCAAGCAGGGCAAGGTCTCGCTGCCCGCAGCCCAGGCGCAGCTCGATATTCCAGCGGAGTTCTATTTCCTGGATCCTGCCGACACAAAGAAGGTCCTTGTCGACCTGTGGGGCAATCCTCCGGGCTCTGCCGAGGGTCATCTCGGCATGGTGTTTCCCGCCAAGTATGCGCCTGACGCCGACAAAGCCTGGGGATCGGTCATCGATTACCTGAAGGACGGGTACGTCTCGGATGCGGATGCGCTGACCACCGATTTTACCGAACTGCTGGCACAGCTGAAGGAAGCGTCTGCCGAAAACAACATCGAGCGCGAGAAGCAGGGCTACGATCCAATAACGCTGGTCGGCTGGGCCTCCCCTCCCCATTACGATCTGGCAACGCACACGATGCATTGGGCACGCGACCTGATCTTCGGCAAGGATCCGAACGCGCCCCACACCCTGAACTACTCTGTTCGCATCCTCAGCAGAGAAGGCGTGCTGCAGATGAACTTCGTTTCGGGGCTGGAGCAGCTCGACGAAATCAAGTCGGGACTGCCGGGTGTTACAGGCATGGTGCAGTTCGACGCCGGGCAGGCTTACGCAGACTTTAAGGAGGGCGATGCCGTCGCGGCCTATGGCATGGCGGGCCTTATTGCCGCCGGCGCCGGCGCCAAGGTCGCTGCCAAGGCCGGCTTGCTTGCCGTCGCGCTGGCCTTTCTGAAAAAGGGCGGCGTGCTGGTCGTGATTGCAGGTGCTGCGGCTATGCGTTTCTTCAAGGGCCTGTTGGGCCGCAAGGAACCGCCAAGCGCATAGCGCCAAGGTGATGAGGTACATCGATTACGGGTTAGGCTGCCGCTCTTATGTCCGGCAGCCTCAGCGAATTACTGCTTCGCCGCGGTATCCGGTGGCGGCAGATCGGACGTCGCCTTGCAGGACTGCAGCCAGACGTCATAGACCGGATGCTCCACAGCGTTCAGGCCCGGGCTATCGGCAAACATCCAGCCTGTAAAGATGCGGCGGATCTTGCGGTCGAGCGTGATCTCCTCGACCTCGACAAAGGTCGTGATCTTTTGCGCTTCGGTATCATCGCGGCTGTAGCAGACGCGCGGCGTCACCTGGAGGGCGCCGAACTGGACCGTCTCGCCAATATAGACGTCGAAGGTGGTGATGCGGCCGGTGATCTTGTCGATGCCGGAGAAGACAGCGACGGCATTGGAGAGGCGCGCCGCGTCAACGGCTCCCGCCGAGGCGATCAGCGGCAAACCGGCAAGCAGGGACAAGCCCAACCGCCGTGCTCCTTGGCCGATTGCTTTGCGCAGATCAGAACCTGCCATTGTCGCCTGTCTCCCGCGTGCCCTGTTCATCGTCGATGGATTTCAGGCGCTAACCATCAATTGTGGCCGCGCCGTGATCGAGGAACCTATTCCGCGGCCCGTCGTCGTCTCTGAGAACAGATTATTCAGGAGCCAGGCGTCCAGGCGTCGTAGTCGCCGGTCACGCGCGGACGCTTGCCGGTGGCTGCAATCGAGCCCTGCGGGCGGTAGGCGCTGGCCGTACCGGTCGGGTTCGCGCGATGCGGCTTCTGCCATTCGCGCGGCGTGTATTTCTCATCGGCCGGCGAGACGTCGGTCCGGTGATGCATCCAGCCGTGCCAGCCGGCCGGAATGGCGGAGGCTTCGGCATAGCCATTGTAGATCACCCAGCGGCGGGTGCGGCCTTCTGAGTCCTTGCCGCCCTGATAGTAGACATTGCCGAGTTCGTCTTGACCGACCCGTTGACCATGGCGCCAGGTGTGAAAGCGCGTTCCGATCGTCTGTTCGTTCCACCAGGTGAAAATCTGCAGCAGGAGCTTCATGGATGCCGTCCTTGACCGGCCGTTGGGAAGGCGGCCAGATACCAAAACTATGTTCCCGCTTATGCCCCGCCGCTCATGGCTTGTCCAGTGATTCCGAGGCAAAGGCCGTCATTTCAACGGCATGAGGAAGCCGAAGTGACTGCGCGTGAAGCCGAGCCGCTCGTAGAAACGGTGCGCGTCGGTGCGCACAGCATTGGACGTCAGCCGGACCTTCTTCGCTCCTCGGTCGCGAGCCTCGGCGATCGCGTGGCGCATCATGCGTTCGCCGATCCCACGGCCACGCATATCCTCGCGCGTCTGAACCGCTTCGACGATCAGGCTCGAGCTGCCGCGACCGGAAAGCGACGTATGCAGCGCCGTCTGAAAGGTACCGACGATCTCCCGGGCAAGAACCGCGACAAAGAGTGTCTGCAGCGACGAGGCTTCGATTTGTTCGAAGGCGGCGACGTAGTCTCCGAAGGCTTCCGGAGCGGTCGTATCGCCATGACCACCGAGCTGATCATCGGCAAAGAGTGCCACGATGGCGGACAGATCTTCGCGCTCGGCCTTGCGGATCAAGAGTTCGGCTATCGCGTCCATGGTTCCCTCGGCTCGCTTCGTTCATCGACGGCGGACCAAGCACTGCAGTGCAAAGGTTTCATGACAGAGCCGCCCCCGATGAAGTTATCCACAGGGAGCTGCCAGGACTTGCACTTAGCCGAGAAGCCGCTTTTCCAGGATGATCGCCGGCAGACCGGATTGCTCGTCACCATGGTTGGCCGTCTCACCGACCTCGGCGAAGCCATGCGTTCGATAGAAGGCAAGCGCGTGCAGGTTCTGCGGCTCGACTTCGACGCGCATGCGCTCGGCATCCGGGAAGCAGGTTTCGAGCTCGGCGAAGATGTCGCGGCCGATGCCCTGCCGCTGGAACTTCGGCAGCACATAGAGCTGATGCAGCACGGCAGTCTTGGCTTGCGTGTCGGACATGGCCGCAAAACCCATGCCGCCGATCTGGCGACCGTCATCTGCGACCAGGAACTCGGCGTTCTTGCGCGCGACCCGCGCTTTCAGCGCCGGCAGCGAATGCCAGCGCTCCGTCAGTTCGTTGACCTTCTCGACGCCATAGAAGGTGTCGTAGGTCGCATGCCACGTCCCGACCAGCAGGGCGCGAACCTTTTCGAGATCACGCTCGCTGGCCGTCCGCACGAAGAACATCGCTTATTCCTCGATGCCGAGTTTGGCCTTCACGAGGGCCTGCACGGCCTGCGGGTTGGCTTTGCCGCCCGTCGCCTTCATCACCTGACCGACGAACCAGCCGGCAAGCGAGGGCTTGGCCTGGACCTTGGCAACCTGATCGGGGTTGGCGGCGATGATCTCGTCGACTGCCTTTTCGATGGCGCCGGTGTCCGTCACCTGCTTCATGCCGCGCGTTTCGACGATCTGGGCCGGGTCGCCACCTTCGTTCCAGATGATCTCGAAGAGGTCCTTGGCGATCTTGCCCGAGATGGTCTCGGCCTTGATGAGATCGATGATGCCGCCGAGCTGAGCCGGGGAAACGGGAGTCTCTTCAATGGCTTTGCCGGCTTTGTTCAAGGCGCCGAGCAGGTCGTTGATGACCCAGTTCGCGGCGATCTTGCCATCGCGTCCTTCGGCTACAGCCTCGAAGTAGTCCGCGATCGACTTTTCGGAAACGAGCACCGAGGCATCGTAGACCGAAAGGCCGAGGTCTCGAACGAACCGGTCCTTCTTGTCGTCGGGCAATTCCGGCAGATCGGCCTTCAACGCTTCAACGAAAGCATCGTCGAACTCCAGCGGCAACAGGTCCGGGTCCGGGAAGTAACGGTAGTCGTGCGCGTCTTCCTTGGAGCGCATCGAACGGGTCTCGCCCTTGTTCGGATCGAACAGGCGGGTTTCCTGATCGATAGAGCCACCATCTTCGAGGATGCCGATCTGGCGGCGCGCCTCGTACTCGATTGCCTGGCCGATGAAGCGGATTGAGTTGACGTTCTTGATCTCGCAACGGGTGCCGAAACCCTCGCCCGGACGGCGCACGGAAACGTTGACGTCGGCGCGCATGGAACCTTCGTCCATGTTGCCGTCGCAGGTGCCGAGGTAGCGCACGATCGAGCGCAGCTTCGTCATATAGGCTTTGGCCTCATCCGACGAACGCATGTCCGGCTTGGAGACGATCTCCATCAGCGCCACGCCCGAACGGTTGAGGTCGACATAGGACATGGACGGATGCTGGTCGTGCATCGACTTGCCGGCATCCTGCTCGAGATGCAGCCGCTCGATGCCGATCTCGACGTCCTCGAACTGGCCCTGGCGATCAGGGCCAACGGAAATCATGATCTTGCCCTCGCCGACGATCGGATCCTTGAACTGGGAGATCTGATAGCCCTGCGGCAGGTCCGGATAGAAATAGTTCTTGCGGTCGAAGATCGAGCGCTTGTTGATCGCGGCCTTGAGGCCGAGACCGGTGCGCACCGCCTGCTTCACGCATTCCTCGTTGATGACGGGCAGCATGCCGGGCATGGCGGCGTCGACCAGCGAAACGTTGGCATTCGGCGCATTGCCGAACTCCGTCGAGGCACCCGAGAACAGCTTCGAATTGGAAAGCACCTGGGCATGGACTTCCATGCCGATGATGACTTCCCAGTCGCCGGTGGCGCCGGGGATGAAGCGTTTCGGATCGGGGGTGCGGACGTCGACAATGCTCATATCATGCTCTTCTTTGAAGCCTGAATTCTTGGTTTCTCGGTAGAACAATTGGTTCGCCGGTGCAAGTTGTTCGGCAGCATGCGGCCGCATCTCCGGACAGCCGCGCGTTGGGAGCGCCACTTAACCACCGCTTAGTACACTTGCTCCAAGATTTGTCGATGTCCACCGCCACCGCACTCGCATTGTACGCAGCCTACATCAACATCTTAAGCTTCGGGCTGTTCTGGTTTGACAAACGGGCGGCGCGCGCGGGTCGTTGGCGCATCAGCGAACAGACGCTGCTGACGATTGCTTTTCTCGGCGGAAGTCCGGGGGCGATCGCCGCCCGGCACATATTTCGCCACAAGACACGCAAGGAACCATTTCGAACCCGGCTGGCGCTCATCATCGTTTTCCAGGTGGTAGCCGCGGTGATCGGCACCCTGGCGTTGCAGGGGCACCTTGACGCGCTCGCGAACGTCTTCTAGGAAAGCACCGTCTTTCTGGAGTTTTGATGTTCTCGTATTCGCCTGAGTCCCGGTAAGGGCCCGTCCCCGCAATCTTCCTTTGATTGCGCGCACGGGCCGGAAACGTCACCCCGCTTTCCCAGTGATTTGCGGAACGTTTTCCTGCGTTCTTCCGAACGCTTTTCCGGAACATTCAGACAATGGACATCTCGCGTGCAGAACAGCGCATTCTTCATCATTTGGCCCAGGGCGGCCGCATCGAAATCATCCGCGAAAGCAAGGCGATCACCGAGATCCGCTGCTTCACCCGTGACGGCTGGGTCTACCCCGGCTTCGACCTGGAGCTCTTCCGCAAACTGAAGCGCAAGAAGGCGATATCGTCTTCCGGCGGAAATCCCTATCGCATCACGGAACGCGGTTTGCAGCTCGTGCGCTCCGAATTCAACAACCGCTGAGCGGCTGAAACGGCGATAACGGACATCGAACGATGTCTGGTATCGCCGGCGCTTCACGCAAGGTGAAGCGACGAGAAGCCTCACCTTGCATCAATACCGGAAGCTGCGCATTTCCGGGTGGCAGCCGTGCACGGATATGCGCAGGGTCGGCGGTTCTAGTCTTGCTCGGTGAGGACTTTGCTCAGACCGATAAACTCGACATCACTGTCGAGTTGCGGGGCGTAGGCGGTGGAAAGCCAACTCACGCCGTAGCCGCGGTTGCGGAAGAAGGTCACGGCTCGGTCGTTGCGCGCATGGGTCTTGGTAGTGGCGACATCGAACCCGTCCGCAACGATGCGACGCTCGATCTCGCCGAGCAGCAAAGCGCCAAGGCCCCTGCCCTGGACCGCCGGCTCGATCCACACGTCGGATATCGCGTTGTCGAAGTCCTCTCGCGCCACCCAACCGCGAATGCCGCCTTCGGCTTCGATCAGTAAAACAGACAACCAGTGATCGGAAAGAAAACGGAAAAACGAGGCTTCTGCCACACGCCGCATTCTCTCACCATCGGCAAGACCGGCAATGGCGGATTGCCAAGCGGCGAGACCGATCGCCGTCAGCCGGTCGACATCGCCGGCGCGGGCATGACGGATGGCGGGCATGACGCGGGCTCCTTTCGCGACAAGAGTGACTGATCGCCTTCAGAAACAGTGGCGGTGCCGGCCCGGCACCGCCATCAAAGCCTTACCACCACTTGGTGGGTGTGAAGCGACCGGCGGCCTGTTCGATGATATGCGCCGTCTTGAACAGCGTCTCTTCCTCAAACGGCTTGCCGATCAGTTGGAGACCAAGCGGCAGACCCTTGTGGTCGAGGCCGCCGGGAACGGCAATGCCGGGAAGACCAGCCATGTTGACCGTTACCGTGAAGATGTCGTTCAGGTACATCTTGACCGGATCGGACGCCAGGTCCTCGTCGGCAATGCCGAAGGCGGAGGACGGCGTGGCAGGCGTCAGGATCGCATCGACACCGGCATGGAAGGCCAGTTCGAAGTCGCGCTTGATCAGCGTGCGGACTTTCTGCGCCTGCAGATAATAGGCGTCGTAATAGCCGGCCGAAAGCACGTAGGTGCCGATCATGATGCGGCGCTTGACCTCCTGGCCGAAACCGGCGGCGCGGGTCTTCTCGTACATGTCGACGATGTCCTTGCCGTCGACGCGCAGGCCGTAGCGCACGCCGTCATAGCGGGCGAGGTTCGAGGAAGCTTCGGCCGGAGCGACGATGTAATAGGCCGGCAGCGCATACTTCGTGTGCGGCAGGGTGATGTCGACGATCTCGGCGCCGGCGTCCTTCAGCCAGGCAATGCCCTGCTGCCAGAGCGCCTCGATCTCCTCGGGCATGCCGTCGACGCGGTATTCCCGGGGAATGCCGATCTTCATGCCCTTGACCGACTTGCCGATGGAAGCTTCGTAATCCGGCACCGGCAGATCGACCGAGGTCGTATCCTTGGTGTCGACGCTTGCCATCGACTTCAAGAGGATCGCGGCATCGCGCACGTCACGGGCGATCGGGCCGGCCTGATCGAGCGACGAGGCGAAGGCGACGACGCCCCAGCGCGAGCAGCGGCCATAGGTCGGCTTGATGCCGACGGTGCCGGTAAAGGCGGCCGGCTGGCGGATGGAACCGCCAGTATCGGTCGCCGTGGCACCGGCGCAGAGATGCGCAGCGACGGCTGCAGCCGAACCGCCGGACGAGCCGCCCGGAACGAGGTCGAGATTGGAGCCCTTGGCGCGCCACGGGTTCTTCACGGCACCGTAGTAGGAGGTCTCGTTCGACGAGCCCATGGCGAATTCGTCCATGTTCAGCTTGCCGAGCATGACGGCGCCGTCGTTCCAGAGGTTCTGGGTCACGGTCGATTCGTAACGCGGCGCAAAACCGTCGAGGATATGGCTGCAGGCCTGCGTGTGCACGCCCTCGGTGCCGAAGAGATCCTTGATGCCGAGCGGGATGCCTTCGAGCGCACCGGCCTTGCCGGCGGCGATACGCGCGTCCGAGGCCTTCGCCATCTCGCGCGCCTTGTCCGGCGTTACGGCGATGTAGGCATTGATCGCCTCATTGGCGGCATCGATCGCGCCGATATAGGCATCCGTCAGTTCGACGGCGGTGATTTCCTTGGCGGCGAGTTTCGCGCGGGCTTCGGCAATCGTGAGGCTGATAAGGTCGGTCATGATGAAATCGGGCTTTCGCAATCGGGAACGTCGGGGCGGCAGGGGGTCTGGTTACTCGACCACCTTCGGAACGAGGAAGAAATTGCGATCGGAATTCGGCGCATTGGCAACGATATCGTCGGCCTTGTTGCCGTCCGACACGATGTCCGTCCGCTTCTTCATCTCCATCGGCGTGACCGAGGTCATCGGCTCGACGCCATCGACATTAACTTCGGAGAGCTGTTCGACAAAACCTAGGATGCCATTGAGCTCGCCCATCATCCGCTCGGCTTCCTCTTCGCTGACGGCGATACGGGCAAGGCGCGCAACGCGCTTCACGGTGGCAAGGTCTACGGACATGATCGTCTCCGGTAACTGGAACTTCCCCCGCTATAATGGCGCACGGCGAGCCACGCAACGGGGGAATTGCCGGAGTACCGGACCTCTCGTCAAAGGCCCGGCGCAACATCAGACCTCGACGACGCCGCCAACGTACGGCGTCTCCACCTTGGTGGATGCGCTTTCCATGCCGGCAACGAAGGTCTCGGGCGTCTGGTCGATGATCGGGAACGATCCGTAGTGGCAGGGAATCGCCGTTGAGAACTTGAAAAAGCGCTGGCAGGCGAGTGCCGCCACCGCGCCGCCCATGGTGAAACGGTCGCCGATCGGCACGATGCCGATCTCCGGCTGGTGCAATTCGTTGATCAGCGCCATGTCGGAAAAGATATCCGTGTCGCCCATGTGGTAGAGCGTCGGCTCATCCTCGAAATGCAGTACCAACCCATTGGCATTGCCAAGCGAATGGGAAACGCCGTCCTCGGTGAGTTGCGCCGAGGAATGGAGCGCGTTGACGAAGGTCGTTGAAAACGCACCGAGGTTGATCGTGCCGCCGGTATTTCCCATTTCGAGCGCCTTGACGCCATGCCGCCCGAGCCAGGTAGCGAGATCGGCATTGGCGACCACGGTCGCACCGGTCTCCTTGGCGATCGCAATCGTATCGCCGACGTGGTCGCCGTGACCATGGGTCAGGAGGATGTGGGTGAGCCCGGCGGTCGCGTCCCTGCGATCTTCGTCCCGGAAGGCGGGGTTGCCGGTGAAGAAGGGGTCGATGAGGATTTTGGACTTTGCCGTTTCGATGTGAAAGGCGGCATGACCGAGCCATTTGATCTTCATGACGATCTCCCTGATGATTTGCGTGTCGGAACAGCATATGGAACAGACAGCCCTCCGCGCAAAGATCGAATCGATACCGACATGGCAATTCTCACCATCGAACAGCTGGCATCCCAGCTTCAACAGAACCAGGCGATCGCCGGGCTCGACCTTGGCACCAAGACGATCGGTCTTTCGGTCTCCGATCTCGGTCGCCGTTTCGCGACACCCCGCGAGGTGATCCGCCGGGTCAAGTTCGGGGTGGACGCGGAAGCCCTGTTGTCAGTGGCAGGAAAGGAAAAGATCGCAGCCTTCGTCATCGGCCTGCCCGTCAACATGGACGGCAGCGAGGGACCGCGTTGTCAGGCGACCCGCGCCTTCGTGCGCAATATGGAGCAAAAGACGCCACTGCCTTTCATCTTCTGGGATGAAAGGCTTTCGACCGTTGCGGCCGAGCGCGTGCTGATCGAGATGGATGTGTCGCGACGGAAGCGGGCCGAACGCATCGATTCGGCCGCCGCCTCCTTCATTCTTCAGGGCGCGCTCGACAGGCTGGCTTCGCTCGCGAGGGACGGCCTTTCGGACTGAGCTACGCCGGCACCGAAACGACGGCGATACCAGGCTGCGATCTCACGGCGCTTGCGAAAGCCGATAATGGCAAAAACCACAAAACTATCGAAGACGATCGCACGGGCGACGAGCGGCGGGATCGTCTCTGGCGGAATGCCGAGGACATTGCCGTAGACCTGGAACACGAGATCATGGGTCTGCCGCGTCAGCATGAAGAAGCCGAAGCTCATGTCGTAATAGGAGAGACCATACCACGACGTGAGGAACATGACCGGGCAGGCCCAAAGGATTAGAAACCACTTCATGCGGCTCCCCTTTCCGAGATGCGGCGGTAGACTAGCGGATATATGGCGCGGTCTGCCAGCAACAAGGCAAGCAGGGCCACCGTTGGGACCGCAATATCCAGCGCCAGTCCGGCGAAAAACATCATCATGATGATCAAAAGACCAGCTCTCACCGAACCGCTCCATTCCGGATCTGTTGAAATTCCTGGTCAATTTCGCCCCTACAGGCAAGGCGTGCAACGTAAACCATTTGTTAAGGTTAATTTTCACAAGCTAGGTTTTCTTGCGCTCACGCTTGCGGTTGCGCCCGATCATTCACCACAAAGCTGCAAGCCCATTCCGGTCTCTGCAAAATTCGGGTAGCGGTATCCCTCCCCCTCGCAGGTCCTCCTCCATGACCGTCGTCTTTGAAAGCATCCTTCCGATCTTCCTGCTGGTTCTGCTCGGCGTCTGGCTCAAACGCTCGACATTCGTCGACCAGAGCCTTTGGCTCGGGCTCGAGCAGTTCGGCTACTTCATCCTGTTCCCTGCACTGCTGTTCTCGACGCTTGCCCAGGCAGACTTTGCCGGGTTGAAAGCCGACGCGACGGCCATCGCGACAATCGGCAGCGTCAGCCTGATGTCGGCCTTCGTGCTGCTCCTCTGGCCAGTGCTGCGAGACCGGCACGTGTCCGGCGCCTCGTTCACCTCAGTCTTCCAGACGGCAACACGCTGGAACGGCTTCATGGCGCTGGCAATTGCGCAGAAGCTTTACGGCCCAATCGGCCTGACGCTGACCGCGCTGGTGATGACGCTCGTGATCATCCCCATCAATCTCTACAATATCGGCGTGCTGGTCTGGTTCGGCGGGGGCAATCGTGACTTCAGGCGCTTCTTCGCAAAGATCGCCACCAATCCGCTGATCGTCGCCTCGGTGCTCGGCATTCTCGTCAACCTGGTCGGACTGAAGATCTACGGCCCCGTGATGACCACGATCGAGATGCTGGCAAGCGCCTCGCTCAGCCTCGGGCTGGTGATGGTCGGGGCAGGTTTGCGCGCTTCCGATGCGCTGAAGCCGAGCGCGACGGCGCTGCTCGCGGTCTTCCTCAAGTTGATCGTCATGCCGGTCTTCATGGTGAGCGCGAGCTATCTGCTCGGCATTCGGGGGGACGCCCTGCTGGTCATCGCGCTTGGCGCGGCCGTGCCGACGGCGATGAACGGCTATCTGCTCGCCAAGCAGATGGATGGCGACGCCGAACTCTATGCGGCGGTCGCAACCGTCCAGACGGTCGTCTCGTTCTTCACGATACCACTCGTCCTCTACCTGACGGCATACGCCGCAGAGGGCTGACGTCTTACGCCGCAGGGGGATAGAGAAGATCGAGAATGTAGGCGGAATCGAAGCGCGAATCGAGCATGCCGTAGGTCGAGCGCCATCCGGCAGCCAGGCGCGATTCGAGGAAAGCGTCGGCGATGCGGCCGGCACCGAGACGGTAGAGTTCTGCTGCTGCGGCGGCGAGCGCCAATTGCTCGACCAGCATGCGCGCAGCACCCTCGTCCCGTTCGCAGAGCGACATGGCGGCGCGCAACACGTCGATCGTCTTGCGGCCGGCTGGTCCGAGATCGCGCGCCAAAACGACGAAGAGCTGCTCGAAGAGGTCCTTGCCCTTGGCGAGTACGCGCAGCACGTCCAGCGCCATGACGTTGCCGGACCCTTCCCAGATAGCGTTGACAGGTGCTTCGCGGTAATGGCGCGCCAGCGCGCGCTCTTCCACATAGCCGTTGCCGCCAAGGCACTCCATCGCCTCGTAAATCAGTGCCGGGGCGATCTTGCAGGCCCAGTACTTGGCAACAGGCGTCATGATCCGCGCATAGGCCGCGTCTTCAGGGCTGTTGCGGGCCTTGTCGAACGCTTCAGCCAGACGGAACGAAAGGGCGCTTGCCGCCGCCACATCGAGCGCCATGTCGGCAAGCACGCGCGTCATCATCGGCTGGCTCACGAGCGGCTTGCCGAAGACCTTGCGGCCGCGGGTGTGGTGCACGGCTTCGGCAAGCGAGGCACGCATCATGCCTGCGGATGCCAACGCGCAGTCGAGGCGCGTCAGCGTGACCATGTCGAGGATCGTCCGGATGCCGGCGTCCGGAGCGCCGAGGATGAAACCGAACGTGTCGGAGAACTCGACCTCCGACGAAGCGTTGGAGCGGTTGCCGAGCTTGTCCTTCAACCGCTGGAAGCGCAGGCCGTTGGCGCTGCCGTCTTCCAGAAGACGCGGCACGAGGAAACAGGCAAGGCCCTCGCGGGTCTGCGCCAGCATGACGAAGGCGTCGCTCATCGGTGCCGACATGAACCACTTGTGGCCATTCAACCGATAGATGCCCTCGCCTACACGCTCGGCCGTCGAGGTATTGGCGCGGACATCGGTACCGCCCTGCTTCTCGGTCATGCCCATACCGACGGTGACGGCCGACTTCTGCATCCAGGGACGGTTCGTCGAGTCGTATTTGCGCGACAGGATCTTCGGCGCCCATTCCTTCTGCACCGCCGGAGACGCGGTGATCGCGGCAAGCGACGCGCTCGTCATCGTCAGCGGGCAGAGATGGCCGCATTCCAGCTGCGCCGTCAGATAGAAGCGGATGGCGCGTGTCTTGTGCGACTGGTTGCGCTCGTCAGCCAGGTTTTCCCAGGCCGACGCATGGAGGCCCGACGACATTGAGCGGCGCATCAGCGCATGCCAGGCCGGGTGGAACTCGACGACATCGAGACGCTCGCCGCGCGGACCATGCGTCTTCAGCTTCGGCGGACCTTCATTCGCCATGCGCGCCAGTTCCTGCGCTTCTGGCGAGGTGACGTAACGGCCGAGCACATCGAATTCGTCGCGCAGCGTCTTGCTCATCGACGAGGTGATATCCACCACGAGCGGATCGGAGCGATAGGCGTTGACACCGGACCAGGGCTTGGGCTGGTTCAGCTCGGCGAGTTTCTGTTCAGTCCGGTTCATCTGATTCATGGGCCGGTTCTAGCGCAAGTTTCTCGACCACGGAACGGGGCGCGAAAAAGATAGGATGGCCGTTGCAAGTTTTCTGCGGACGGTGACGCCCAAGCCTTGCCGTACCGGGGGCCAAGTCTTATAGAGCGACCACATTTCCAGAGCGCAAGGGCGGCCCATGATCACTTTCCCGCATCGCCACCTGCTCGGCATCAAGGGGCTCACGGAGCAGGATATCACCTATCTGCTCGATCGCGCCGATGAAGCCGTCCAAATCTCCCGTCAAAGAGAGAAAAAGACCTCGACGCTGCGGGGGCTGACGCAGATCAACCTCTTCTTCGAAGCCTCGACGCGTACGCAGTCTTCGTTTGAGCTCGCCGGCAAGCGGCTTGGCGCCGACGTCATGAACATGTCGGTCGGCAATTCCTCGGTGAAAAAGGGCGAAACGCTGATCGATACGGCGATGACGCTGAACGCCATGCACCCGGATGTGCTGGTGGTGCGCCATTCCTCGGCCGGTGCCGCCGCTCTCCTGGCACAGAAAGTCTCCTGCTCCGTCGTCAATGCCGGCGACGGTCAGCACGAGCACCCAACCCAGGCCCTGCTCGACGCGCTGACGATCCGCCGCGCCAAGGGTAAGCTCTCGCGCATCATCGTGGCGATCTGCGGCGACGTGCTGCACTCGCGCGTGGCGCGCTCCAACATCCTGCTCCTGAACCAGATGGGCGCCCGCGTGCGCGTCGTCGCTCCGGCGACGTTGCTTCCCTCGGGGATCGCCGAAATGGGCGTCGAGGTCTATCACTCGATGGCCGAGGGCCTGAAGGATGCGGATGTCGTCATGATGCTGCGCCTCCAGCGCGAGCGCATGGCCGGCTCTTTCGTGCCTTCGGTGCGCGAATACTTCCACTACTACGGGCTCGATGCGCAGAAGCTGAAGGCGGCCAAGGACGATGCGCTCGTCATGCACCCCGGGCCGATGAACCGCGGCGTCGAGATCGCCTCGGAAATCGCCGACGGCCCGCAGAGCGTGATCGAACAGCAGGTCGAGATGGGCGTTGCCGTACGCATGGCGGTGATGGAAACGCTGCTTCTCTCGCAGAACCAGGGGCCGCGCCTATGACCAGACCACTCGTTCTGAAGAACCTCCGCATCGTCGATCCCTCGCGCAGCCTTGACGAGGTCGGCACTGTCATCGTCGGAAACGACGGCCGCATCCTGGCCGCCGGCGCGGATGCACAGAACCAGGGCGCGCCCGATGGCGCCTTCGTCAAGGACTGCGATGGCCTGACCGCCGTTCCCGGCCTCGTCGATGCCCGCGTGTTCGTCGGCGAACCGGGCAGCGAACATCGCGAAACCTTCGAATCCGCGTCGCGCGCAGCAGCGGTCGGTGGCGTCACCACCTTCATTGCGATGCCCGACACGGATCCTGTGATCGACGATATCGCGCTGGTCGAGTACGTAAAGAAGACGGCGCGCGACAAGGCCCTCGTCAATGTCCATCCTGCCGCGGCCCTGACCAAGGGACTGGCCGGGGAAGAGATGACCGAATTCGGCCTGCTGCGCGAAGCCGGCGCCGTCTGCTTCACCAATGGCCGACGGTCGATCCACGACACGCTGGTTCTGCGCCGGGCCATGACCTACGCGCGCGAATTCGGCGCCGTCATCTCTCTTGAGACCCGCGACAAGTATCTCGGCGCCAACGGCGTCATGCACGAGGGCCTGCTCGCAAGCTGGCTCGGCCTTGCCGGGATCCCGCGCGAATCCGAGATCATCCCGCTCGAGCGCGACCTGCGCATCGCCGGCCTGACGAAGGCCGCCTACCACGCCGCCCAAATCTCGGTTCCCGAATCGGCTGAGGCCATTCGTGCAGCACGCCAGCGCGGCGCCAACGTCACCTGCGGCATCTCGATCAACAATCTGGCGCTCAACGAAAACGACATCGGCGAGTACCGCACCTTCTTCAAGCTTTCGCCGCCCCTTCGCAGCGAAGACGACCGGGTGGCCATGGCCGAGGCGCTGGCCGACGGCACGATCGACATCATCGTCTCCTCGCATGACCCGCAGGACGTCGACACCAAACGCCTGCCGTTTGCCGACGCTGCCGACGGTGCGATCGGCCTTGAAACGCTGGCAGCGGCCGCTCTTCGGCTTTACCACAGCGGCCAGGTTCCACTGATGCGCCTGATCGATGCCATGTCGACCCGCCCGGCGGCGATCTTCGGTCTCGACGCAGGCACGCTGAAGCCGGGCGCCAAGGCCGATATCGCGGTCCTCGACCTCGACGAGCCGTGGGTGCTCTACAAGGAAGCGATCGTCTCGCGCTCCAAGAACACGCCGTTTGAAAATGCACGCTTTACCGGCCGGGTTGTGCAAACCTATGTTGCCGGCAAGCTTGTGCATTCCGCATAAGCCCAAAGCGGTCGCGCGGGAGGGGAACCGGTGGATCTATTTTCCTGGCAGCTTGGGCTGCCCTTGACGTTGTTAAGCCTGGGCTTCGGCTATCTGCTCGGCTCGATCCCATTCGGACTGATCCTGACCCGCATGGCCGGGCTGGGCGACGTCAGAAAGATCGGCTCGGGCAATATCGGCGCGACCAATGTGCTGCGCACCGGCAACAAGAAGCTTGCCGCAGCGACCCTGCTGCTCGACGCGCTCAAGGGCACCGCGGCAGCCGCCATTGCATCTCATTGGGGCGTCGAAGCGGGGATCGCCGCAGGCTTCGCCGCCTTCATCGGCCATCTCTATCCCGTCTGGCTCGGCTTCAAGGGCGGCAAGGGTGTCGCCACCTATATCGGCGTCCTCCTTGGCCTCGCCCCACCGATGGTGCTCGCCTTTGCGGTGATCTGGCTCGCCATGGCGAAAATCAGCCGTTACTCCTCATTGTCCGCACTGGTTGTAACGGCTATCATCCCGGTTCTACTTTACGCGGTAGGGAACGAAAAGGTCGCTCTCCTCTTCGCGGCAATGACCATCATTAGCTGGGTGAAGCATCGCGCCAATATCCAGCGGTTGCTCGCCGGCACGGAAAGCAAGATCGGGGACAAGGGATAATGTCTGAAGGCAGCGCAGGACGAACCGGAGTGGCGCTGACCGAACGACAGAAAATCTCCTGGCTGCGGCTGATCCGCAGCGACAATGTCGGCCCCATCGCCTTCAGGGACCTCATCAACCACTTCGGCACCGCGGAAAACGCGCTCGACGCGCTTCCAGAACTATCCCGGCGCGGAGGGACCAAACAGGCCTATCGCGTGGCAACGGTAAGCGAGGCCGAACGGGAACTGGAAGCGGCGCGACGCTGCGGCGCGGTCTTTGTCGGCATCGGTGAGCCAGGTTATCCCTCAGCGCTTCGGCAGATCGACGGCGCTCCCCCGCTCCTCGCGATGAAGGGCGATCTCAAAGCAGCAACCCGCCCGTCGCTCGGCATTGTCGGCTCGCGCAACGCGTCGGTCAGCGGCGCCAAGTTCGCGGCGATGATTGCCCGCGATGCCGGTCGCGCCGGCTATGTCGTCACCTCGGGTCTCGCGCGCGGTATCGATACCGCTGCCCATCGCGCAAGCCTCGAAAGCGGCACGATCGCCGCGCTTGCCGGCGGCCTGGATCGGCCCTACCCGCCCGAAAACATCGGCTTGCTTGACGAGATCACGTCGGGCCGGGGTCTGGCGATCAGCGAAATGCCCTTTGGCTGGGAGCCACGTGCACGCGATTTCCCTCGGCGCAACCGGCTGATTGCCGGCGTCAGCCTCGGCGTGACCGTCGTCGAGGCGGCCAATCGCTCCGGCTCCCTGATCACCGCGCGTTATGCCGCCGATCTCGGCCGGCTGGTCTTTGCCGTTCCGGGTTCTCCGCTCGATCCGCGGTGTCATGGCACGAACGACCTTTTGAAGCAGGGCGCGATCGTCACGACCTCGCCGGACGATGTCCTCGAAGCATTGGCGCCGCTCAGCCAGTTCGAACTACGCGTGCCAAGCGTCAGGGAACCGGAGGGGCACACGCAACCGAACGCCCCTGCCGCAACCAATGACAGCGACCGTGCGGCCATCATCAATGCGCTTGGTCCGACGCCGGTCGAAACCGACGACATCGTCAGGCACACCGGGCTTTCGCCGGCACAGGTCTACCTTCTTCTCCTGGAGCTCGATCTCGCCGGGCGGCTCGATCGCCACGCCGGAGGACTCGTGTCTCTCACGGCAAGCGAATGAGCACCGGCGATGGCGACCCCGCGGCCATGAGGAAGCGAGCAGACACCCATTCCAGATTGCAGATGCGATGCAATCTTGCATGAGTTGCATCACCTCCTCTCATCGTTATTTTGGGTGAACCCTCTTGACCCCGCACGAATCCCTGTCCATTTCGGGGCATCGATACAAGGCGACACACGGCGCTGACAGCGCTGACGCCCGAACCAGAACCGGTTGTCTCAAAAAATGACGATGAATGTTGTAGTGGTGGAGTCGCCTTCCAAGGCAAAGACGATCAACAAGTACCTCGGGCCTGACTACAAGGTGCTGGCTTCGTTTGGCCATGTGCGCGATCTGCCGGCGAAGGACGGTTCGGTCCGTCCGGATGAGGACTTCGAAATGTCCTGGGAGGTCGATGGCGCCTCGGCCAAGCGCATGAAGGACATTGCCGACGCGGTAAAGTCCGCTGACGGCCTCATTCTGGCAACCGACCCGGATCGCGAAGGCGAAGCCATTTCCTGGCACGTGCTCGACCTTCTGAAGAAGAAGAAGGTGCTCGGCGACAAACCGGTGAAGCGCGTCGCCTTCAACGCCATCACCAAGAAGGCGGTTCTCGAAGCAATCGCCCACCCGCGCGACATCGACATCTCGCTGGTCGATGCCTATCTGGCGCGCCGCGCACTCGACTATCTCGTCGGCTTCAACCTGTCGCCGGTCCTCTGGCGCAAGCTGCCGGGCGCCCGCTCGGCCGGCCGTGTGCAATCTGTCACCCTTCGCCTCGTCTGCGATCGCGAGTCCGAGATCGAGCGCTTCATCTCCGAGGAATACTGGAACATCTCCGCGCTGCTGAAGACCCCGCGCGGCGACGAGTTCGAGGCCCGCCTCGTCTCGGCCGACGGCAAGCGCCTCGCGCCAAGGGCTGTCGGCAACGGCGAAGAGGCCAACCGGCTGAAGACCCTGCTCGATGGCGCCGCCTATGTCGTCGACAGCATCGAGGCAAAGCCGGTCAAGCGTAACCCGTCGCCGCCTTTCACCACCTCAACACTGCAGCAGGCCGCCTCCTCCAAACTCGGCTTCTCCGCATCGCGCACCATGCAGGTCGCGCAGAAGCTCTATGAAGGCGTCGACATCGGCGGCGAGACGGTCGGTCTGATCACCTATATGCGTACCGACGGCGTGCAGATGGCGCCGGAAGCGGTCGAGGCCTCGCGCAAGGCGATTGCCAACCAGTTCGGCGACCGCTACCTGCCGGAAAAGCCGCGTTTCTATTCGACCAAGGCGAAGAACGCCCAGGAAGCGCACGAAGCCATCCGCCCGACCGATTTCAACCGGACGCCGGACCAGGTCCGCCGCTTCCTCGACGGTGACATGCTGCGCCTCTACGACCTCGTCTGGAAACGTGGCATCGCCAGCCAGATGGCATCGGCCGAGATCGAGCGCACCACGGCAGAAATCACCGCCGACAACGGCGGACAGAAGGCTGGCCTGCGCGCCACCGGCTCCGTCATCCGCTTCGACGGCTTCATCGCCGCCTATACGGACGCCAAGGAAGACGGCGAGCAGACGGATGATGGCGAGGAGGATGGCCGCCTGCCGGAGATCAACGCGCGCGAGAACCTCGCCAAGCAGAAGATCAACGCCTCGCAGCACTTTACCGAGCCGCCACCGCGCTATTCGGAAGCGAGCCTGATCAAGAAGATGGAAGAGCTCGGCATCGGCCGACCGTCGACCTATGCCGCGACGGTCACGACCCTGCTTGACCGCGACTACATCACCAACGACAAGCGCAAGCTCATACCCCAGGCCAAGGGCCGTCTGGTGACGGCGTTCCTGGAAAGCTTCTTCACCCGCTATGTCGGCTATGACTTCACGGCGTCGCTCGAAGAAAAGCTCGACCAGGTCTCGGCCGGCGAGGTCAATTGGAAGGATGTTCTTCGCGACTTCTGGAAGGATTTCTTCGCACAGATCGAGGAAACAAAGGAGCTGCGCGTTACCAACGTGCTCGATGCGCTGAACGAAGAACTGGCGCCGCTGGTCTTCCCGAAGCGCGAAGACGGCGGTGATCCACGCATCTGCCAGGTCTGCGGCACCGGCAAGCTGTCGCTGAAGCTCGGCAAATATGGCGCCTTCGTCGGCTGCTCGAACTATCCGGAGTGCAACTTCACCCGCCAGCTTTCCTCCGACAGCAACGGCGACCAGGAAGCGGCGGTCTCGAACGAACCGCAGGCACTTGGCAAGGACCCGCACACCGGCGAGGAAATCACACTGCGCAGCGGCCGTTTCGGTCCCTATGTCCAGCGCGGCGACGGCAAGGAAGCGAAGCGCTCGAGCCTGCCGAAGGGCTGGACGCCGTCGACAATCGACCACGAGAAGGCCGTGGCCCTTCTGTCGTTGCCGCGCGATATCGGCGCGCACCCCGAGAGCGGCAAGATGATCTCGACCGGCCTTGGCCGCTACGGACCGTTCGTGCTGCACGACGGAACCTATGCCAATCTCGAATCGATCGAAGACGTCTTCTCGATCGGCCTTAATCGCGCCGTGTCGGTTCTCGCCGACAAGCAGTCGAAGGCCGGTGCCGGGCGTGGCCGCACCGCGGCCGCCTCGCTCAAGGAACTTGGCGACCACCCGGACGGCGGCTCCATCACCGTTCGTGACGGGCGCTACGGTCCCTATGTAAACTGGGGCAAGGTCAACGCTACCCTGCCCAAGGGCAAGGATCCGCAGTCGGTGACGGTCGAGGAGGCACTCGTGCTGATTTCGGAGCGTGCCGCCAAGGGTGGAGCTACCAAGGGCAAGGCCGTGAAGGCCAAGACGACCAAGGCGGCGGCAAAGTCCGAGGACGGCGCAACCAAGTCGACCAAGGCCAAGGCGCCCGCAAAAAGCAAAACCAAGACGGCCGCCAAGGCCAAGAAGGGCTGATCTTGACCAGAATACCGCGCGATCCGACCGAACAGTCCGGCAGAAGAGCCATGGGCAGGAAGCCTGCTCGCGCGGCCAAGGCCGGACCGGCTCCGGCAAGCGAGCCCATTATCCACGGTGCGGTTCCGCCGCGTGACGTGCTGATGCGTTTCATTGCCGAAAACCCGGACCGCGCCTCCAAGCGCGAGATCGCCAAGGCCTTCGGCCTCAAGGGCGATACCCGTGTCGAGCTCAAGGCGCTGCTGAAGTCACTGGAAGAGGACGGCCTGGTCGAGAAGAAGCGCAAGTCGCTGGTACGTCCCGGCGCCCTGCCCCCGGTGACCGTGCTCGACATCACCATCCGTGATGTCGATGGCGAACTGATCGGCCGGCCCGCCGAGTGGCTGGACGATGACGGCGTCGCGCCGGCGGTGCTGATCAAGCAGTCGGCAGTCGGCAAGGCCAAGGGCAAGGTACCGGTCGGCGGCCTCGGCGATCGGGTGCTCGCCAAGATCTTCCCCGCAAAGGAGCGTGGCGGACCTGCCTATACGGCGCGCATCATCAAGGTTCTCGACAAGCGCAAGGACGCCGTGCTCGGCGTCTTCCGCGCCACACCTGGTGGCGGTGGCCGGCTGATGCCGATCGAAAAGCGCGGCGAAGAAGTGCTGGTCGATCCGGAGTTCACCGGCAACGCGCAGGATGGCGATCTGGTCGAAGTGCAGCTCTCGCGTCTCGGCCGCTATGGTCTGCCGCGCGCCCAGGTCCAAAACGTCATCGGCTCCGTGGCCTCGGAGAAGGCAATCTCGATGATTGCCATTCACGCGCATGGCATCCCCCACATCTTCCCGGAGCGTGTGATCGAAGAGGCGAACGCCGCCGGTCCCGCCACGATGGCGCATCGCGAGGATTGGCGCACGCTGCCGCTGATCACCATCGACCCGGCCGATGCCAAGGATCACGACGATGCGGTTTATGCCGAACCCGACCCGTCCGAGGACAATCCCGGCGGCGTCATCGTCACGGTCGCAATCGCCGACGTCTCCTATTACGTACGTCCGAAATCGGCGCTGGACCTGGAAGCGCTGAAGCGCGGCAACTCGGTCTATTTCCCCGACCGGGTGGTACCGATGCTGCCCGAACGGATTTCAAACGACCTCTGCTCGCTGAAGGAAGGCGTCGACCGTCCGGCGCTTGCCGTGCGCATGCGCTTCTCCAAGGAGGGCCGCAAGGCCGGCCACACCTTCCACCGCATCATGATGAAGAGTGCTGCCAAGCTCTCCTACCAGCAGGCACAGGCGGCGATCGACGGCAACCCGGATGACAAGACCGGGCCGATCCTCGACGCGATCCTGAAGCCGCTCTGGGAGGCCTATCGGATCCTCACGCGCGGGCGCGACCGGCGCCAGCCGCTCGAACTCAACATGCCCGAGCGCAAGATCATCCTGAAGCCCGACGGCACGGTCGATCGCGTTTTCGTGCCGGAACGCCTGGACGCCCACAAGCTGATCGAAGAGATGATGATCCAGGCGAACGTCGCGGCCGCCGAGACGCTGGAGCAGAAGCGCCAGGTGCTGATCTATCGCGTGCACGACCAGCCGTCGCTCGCCAAGCAGGAAAGCCTGCGCGAGTTCCTGGCGACGCTCGACATCTCGCTCGTCAAGGGCGGCAACATGCGCTCGAATCATTTCAACGGCATTCTCGCCAAGGCCGAGGGAAAACCCTTCGAGACGATGGTCAACGAGATGGTGCTGCGGTCGCAGAGCCAGGCGATCTACAGCCCCGAGAACATCGGGCACTTCGGCCTGAACCTTTTGAAGTACGCACATTTCACCTCGCCGATCCGCCGCTATGCCGACCTGATCGTGCACCGGGCGCTGGTTGCCTCGCTCGGTCTGGGCGAAGGCGGACTGACGCCGCAGGAAGAGGGCGTGCTCGACGACATCGCCGCCGAGATCTCGACCTTCGAGCGTCGCGCCATGGCGGCGGAGCGCGACACCGTCGACCGGCTGATCGCACACCATCTGAATGGCCGTGTCGGCGAGGAATTCGAAGGCCGCGTCTCCGGCGTCACCAAGGCGGGACTCTTTGTCACCCTGCCCGCCTATGGCGCCGATGGCTTCGTTCCGATATCTACGCTCGGGCGCGACTACTTCATCTATGATGAGGCGCATCAGGCGCTTTCCGGCGAAAAGACCGGGCTCGGCTATCGCCTCGGCGATCCCGTGCGCGTCAAGCTCGTCGAAGCTGTGCCGCTTGCGGGTGCGCTCAGGTTCGAGATGCAAAGCGAGGGGCGCAAGATGCCGACGGCAACGCGCTCCTTCCACAAGTCCGGCCGGCGCGATCGCACCGGAGCACGTAAGACGCCGGGAACGCGGCCGCCGCGAGGCAGGCGTTAGAACTCCCGTAAGGCAGAGGAATAAGCATGAAAGCAGCGGCGGGCGAAACACTTCAACTGGGCGGTAGCGAAAGCGACAAGCGCTCCGTTGGCCTTTCGATGAAGCGCGGCTTTCTCGGCCGTTGCCCGGCCTGTGGCAGCGGCAAACTGTTTCGCAGCTACGTCAAGTCCGTCGATGCCTGCGCCGCCTGCGGCGAACGCATGGACCATCACCGCGCCGATGACTTCCCGCCCTATATCGTCGTGACGATCGTCGGCCACGTCGTGCTTGCGGGCTACATGATGACCGATCTCATCCTGCCGCTGACAACGTGGCAGCATCTGGCGATCTGGGCACCGATCACCGTGATCAGTTCGCTGGCGCTGCTGCAGCCGGTCAAGGGCGCCGTCATCGGGCTGCAATGGGCGCTCAAGATGCACGGTTTCGGCGGCCACGAAGACGCACCGGAAGATATCCTGCCGCCGCGAGACGACAGGGCATGACGTCTGCGCGGGGCCCGGGCGGCGAGGTCGAACGCCAACGTTCCGCAGCCGTCAGGCCACGCGATGCGGCCTCCGTCATGCTGCTCGACCGCCAAGGGGGACGCGTGCGCGTCCTGATGGGCAAACGGCACAGCGCCCATGTCTTCATGCCGGATCTCTATGTCTTCCCCGGTGGGCGGCGTGATGCCGGCGATCACCGAATCGGCTTCGGCTCCGACCTGCACCCTTCCGTCCTGCATGCGCTGAAGGCGGCCGGCAAGCGCGAGTTGACAGATGCCCACGCACGCGCGCTCGCCCTTGCCGCACTGCGCGAACTTTACGAAGAGGCCGGCATCGCCGTCGGGCAACCGGCTCCCTCTGCCACAGCGCCGGTTCCATTTCTTCCCGATCTTGCAAAGTTGCGCTATATGGCTCGGGCCATTACCCCTCCGGGCCACGCGCGGCGGTTCGATACGCGCTTCTTCGCATTGTTTGCGGACGAGGCCAAAATCGATCCGACACGCTTCCTGGACAGTCGGGAGCTTCAGGATTTGCAGTGGATCGATGTGAACGATTCTCCGTCTCTACGGATACCCGACATCACCGCCATCATACTTGCTGACCTCAGAAGCAGTCTCGACACCGATCCGTCGCTCCCATGTGAACGAGAGGTGCCACTTTATGCCGCGCGCCGTGGGCGCCTCGTCCGCACGTTGCTCTAAGGACCCTCGTCGCATGTCACAGCCATCGCCCGGTACAGTTGCACCGGTTGAGGAAATTCACTGGCGGTCGCTGATCGCCGCCGTTGCAGCGATCAGTGCGGTCGGCATTGCAATTGGTCTCGGTCTGCCGCTCCTGTCGATCATCATGGAGAAGCGCGGGATCTCCTCGACGCTGATCGGCTTGAACTCCGCCATGGCTGGCGTGGCATCGATGGTTGCCGCCCCGTTCACGACCAAGTTCGCTCATAGACACGGCGTCGCGCCGACAATGCTGTGGGCCGTCCTGATCGCAGCAACGAGTTCGTTCGGCTTTTACTACATCACCAACTTCTGGCTCTGGTTCCCGCTGCGGATCGTTTTCCACGGGGCGATCACCGTCCTCTTCATTCTCTCCGAGTTCTGGATCAACGCCACGGCGCCGCCGGCAAAGCGCGGATTCGTGCTCGGCATCTATGGCACGTTCCTGTCGCTGGGCTTCCTGACCGGGCCGCTGTTGTTTTCAATCCTCGGCAGTGATGGCATCCTGCCTTTCATGGTTGGCGCCGGCGTCATCCTGCTTGCCTCGGTGCCGATCTTCCTCGCACGCGACGAAAGCCCCGTCATCGACGAGAAGCCGGAGCGGCATTTCCTGCGCTACGTCTTCCTCGTGCCCACCGCAACCGCCGCCGTGTTCATCTTCGGCGCGGTCGAATCAGGCGGTCTTTCGCTGTTCCTCATCTTCGGCACGAGAGCCGGTTTCAGCGAATCGCAGGCGGCCCTCCTGCTGACGGTCATGGGGGTCGGAAATTTCATCTTCCAGATCCCGGTCGGCATGTTGTCCGACCGCGTCAAAGACCGGCGCACCCTGCTCTCGGCCATGACTGTTATCGGCCTTGTTGGCGCGCTGTTCCTGCCGCTTCTGGTCGAAAGCTGGTTCCTGATGGCGATCGTGTTGCTGTTCTGGGGCGGCTGCGTCTCCGGGCTCTACACGGTCGGCCTCAGCCACCTTGGCTCGCGGCTGCAGGGCGCCGATCTTGCCGCCGCCAACGCCGCTTTCGTGTTCTCCTATGCCGTCGGCACCGTTGCGGGGCCGCAGGCCATCGGTGCTTCAATGGATGCCACCGGCAACAATGGCTTTGCCTGGGCGATCGCCGGATTTTTCGGCCTCTATGTCGCGCTTTCGGTGGTCAGGATCGTTTTGAATCCAAAACGGCCTTGACTTTTCGGCCGCGATTTGTAGTTTCGCGCCAACCTTGCCCGTGGCCCGCAACCGGTTGTCCACGGCTTTCATTGTTACAAAGGCAGGACGACCATGGCAAAAGCCACCACCATCAAGATCAAGCTGCTTTCGACAGCCGACACGGGTTTCTTCTACGTCACGACCAAGAACAGCCGTACGATGACGGAAAAGATGACCAAGACCAAGTACGACCCGGTCGTCAAGAAGCACGTCGAGTTCAAGGAAACCAAGATCAAGTAAGATCGACCGTTTCTCGGGGATTTAGGGCGCCGACCGCAAGGTCAGGCGCCCTTTCCTTTTGGACGTCCGGGAAATGGCACGCAAGGCACCGCTGGCCTCGCTGACAGGTCAAAGGATGCTTGAAAGACATGCCGACTCGGCGCCCCCTCGCCCGGTACCGAGAAAGCAAAAAACGCCGCCCCAAGATGGGACGGCGCTTCGGAAAAGGGGGTCGGCTGGCGTCTGACTGCGGCACGAGGATTCCGCAGAAGTCAAAAGCCAACCGACCGACCCCACGACCCAGGAGATGCGGCGGACCTGAGCATCATGGGGTAAGCAAAATGTTGGTAGGCGATGCCTACTTGTTCATCAGCATCACCTGAAAATGGAAAAAAATCAACGAATTCTTAATGCGCGAAGCGGTGCCGCTAAGCGCATGGTTAATTCTGTATCAGAGTAAGACAGGCACGCGCATGGGCGCCGCGGCTACCCAAACTCCCCGGTAGCATCGGCTGTGGCGAGAATACAACTTTAAATGCGACCCGCAAGAGGTGCCCCAAGAAAATCACTGGGTCGCGGAGCGCCCGGATTGGACGGACAAACGCTCAGGCGGCCGCCGCCACCACGCGGTTGCGGCCCTCGTGCTTGGCCTGGTAGAGCGCCGTATCCGCGCGCTTCAGCAGAGCCTCGGCCGTGTCAGCACCCGGCCTGAGCGTCGCTATTCCCATCGACGCCGTTACCTTCAAAACGCCATCCGCCTGCGGAACCGGGAACGGCAGGCTTTCGATAATCATGCGCAAGCGCTCGGCGACGCCCGCCGCCATTTCAGCCGACGTATCCGGCATCACGACGACGAATTCCTCTCCGCCGAAGCGGCAGGCAAGATCGGCCCCGCGCACGGTGGTGCGAATGCGGTTGGCGAACTCCCGCAGCACTTCGTCGCCGGCATCATGGCCGTAGGTATCGTTGACCTGTTTGAAACGGTCGATGTCGGTCATGCAGATGGAGAGCGGCCGGCCGCGCGCCGCAGCCCGGTCCATCAACAGTTTCAGGTGGGTGTCGAAATAGCGGCGGTTGTGCAAGCCTGTCAGGCCATCGGTGACGGCAAGTTCGATGGTCTGCTGCACGCTCGAGCGCAGCCTGTCATTGCAATGCTTGCGCCGGATCTGGGTCATGGAGCGGGCAATCAGTTCATTGGGATCAACCGGCCGCATCAGATAATCGGTCACGCCGAGATCGAGCGCACGCACCACCATCTCGTCGCTGCCCTGCTCCGCGATCAAGAGGATCGGGATGAAGCGCGTCCGCTCCAGCGAGCGCAACTGCGAACACAGCCGCAGGGGATCGTAGTCGTCGAAATTCGCATTGACGATGACCAGGTCGAAGTTGTTCTCGGCCGCTTCGAAGAGCGCCGCCTGCGGATCGGAAATCACCGAAACATCGGCGATCGGCTTGAGGGCGCGTTGCAGCCGCTCCTGTGACGAGCCACGGCCATCGACGAGCAGAACATTGCCCGGCTCGTCCGGACGATCCGCACCGCCGACGTCTTCGAGGCCGATGGTCTGCGCCGTCTGGGCGCGCAGGCGCAATTCATCGCTGACATTCTTCAACCGCACCAGGCTCTTCACGCGCGACATTAGCTGGAGATCGTTGACGGGCTTGGTCAGGAAGTCGTCGGCGCCGGCCTTCAGGCCGCGCACGCGATCCGACGGCTGGTCGAGCGCCGTCACCATGACGACGGGAATATGCGCCGTGCGCGGATTGGCCTTCAGACGTTCGCAGACCTCGAAGCCATCGAGGCCGGGCATCATAACGTCGAGAAGCACGAGATCGATGGGCGTCTTCTCGCAAAGCGCCAGCGCCGAATAGCCGTCATTGGCCGTCAGTACATCGAAATACTCGGCGAGCAGCCGGGCTTCGAGCAACTTCACATTGGCCGGAACATCATCAACGACAAGAATACGCGCAGTCATATCAATTTTCCCGCCGCTCAGGCATCGCCCAGGTAGGTTTTGATCGTTTCTATGAACTTCGGTACGGAAATCGGCTTGGAAACATAGGCTTCGCATCCACCCTGGCGGATCCGTTCCTCGTCGCCCTTCATCGCAAATGCGGTGACCGCAATGACCGGAATGACGTGAAGCTCGTCATCTTCCTTCAGCCATTTCGTCACTTCCAGACCGGATACTTCCGGCAACTGGATGTCCATGAGAATGAGATCGGGCCGGTGCTTGCGCGCGAGCTCGAGCGCCTCCATGCCGTTGCGCGTCTGGATCGTCGCGTAGCCGGAAGCCTCAATCAGGTCGCGGAACAGTTTCATGTTCAGCTCGTTGTCTTCAACAATCATTACCTGTTTGGGCATGTCGATCCCTTGCTGTCCATCATCGTCTTGCAAGTCTCCTCAGGACATTTAACTTGCAGAGCCGACGACTCGACCCATTTCCTCAACTTCAGAGATAGGCCTATTTGGTTGAAAAATAGGTAACTCCGCACGTAAAAACCATACGGGGACGAAGCATTGAAGAGCGCTGACGAAATCGCCATCGACATCCTTGCCTGGCTCGCGGGCGAGCCTGAGCTTCTGTCCCGTTTCCTGGCACTGACGGGCACCGATCCAACGGCGTTGCGCAATGCCATTGCCGAACCCGGCTTCATGGGCGGTCTCATCGCCTTTCTCATGGACCACGAGCCGACGCTGATGGCATTCTGCCAGGCAACCGGCACGGCACCGGAAGATGTCGTGCGCGCCCATGCGGCGCTTTCTGACCATTCGGGTTTTGAGGATTGAGCGTGCGAGGCACGTCCACAAGCGACCGCATTCAGCTTCGAGAGCGCCCGCTGATCGTCAGTGACGTCGATGAAGTCGTGCTCGAATTCATCAATCCCTTCAAAGCCTTTCTCGATAGCTGCGGCCACGTGCTGCTGCCCCGATCGTTCCGCCTGACCGGCAACATCATCGATCGCGCGAACGAACAACCGCTGGCGGAGGCGGAGGTCAAAGCCCTGCTTGATTCCTTCTACGGGACGCAGGATCGCTGGCAGACGCCGGCTGCACAGGTCGTCGAGACCTTGGCTGCTCTGTCGGAGGAGGCGGACATCGTTTTCCTGACGGCCATGCCGCCGCATCACGCCGCGATCCGCCGTGCCTTGCTCGACCGGCTTGGCCTTCCCTATCCGCTGCTTGCCTCCGAGGAACCGAAGGGACCGATCGTCCAAAATTTGCACGGCGGACGCCCGGTTCCGCTGGTCTTCGTGGATGACATTCTTCGCAACCTGCAGTCGGTCCAGCATCACACGCCGTCCTGCCTGCTGATCAACCTGATGGTTAACGCGGAGTTTCGCGCGCTTGCACCAAAGCCGGACGCCGGCATCCGCGCTGTGGCCGACTGGCCGGAAGCGGCGGCCACCATCCGCGCGCATTTCGAGGGCTAGTTCAGCGCCGGTTCCCATCAGTGCAAATCCAATCGCATCAGCGGTCTACCATCCTTGCGGCGCGCCACGATGTCGAATCCTGCAGCCTCGAAGACCGTCGTCGCGCCGACCCAAAGGGCGACTGACTTGGACTGTTTGGCACGATCGATCGGACAAGCATCGAGATAGCGCGCGCCGCCCGCCCTGGCGTGGTCGATCGCGGCGCGCACGATTTGATGGCTCAAGCCCCTGCCCCGCAGCTTCGACTGCATGAACAGACAGCTCAGCGCCCAGATCGTCGGATCGGTCGCCTCACGGTCCTCCAGCGGTCGCGCGACCGTGCGCGGCGAATTGAACTGCGGAACATCCTGGCGCGGACCAACCTGAACCCAGGCCACCGGCGTTCCCTCGAAATAGCCGAGGATACCGGGCGACGGCGCGGTATCGATACGAGCCTTGATAAAGGCCTTGCGCTCCCTTGCCGGCATCGCCGTTCGAACGGAATGCGGCAGGCGCAACGCGGTGCACCAGCAACCGCCATAGGCACCGTTCGGCCCAAAAAGCTGCTCGAAATCCGCCCAACTATCTGCCGTGACAGGTGAGAACTGGAGTGTGATTTCCAACAGAGCCTCCCTTGAGACTCACTAGCGTAGAGCGTAAGGTCGCGATGTTCAATATTTGTTCCTGATATGCCCGACAGCGCTGCTCAATCTCCAGGCTTCTGCCGCGACTGCCTCAAGGAACAGGCCGCTAGCGCGCGGCGCTGCACGGCCTGCGGCAGTCCGCGCCTGCTGCGCCATAGCGAGCTCTACGATCTGACCTTGGCGCATATCGATTGCGACGCGTTCTACGCGTCGATCGAGAAACGCGACGATCCGGAGCTTGCCGACAAGCCGGTGATCATCGGCGGCGGCAAGCGCGGCGTGGTGTCCACAGCCTGCTACATCGCCCGCATTCACGGCGTACGCTCGGCAATGCCGATGTTCAAGGCGCTGGAGGCCTGCCCGCAGGCCGTGGTCATCAAACCCAACATGGAGAAATATGCGCGCGTCGGCCGCGAGGTCCGCACGCTGATGCAGGAGTTGACGCCGCTGGTGCAGCCACTGTCGATCGACGAAGCATTTCTTGAGCTCAGAGGCACCGAGCGACTGCATCACGATCCGCCGGCCCGCACCCTCGCGCGCTTCGCCCGCCGTGTCGAGCAGGAGATCGGCATCACCGTTTCGGTTGGCCTCTCCTATTGCAAGTTCCTCGCCAAGGTGGCTTCCGATCTGCAAAAGCCGCGCGGCTTTTCCGTCATCGGTCAGGCCGAGGCGCTGGAGTTCCTGAGGGAAAAGCCGGTCACTCTGATCTGGGGCGTCGGCAAGGCCTTCGCCGCCACCCTGGAACGCTATGGCGTGCGCACGATCGGGCAATTGCAGACCATGGAGGAAGCCGACCTGATGCGCCGCTATGGCACCATGGGGCAGCGGCTCTATCGCCTGTCGCGCGGGCTCGACGAGAGGGCGGTCGAAATCGACGGCGAGGCGAAGAGCGTTTCCGCGGAGACGACGTTCAATGACGACATCGCACGCTACGACGACCTGGTCACGCACCTTAGGCGCCTGAGCGAGCAGGTGGCCCACCGGCTGCGAAAGTCCGAACTCGCGGGCCAGACCGTCGTTCTGAAGCTCAAAACCACCGACTTCAAGCTTCGCACCCGCAACCGGCGGCTCGACAGCCCCACCCGGCTTGCCGACCGCATTTTCCGCACCGGGCTTCAGCTTTTGGAGAAAGAGGCGGATGGCACGAAGTATCGCCTGATCGGGATTGGCGTCAGCGATCTATCCGCCCCGGATCTGGCCGACCCTCCGGACCTTGTCGATCCGGCGGCAACCCGCCGGGCAGCGGCCGAAGACGCCATGAACAAGCTGCGCGACAAGTTCGGTAAGGAGAGCGTCGAGACCGGCTATACCTTCGGTACCCGCAAACGCGATCACTGAACGTAGATACACGGCGATCACGCAACCTTGATGTGGCCCACACACGGACTGGATGAATTCCTTAAAGATTGCCGGCTAGGCTCGTTCGCCAAGTCACGTGTTGGGTTGAGTGTATGGTATCGCGTTTCGCTCTCACCGCCAGCTTCGTCGCTCTGCTTTTGTCGCCGGCCACCGGCTTTGCAGGCAGTCGCGGGCCGCTGCAAATCATTGTCTCGAAAGACCAGCAATCGCTCGTCGTCTATGACGGCGATGCCGTGATTGCGACGTCACCGGTGTCGACCGGCAAGGCCGGCCATGCGACGCCGACCGGAATCTTCTCTATCCTCGAAAAGCGGCGCCATCATAAGTCGAACATCTATTCGAATGCGCCGATGCCGTTCATGCAGCGGCTCACCTGGTCGGGTATTGCGCTGCACGGCTCCAACCACGTGCCCGACTACCCCGCCTCACACGGATGTGTGCGCCTGCCAAGCGCTTTCGCCGCGTCGCTCTACAAGATGACCGAGCGCGGCGTGCATGTGCTGATCTCGGACCGGCAGATATCGCCCGCAGAGGTTAAAAGCGCCCTCCTCTTCCGTCCGGTTCCGGTAAATATCCAGCCGCCGCTTTCCGATGTTCCGCTCAGACCGGCGATCAGTCAGGCCGGAGATACGCCGGTGGAAGTGGCGATGAGAGAGCCGACCGGCGGTGCCGGCACCTCCAGATCCATGGAAGAACCGATCCGCATCCTGATCACGCGCAGCGACGCGCGCGACACCATGCGCGAGGTTCAAACCTCGTTGGAATTCCTCGGATACGCGCCCGGCTCGATCGACGGCCATGCAGGCACGGCAACCATTGCGGCGCTCCGCGCCTTCCAGACGGGCGAAGGTCTCGAGAGTGATGGCAAGCTGACGCCGGAACTGACCGACAAGCTCCTGCGTAAGGCCGGCCGAACGCCGCCGCAGAACGGCAAGATCCTCGTACGGCAAGGTTTCAAGCCGCTTTTCGAAGCCGGCCTCACCATCGACAAACCGGAAGAGGCCCTTGGGACGCATTTCCTCCAGTTCCGGCACAATGAAGAAGAAGGCGCCGAAGGCAAATGGTTCGGCGTCTCGCTTGAAAACCACCTGCCCGCCTCGATGAAGAAGCGGCTCGGCATTTCCATTGAGGCCGACCCCTTCGCTTATAACGGCATACAGCGCACGCTGGCGCGAATGACGATATCCGACGACGTTCGCAAGCGGGTTGAAGGACTGCTGGCCGAGGGCTCTTCGCTCTCGATCGCCGACACGGAAAGCGGGCTGGAGACCGGCCAGGGAACCGATTTCATCACCGTCACCCGATCGCGTCCGGGTGACTGATCCCGGGGAACCGCAGGAAAGCACAATGTGCGCTTTCTGTCCCAGCTGCCCACCCTCAAGGTGATCGGTGTGATTTCTTCGCTTCGAACGAAACGGAGAAACCTGCCGATCAAACCAACTCGACGTCGACCACGCCCGGCGCCGAGCGCAGCGCCGCAGCGATCTCGGGCGAGATCCGGAACTTCTCGCTCAGTTCCACCTCGATCTCGCGCTGACCGTTGTCCTTGATGACGACGAAGGAGACGAGACCGTCGCCCCTGGTGTTGAGGTGCGAGGCGATCGATTTCAGTGGGCCGGAATCGCGCACATAGACGCGCAGCGCCTTCTGCAGTTGCAGCGATTCTTCCTCGAGCGAGCGCAGGGTCTGGATGCGCAGCCCGATGCCTTCCGGCCGCTCCTCGGCGGCAACCGTCATGACCAACGATTTGCCCGGCTCCAAGAGGTCGCGATACTGGTGCAGCATTTCGGAGAACAGCACGGCCTCGAATTGGCCCGAGGAGTCCGAGAAGGCGACGATTCCCATCTTGTTGCCGGTGCGCGTCTTGCGCTCCTGCTTCGAGGTCACCGTGCCGGCAAGCCGGCCGGCGGTTGCCCCCTTCTTCACCGCGCCGGCGAAATCGCCGAAGGTCTGCACGCGCATCTTGGCGAGCAGCGCATTGTAGGTGTCGAGCGGATGGGCGGAAAGGTAGAAACCCAGCACCTGGAATTCGCGGTGCAGCTTTTCCGAAGCGAGCCAAGGCGTGTAGGTCGGGAGCGCAATACGCTCCGGCCCGGTTGCCGCCCCCGCCCCGAACATGTCGCTCTGGCCGCTCGTCTTGTTCTCCTGCGCACGCTGGGCGAAGCCGAGGATGCGGTCGAGCCCGCCGACCAGTTCCGCACGGTCATAGCCGAAGCATTCGAACGCGCCGGCAGCGATCAGGCTTTCGAAGACGCGACGGTTGAGAAGCTTGGGGTCGATCCTGAGGCAGAAATCCTCAAGGCTCGCGAAGGTCCGGTCGCCGCGCACTTCGACGATATGCTCAACCGCGGATTCGCCCACGCCCTTGATTGCGGCAAGCGAATAATAGATGCGGTTTTCGCCCGTCTGGAAATGTCGGAATGAGGACTGCACCGACGGTGCAATCACCTCGATGCCCAGGCGCTTTGCGTCCTGACGGAAGTCGTTGACCTTTTCCGTGTTGGACATGTCGAGCGTCATCGACGCCGCCAGGAACTCCACCGGATAGTGCGCCTTCATATAGGCGGTCTGGTAGGAGACGATGGCGTAAGCCGCTGCGTGCGACTTGTTGAAGCCGTAGTTGGCGAACTTGGCGAGCAGGTCGAAAATCAGGTCCGCCTGCGGCTTCGACACTTCGTTCTTCACGGCGCCGTCGACGAAGCGGGCGCGCTGCTTATCCATTTCCTCCTTGATCTTCTTACCCATGGCGCGGCGCAGAAGATCGGCTTCGCCGAGCGAGTAGCCCGAGAGCACCTGGGCGATCTGCATCACCTGCTCCTGGTAGACGATAACGCCCTGCGTTTCCTTGAGCAGATGGTCGATCTTCGGATGAATCGACTCGACTTCTTCCTCGCCATGTTTGCGAGCATTGTAGACCGGGATGTTCTCCATCGGGCCCGGGCGATAGAGCGCCACCAGCGCGATGATATCCTCGATGCAGTCCGGCCGCATGCCGATCAGCGCCTTGCGCATGCCGGCGCTTTCCACCTGGAACACGCCAACCGTTTCGCCGCGCGACAGCATCTCATAGGTCTTCGGGTCATCGAGCGGGATGCTCGCCAGATCAACTTCGATGCCGCGCTGCTTCACGAAATCGACGGCGACCTTCAAAACGGTCAGGGTCTTCAGGCCGAGGAAGTCGAACTTGACGAGGCCCGCCTGCTCCACCCATTTCATGTTGAACTGGGTGACCGGCATGTCGGAGCGCGGATCGCGATACATCGGCACGAGCTGAGACAGCGGACGGTCGCCGATCACGATACCGGCGGCGTGGGTCGAGGCGTGGCGATAGAGGCCTTCGATCTTCTGGGCGATGTCGAGAAGCCGCGCGACGACTGGCTCCTTCTCGGCTTCCTCCTGCAGGCGTGGCTCTTCCTCGATCGCCTTGGAGAGCGGCGTCGGATTGGCCGGGTTGTTCGGCACCAGCTTGCAGATCTTGTCGACCTGGCCATAGGGCATTTCGAGCACGCGGCCGACGTCGCGCAGTGCGGCACGCGCCTGCAGCGAACCGAAGGTGATGATCTGCGCCACCTGCTCGCGACCATACTTGCGCTGCACGTAGCGGATCACCTCTTCGCGCCGGTCCTGGCAGAAGTCGATGTCGAAGTCGGGCATCGAGACGCGCTCGGGATTGAGGAAGCGCTCGAACAGCAGCGAGAAGCGCATCGGATCGACGTCGGTGATCGTCAGCGCATAGGCAACGAGCGACCCTGCACCCGAACCACGGCCCGGCCCAACGGGAATATCGTGCTGCTTCGCCCATTTGATGAAGTCGGCAACGATCAGGAAGTAGCCGGGGAACTTCATGCGCTCGATAACGCCGAGTTCGAAGGCCAGGCGCTCGCGATACTCCTCTTCGCTATAGCCGGGCGCCATGCCGAGCCTGGCGAGACGCTCTTCGAGCCCCTCCTCCGCCTGGCGGCGCAGTTCGTCCGCCTCGGCGCGCTCCGCCTCTTCCGGATCTGCGGTGGCGCCGGTAAAGCGCGGCAGGATCGGTCCGCGGGTCTTCAGCATGAAAGAGCAGCGCCGTGCGATCTCGACAGTGTTTTCCAGCGCCTCCGGCAGATCGGCAAAAAGCGCAGCCATCTCCTTGCGGCTCTTGAGGTAGTGGTCCGGCGTCAGGCGGAAGCGGCTGTCGTCCGAAACCATGGCGTTGTGCGCGACCGCCATCAGGGCGTCATGGGCGTCATAGTCGGACGGTGACGGAAAGAAGGCTTCGTTGGTGGCAACCAGCGGAATGTCGAACTTGTATGCAAGGTCGATAATCCGGCTCTCATGGCGGCGGTCAAATCCGCCGTGCCGCTGCAGCTCGATATAGAGCCGGTCGCCGAAGAGATCATGCAGCGCCTCGAGACGCGCTTCGGCCAGTGCCGTCGAGCCCGCCTTCAGGGCCAGGTCCACCGGGCCGCCCGACGCACCGGTCAGCGCGATCAATCCGTCCGTACCGTTTTCGGCAAGCCAGGAGCGCGTGATCCGAGTCGCCTGGCTGCCCTCGCCGCTGAGATAGGCACGGCTCACCAGATCCACGAGCCGGGTGTAACCATCATCGGTCGCGGCGATCAGGACGATCGCGGGCAGCTTCGCGAGATGTTGCGCGTGGCCGCGCCGTTCGCCATCCGCCTCGTCTTCCATGTCGATGGAAAGCTGGCAGCCGGTAATCGGTTGCAGTCCGTCGTCGGCTGCTTTCTGCGAAAACTCGAGCGCGGCAAAGAGATTGTTGGTGTCGGCGATCCCGATCGCCGGCTGATTATCGGCAACCGCCTTGCCGATGACCTTCTTCAGCGGCAGCGCACCTTCGAGCAGGGAGAAGGCCGAGTGGACGCGCAGATGCACAAACTGCGGGTCCGAACCAAGCGCCTCGCTCGATGCTGCTTTGCCGTCGTCTGCCATTATTCGCACCCTGATTCCTGTCTGGTCGGCAGGATATCCCGTTTATCACCCGACATGTCCAGTTTCACCTGACACGTCGTCCCCCTTATTCAATCCAGGGGGCGCATTTCGGGAGGTGCTTGAGAGGAAATATCGACGCTCCTCAGAGGCCGAGCGCGATGAAAGAGATGCTTGCGATGAACAGGCTCATCGAAGCGAAGGCGGCGAGGTCACGAACAAAATCAGTCATAACATGGCTCCTTTTCCGTTATGTTTTTACTTTGTTCTATTTTTGTTCACGCGTCAAGCCGAGCACAGACGTTCTGTTGACGATGGTTAACACGGCAGTCGAATGCAGGTTAACTGCCAGGAAGCCGCTTGAGGAAAGCGCCGCGCCCGCATATCAAGAGGAACAACCAAGCGGAGCGTTCCGACATGCATGCACGTCTGATTCTGCCATTGCTGTTTCTGGTTCCGGCCGTCGCCTCCGCGGCCGAAACGATCGACCCTGCCCGCATCGTCTCCGCGGCGACCGGCGACTGGAACAAGGACGGTGACGCGGACCTCGCCCTGATCGTGCGCCCCGCAGATGGAAGCGACGATGACAACGGTGTCTATCTCTATCTGACCGGTGAGAATGGCGCTCTTGAGCTGAAGGCGGCGATCCCGAACAAGATTTGGGGCGACTTTGACTTTGCCGGACAGGCGCCGTGGGTCGAGGCGCTGCCGAGCGGTTCTTTGCTCATCTCCAGCCACAACGATTCCATCGGACGTGACCGCTGGGAACAGAAACTGACGGTCGCCTACCGCAATTTCGAGTTCGTGGTCGCCGGCTATACCTACTCATCCTACGATACACTCGATCTAGACAACACGTTGAAGTGCGACCTCAACGTTCTGACAGGCAAGGGCAAATCCAACGACAAGGCCATAGCCACCAAGGGCGAACTCGTCCTGCTCAAGGACTGGAACGACGATCGCGGCCAGAAGGCTTGCGGCGTTCAGTAATCAGGTGATTGTTCTCTATTTGTTCTTTACAACCAACACGGACCACGGCATCCTCGGCCAGAACATATGAGGAACCCACATGGCCGCGCTCGAACAACTGAAGGACTTTATCGTCGAAGCCAAATCGAAAACCTATGTCGGCGGCGGCGAGCCGCGGCCTTCCTCTCGCCAAGGCTCCCATGACATCGGCTACGAAACGGGCAGTTGGCGCTATCTCGACAGCTATTTCGGCGGAACCGATTTTGCAGGACAGGAAACAGTCTGGCAGGATGGCGAACCGCGCTGGGCGATGAACTACTTCGGCCGGATTATGCGCCCCGAGCTCACAACTGGAGAGAAGGCAGGTCTGGTCATCAAGGCTGCCCTACAGGCGATGTATCGTGAGAAGCGGCACTTCCTCGGCGGCATGGAGTTTCGGCATGCGCATGGCTACTACATCGATAGCAGCCGCGGCGACACCGAACATTTTTCCGGCCGCGAGGTCATCTTCGTCGATGGCGAGGAAGCTTACGAACTCGACTACCGCGGCGGCCTGATCCGGCGTTAGGAGCGACGCCAGAAGACGCGCACGCCGCGCCCAGGGCGGTCTGGGACTGAACTGTGAGACGTTTCTTCCGCGCTGGCCAAAGACAGTTGGAGGCAACGGCGCTGGGCGATCAACGCGCCCGCGCGGCCGGCGCCATCAGTTCATCTCGACGACCTTGCCGTCCTCGATCGTCACGCGCCGATCCATCAGCCCGGCGAGTTCATGATTGTGCGTGGCGATCAAGGCCGCGAGGCCCGACTGGCGCGCGAGCGCCTCCAGCGCTTCAAAGACATAACCGGCGGTTTCCGGATCGAGATTGCCTGTCGGCTCGTCCGCAAGAAGCACGAGCGGCGCGTTGGCGACGGCGCGCGCGATCGCGACGCGCTGCTGCTCGCCGCCGGAGAGCTCCGTCGGGCGATGATCGGCACGGTGACCGATGCGCATGTAGTCGAGCAGCGCCCTTGCCCTATCGGCGGCCTCAGCCTTGGGCAAGCCGGCGATCAGCTGTGGCATCATGATGTTCTCAAGTGCCGAGAACTCGGGAAGCAGATGGTGAAACTGGTAGACGAAGCCGATCTCGTTGCGGCGGATCGCCGTGCGCCGATCGTCGTTGAGGCCACCACAGGAGACGCCGTTGACCAGCACTTCGCCGCCATCCGGGCGCTCCAGCAGTCCGGCGACATGCAGAAGCGTCGACTTGCCGGTTCCCGAAGGCGCAACCAGCGCAACCGTCTCGCCACTTCTCAGGGTAAAATCCGCACCCTTGAGGATGGACAGGAACGTTTCGCCTTCCCCGTAGTGTCGCTCGACGCCGGAAAGCTGCAGTGCCACGCGCGCATTCATTCAGTTGATGTCCTTGTCATTCGTAACGCAGGGCCTGCACCGGATCGAGGCGCGAAGCACGCCAGGCCGGGAAGATTGTGGCGAGGAAAGAAAGGGTGAGTGCCATGACGATGACGAGCGCGGTCTCATCGGCATTCATGTCGGCCGGAAGCTGGCTCAGGAAATAGAGCTCTGGGCTGAAAAGTGTGGTTCCAGAGATCCAGGAGAAGAACTGCCGAATGGATTCGATGTTGAGGCAGACGACGACGCCGAGCGCCACGCCGGCGACCGTTCCCGCCGCGCCGATCGCGGCACCCGTCATGAAGAAGATACGCATCACCGAGCCGGAGGTCGCGCCCATCGTTCTGAGGATCGCGATGTCGCTGCCCTTGTCCTTCACCAGCATGATCAGGCCGGAAATGATGTTCAGCGCGGCGACGAGCACGATCAGCGTCAGGATCATGAACATGACGTTGCGCTCGACTTCGAGCGCCGAGAAGAAGGTCTTGTTGCGGTCGCGCCAGTCAGTAATGAAGATCTGTCGGCCCGCGGCATCCTCGATCGGCCGGCGCAGTTCGTCGACGACATCAGGATGCTCGACGAAGATCTCGATCGACTGCGCAAGCCCCTCCGCGTTGAAGAAGAGCTGCGCCTCTTCGAGCGGCATGAAGATGATCGTCGAGTCGTATTCCGACATGCCGATCTCGTAGATCGCCGAGACGGTGTAGGCCTTGACGCGCGGATTCATGCCAAGGGGCGTCACGTCGCCATTGGGCGAGGTCAGCGTGATTGTTCCGCCGACGCGAATGCCGAGTTGCTCGGCCATGCGTGAGCCGATCGCGACACCGGAGCCGGAGGCAAAGCCGACCATGTCGCCGGACTGGATATGGTCGGAAACCGACTTCATCTTGCCGAGATCGTCGGCGCGGATGCCGCGCACCAGCGCACCAGTAGAACTATCGCCGATGCCTTGCGCCAGAACCTGGCCCTCGACCAACGGGATTGCCATGGTGACGCCCTTGACGCCCGAGAACTTGGTCGCCAGCTCCGCATAGTTGTTGAGCGGCCCGTCGATCGGCTGGACGATCATGTGACCGTTGATGCCGAGAATGCGCGAGATCAGCTCGGTGCGGAACCCGTTCATCACGGCCATGACGATGATCAACGTCGCGACGCCGAGCATGATGCCGATGAAGGAGAAGCCGGCGATAACCGAAATGAAGGCTTCCTTGCGCCTGGAACGCAGGTAGCGCCACGCCACCATGCGCTCAAAGGCGGAAAAGGGACGGCTGGAGGACTTTTCAGGCTGCGTTGCGGCCTGCACCTGATCTTCAGTCACGGCGGTCATCCTGCCTTCCCTCGCCTCTTCACTTCGTTGCGATCAGCTTGTTGATCGCAGCTTCGACGGTCATGGTCTCGCGCTCGCCGGTCTTGCGATCCTTGACCTCGACTTCGCCGTTGGCGATCGAACGCGGGCCGACGATGATCTGGACCGGGACCCCGATCAGGTCCGCAGTCGCGAACTTTGCACCGGCGCGGTCGTCCGTGTCGTCGAGCAGTGCGTCGAATCCCGCCTTGCCGAGTTCGGAGTAGAGCGTCTCGCAGGCGCCGTCGCAAGCGGCATCGCCCGCTTTCATGTTGATGATGACGCCATCGAACGGCGAGATCGACTTCGGCCAGATGATGCCGTTGTCGTCATGCGACGCTTCGATGATTGCCGGCACGAGGCGGGTCGGGCCGATGCCGTAGGAGCCCATGTGCACGGCATGCTCCTTGCCGTCGGGGCCGAGAACCTTGGCGCCCATGGCTTCGGAATACTTGGTGCCGAAGTAGAAGATGTGGCCGACCTCGATGCCGCGGGCCGACAGGCGGTCGCCTTCGGCAACCGCATTGAAGGCGGCCTCGTCGTGCATTTCCGATGTCGCGGCGTAACGCGAGGTCCACTTGTCGAAGATCGCCTTCAGGCCGGCGACGTCCTCGAAGTTGGTTTCTTCGCCCGGAATATCGAAGCCGAGGAAGTCCTTGTGGCAGTAGACCTCGGATTCGCCGGTGTCGGCGAGGATGATGAATTCGTGGCTGAGGTTGCCGCCGATCGGGCCGGTGTCGGCACGCATCGGAATGGCGCGAAGACCCATGCGCGCAAACGTGCGCAGGTAGGCCGCGAACATGCGGTTATAGGCGTGTTCTGCCCCCTCGCGATCGAGATCGAAGGAATAGGCGTCCTTCATCAGGAACTCGCGCGAACGCATGGTGCCGAAACGCGGACGGATCTCGTCGCGGAACTTCAGCTGGATATGGTAGAGGTTGAGCGGCAGGTCACGATAGGACTTCACGTAGGACCGGAAGACGTCCGTGATCATTTCCTCGTTCGTCGGGCCGTAAAGCATCGGACGGTCCTGGCGATCCTTGATGCGCAGCATCTCCTTGCCATAGGCATCGTAGCGACCGCTTTCCTGCCAGAGCTCTGCGGACTGCAGAGTCGGCATCAAGAGTTCGATCGCGCCTGAGCGGTTCTGCTCTTCGCGGATGATCGCATTGACCTTGTCGAGAACCCGCTTGCCCAGTGGCAGCCAGGTATAGATGCCCGAGGACTGCTGCCGGATCATGCCGGTACGGAGCATGAGGCGGTGGGAAACGATTTCCGCTTCCTTAGGATTTTCCTTCAGGATGGGCATGAAAAAGCGGGACAGGCGCATGACGGGTTCCAGAACTTGATGAACGTCGCACTATCGGCGGATTCGGGCGAAATGACGTTGAGCTCGGGTGCCTTCTTCGCCGGTAGACTGGCAAGGGCGACCGTTGCTTCTCGGGGTCGAGCTCTCCATTATCCATCGCCAGCAAAGCCAACGTGAACCTTTATGAGCCTTGCGTTCATAGCTGCTTCGCAGGCGGAAGAAAACCCTACTCTCAGGCCATCGCCGGAAAGATCGGAGCCACTGATTTTGAGGGGAAAGACCGGAAAAGCCTGCGTCAAAAGAGCACGCTAGTAACAAGATTACGACAGGAGTTGTCAACGGGAATATTTTACCCAACTGTAGCAAAAATGCAAAAAAACAGGATGACACAGCTTAATGTTTGGGCTAATTTCGGCTCACAAAACAGGCATGAAGACTAAATTCTTGCCGACTTTCGCGGTCAAGTCTTGGGAGGATAAGATCTTAGGCGCGCTTCGTCGCTGCCGCCGGAAACGGATTAGGATCACGCGAAACTTGAAAAACAAGGCTTTTAGCCTTGTTTTTTTTTGCTTTTCTCGCCCCGTCGCGAGCACGAAGCAGATGTAAAAATTGAACTATGTCAATTCGGCGGCGGTCAACCCTGCAATTGCGCTGGTTCCACCCACAGCATCGCGCGCGGCGTCATCATGACGCAGAAATCAAGCACCCGGCAGCCTTGCGGTTCGGCTCAGCCCATCCGCCTTGCCGATATTCTCAATAGAATTTCGGGTAAAACCGCGGAATGGAATCGATCCCGTAGCCAAGTTTGACGGAGACGATGTACCAGGCGAGCTGGATGACAGCCGCGATCGCCGTGGTCAAAAGCACGACCCGTTTCGCATTGAACTTGGCCGGCGCGCTTTCGACGCTTCCCGGGACGACGCTGTTTTCCTCCGCTTGCGTGCGCACTCCCAAGGGAAGCACGGCAAACAGCGTGATCCACCAGATGATGAAGTAAATAGCAAAAGTTGAAAACAGTGGCATTTCCGGCTCCCGGTGAAGGCGATCGACGCAACGACCGCAGGCCGTTTCGCCGCGACATCCGCGACATTCTGTCCGCCTTATAGCGCCGCCGGCCCGATCAGACAAACGCGCATCGCGCGGTCAACTGTCACACCTCTTCGAGTTCGATCAGCGTACCCTGGAAATCCTTGGGGTGCAGGAAAAGCACCGGCTTGCCATGCGCACCGATTTTCGGCTCGCCGTCCCCCAGAACGCGAGCTCCGGCCGCACGCAGCGCGTCGCGTGCGGCGAGGATATTGTCCACCTCGTAGCAGATGTGATGCATTCCGCCCGAAGGGTTCTTCGCCAGGAAAGCGGCGATCGGCGAGGTCTCGCCGATCGGCTCCAATAGCTCGACCTTGGTGTTCGCCAGCGTGACGAACACCACGGTTACGCCGTGTTCCGGCAACGTCTGCGGCTCGGTGACGGATGCACCAAGCGTCGAGCGGTAGCTTTCGGCGGCGGAGGCAAGATCCGGCACGGCGATGGCGATATGGTTCACTCTTCCGAGCATTGCGATCCTCCCGCGTCCTGTACCGGCCCCGCTTACACTGCCGCGGGGCGACCGCCAATCAGACTTTGGTGACAAACACCGTTACAATCGGCTTCTTGCCCCACGTCTGGTTGGCTGTGCTGCGAACGGCGCGGCGAACCGCTTCCTGCAGCATGGCCAGATCCTTTCGCTTTGCCCGCGGAATACTCTCGACCGCACCGAGGATCGCGTCATAGAGCGTATCCTCCATGTCTTCGCCCTCGTCATCGAATTCCGGCAGGCCGATCGCCACGATGTCCGGGTCACCAAGGAAATCGTAGCGGCCGTCGAGTACGACGTTGACGGCGACGTGCCCTGCGAAGGAGAGCTTGCGGCGTTCGCCGATGCCCATCTCTTCGAAATCGCCGATGAGATTGCCGTCCTTGTAGATGCGGCCATGCGGCGCTTCGTCGATGACCTCGGCCGGGCCTGGTGCAAGACGCAGCATTTGACCGTTCCGAAGGCGCGGAACGCTGGCGATGCCCGACTGCTGACCAAGTTCGGCATGGGCCGTCAGATGCGCGGCCTCGCCATGCACCGGAACGAGAATCTGCGGGCGCAGCCATTGATACATCTGCTGCAGCTCGGTGCGGCGCGGGTGACCGGACACATGCACCAGCGCTTCACTGTCGGTGATGATGTGTATGCCCTGCTCGACCAGGCCATTCTTGATGTCGTTGATCGCCTTCTCGTTGCCGGGGATGGTGCGCGAGGAGAAAACGACCGTATCGCCGGCGGAAAAAGCCACGTTGCGCATCTCGTCGCGGGCAATCTTGGCGAGTGCTGCCCGAGGCTCACCCTGGCTACCGGTCAGGATGACCACGACCTTGTCGCGCGGCACGTAGCCGAACTCGTCTTCGGCAAGGAAAGGCTTGATCCCTTCCATCAGGCCGAGATCCGCAGCCACGGCGACGACCCGCTTCATCGAACTGCCGAGCAGCAGCACATCCCTGCCCGCCTCTTCCGCCGCCTCGGCGATCGAGCGGATGCGCCCGACATTCGAGGAAAAAGTCGTTATCGCGACCCGGCCCTCGGCGTTGGCGATGATCTTCGTCAGGCTCTCGGAGACTTCCTGTTCCGACGGCGAAACACCATCACGCATCGCATTGGTGGAATCGCAGATAAGCGCCAAGACGCCTTCGTCGCCAATCTGGCGGAAACGCGTCTCGTCGGTCAGGGGCCCGAGCGACGGATGCAGGTCGATTTTCCAGTCGCCGGTGTGGACGACAGTGCCGACCGGGGTGCGGATGATCAGCGACATCGGCTCGGGGATCGAATGGTTGACACCGACCGCCTCGATCTCGAACGGGCCGACATTGATGCGGTCGCCCTGTTTGAAGATCGTCACCGGGATCTCACTGCGGCTTCTCTCGAAATCGCGCTTGGCTTCCAGCATGCCCGCCGTGAACGGCGAGGCATAGACCGGAACGTTGAGGCCCGGCCAAAGATCGTTCAGGCCGCCATAATGGTCCTCGTGGGCGTGGGTAATGATGATGCCCTTGAGATTGCGGCGCTCTTCCGCCAGGAAGCTGATATCTGCGAGAACCAGATCCACGCCTGGAAGGTCCGGCCCCGGAAAGGTGACGCCGCAATCGACCATGATCCACTGGCGGCTTCCGGGCCGCCCGTAGCCGTATAGGCCAAGATTCATGCCGATTTCGCCGACGCCGCCAAGCGGCAAGAACACCAGTTCTTCGTCTTGCGCCATATTGTAACGCGCCCTTGTTCTAGGAATTATCCGAAAAATACGTCGCCGGCGGCAATCGCGTGCATCGTGCCTGACCCGGTATCGAGCATCAACCGCCCGGTCTCATCAATACCGGCAAAGCGGCCCGAAAGCGACCGGTCCGGCAGGTTCACAGTTATCGTCTCACCGATGCCGCGGGCGGCCGACCGCCACTGCTCGATGGTCTTTGCAATACCCGCGCCGCGCTCCCACAGCGACAACGTCTCCGCCATCGTCATGAACAGCCGCGCGAAAAGTTCGTCCGGAGAAACCGAAGCGCCTTCCTTCCTCAACGAGGTAACGGGATAGAGGGCCTCGTCCGGCTGGACGGCAATGTTGATGCCACAGCCAATGACCAGTGCCTGGCGCCCATCTGCAAGCGCCTCACCTTCGAGCAGGATGCCGCAGGTCTTCTTCCCATCGATGAGGATATCATTCGGCCATTTGATCTCGACCGGTGCAGCGCCCGGCGGCATCACCTGGCGGATTGCCCGGTGCACGGCAACAGCAACCGCGAGCGGCAGGGAATGCAGATGCTCGATCGGCGCTGGATCAATCAGGAGAAGCGATGCGTAGAGATTGCCGGGCTCAGAGAACCAGGCGCGACCGCGGCGTCCCCGGCCACCGGTCTGCCTGACAGCGGTGACCCAGAGATTGCCCGGGTCGCCCTGGCGCGCACGCGCCAGGCATTCGCTGTTTGTTGATCCAACCGCATCGAGAGCGACGTGCCGGAAATCGTCGGGCGATATCCGGCCGCCGCTTTCAAGGGCGATCAAAAGAAGGTCCGCGCCGCGGCCTCGGCAGCGCTTCCAAGCGGACCGCCGATCAGGACGTATCCAAGGACGAACAGACCCGAGAGTCCGAACACCAGTTTCAGTTCGCCAGCCGTACGGGCGAACTCGCCCTTGGCGTCATCGAACCACATCACCTTGATGACGCGCAGGTAGTAATAGGCGCCGACAACGGATGCGAGGACGCCGATGATGGCGAGTGCATAGAGCTGCGCTTCGATTGCGGCCATGAACACGAAGTACTTCCCGAAGAAGCCTGCCATCGGCGGAATGCCGGCGAGCGAGAACATCAGGACGGTCAGTACGGTCGCCATGAAGGGGTTTGTCTGCGAGAGACCAGCGAGGTCGTCGACGTTTTCGACGTTTTCGCCTTCCTTGCGCCGCATCGCCAGGATGCAGGCGAAGGTGCCGAGCGTCATGACCATGTAGATGAGCATGTAGAGCAGCACGCCGCGAACACCCGCCATCGAGCCGGCAGCAAGGCCGACCAGCGCGTAGCCCATGTGGCCGATCGAGGAATAAGCCATCAGACGCTTGATGTTCTTCTGGCCGATCGCCGCGAAGGAACCGAGCAGCATCGAAGCGATCGAGATGAAGACGATGATCTGCTGCCAGTCGGCAACGACGGGTTCAAAGGCATTGATGACGATACGCACAAGGATCGCCATGGCCGCAACCTTCGGCGCTGCCGCGAAGAAGGCGGTGACCGGCGTCGGCGCACCCTCGTAAACATCCGGCGTCCACATGTGGAACGGCACGGCCGAGATCTTGAACGCGAGACCGGCGAGCACGAAGACGAGACCGAAGATCAGGCCGAGCGAACGTCCCTCCGCCGTCAGTGCAGCGGCGATCTGGGTAAAGCCGGTGTGACCGGTGAAGCCGTAGATCAGCGACATGCCATAGAGCAGCATGCCCGAGGAAAGCGCACCGAGCACGAAGTACTTGAGGCCGGCCTCGGTCGAGCGGATGCTGTCGCGGTTGATCGCAGCGACGACGTAGAGCGCCAGCGACTGCAGTTCCAGCGAGAGGTACAGCGACATCAGGTCGTTGGCCGAGATCATCAACAGCATGCCGAGCGTTGCCAGCACCAGAAGCACCGGGAACTCGAAGCGATCGATCTGGGCGGAACGCGCGTGACCGACTGTCATCACCAGCGCCGTGATCGAGCCGATCAACGCCAGCACCTTCATGAACTTGGCGAAGGGATCCGACAGGAAGGCGCCGCCATAGGCCGAGCCTTCGCCGGTCTTTAGCACGAGCCAGAGACCGGCGATGATCAGAACGGCAACCGCAAGGCCGGTGACCGTCGACGCCGATTTTTCGCCGGCAAACACGCCGATCATCAGCAATGCCATCGCGCCGACCGCGAGGATCAACTCGGGGATCGAGAGTTGCAGGCTTGCAAGGAGGGTTTCAGCAGTCATGTCCAATCACGTCCTGTGGTCATTGCACCGAAAGCGCAACGTTTTGCGCTGCCTGCAGGGCTGCGGAGTAGTTGTTGACGAGCAGATCCACGGAAGCCGCGGTCGCATCGAAGATCGGTGCCGGATAGACGCCGAAAAAGATCGTCAGGATCACCAGCGGATAGAGGATCGCCTTTTCACGACCGGAAAGATCGAGCAGAGACTTCAGGCTTTCCTTCTCCAGCGCACCGAAGATCACTCGTCGGTAGAGCCAGAGCGCATAAGCGGCCGAAAGGATCACACCGGACGTGGCGAAGAGCGCCACCCAGGTGTTGGCGCGGAAGGCGCCGACCAAGGTCAGCACTTCACCGACGAAGCTAGACGTGCCCGGCAAGCCAACGTTGGCCATGGTGAACACCATGAAGGCGACAGCATATTTCGGCATATTGTTGACGAGACCGCCATAGGCCGCGATCTCGCGGGTGTGCAAACGGTCATAGACGACGCCGACGCAAAGGAAGAGTGCGCCGGAGACGATGCCGTGCGACAGCATCTGGAAGATCGCGCCCTGAACGCCCTGAACATTGGCGGCGAAGATGCCCATCGTCACATAGCCCATATGCGCGACCGACGAATAGGCGATCAGCTTCTTGATGTCGGTCTGCATCATCGCCACCAGCGAAGTGTAGATGATAGCGACGACCGACAGCGTGAAGACGAACGGAGCGAAATAGTCGGATGCCAGCGGGAACATCGGCAGCGAGAAGCGCAGGAAACCGTAGCCGCCGAGCTTCAGGAGAATGCCCGCCAGGATAACGGATCCCGCTGTCGGCGCCTGAACGTGCGCGTCTGGAAGCCAGGTATGGACCGGCCACATCGGCATCTTCACCGCAAAGGAGGCGAAGAAAGCGAGCCATAGCCATGTCTGCATCTGGCGCGGGAAGTTATAGGCGAGCAGCTGCGTGATGTCGGTCGTACCGGCTTGCCAGTACATCGCCATGATCGCGAGCAGCATCAGCACCGAGCCGAGCAGCGTATAGAGGAAGAACTTGTAGCTGGCGTAGACGCGGTCCTTGCCACCCCAGACGCCGATGATGAGGAACATCGGGATCAGGCCGGCTTCGAAGAACACGTAGAACAGCACGATATCGAGCGACACGAAGACGCCGATCATGAACGTTTCCAGGACCAGAAACGCGATCATGTATGCCTTGAGACGCTTCTCGATCGACAGCCAGCTTGCGAGCACGCAGAACGGCATGAGGAAGGCCGAGAGCACGACGAAGAGCACCGAGATGCCATCGACTCCGAGATGGTAGGAAATGCCGGTGCCGAGCCACTCGTGCTTTTCGAGCATCTGGAAGCCCGGGTTCGACGCATCGAACTGGTACCAGATGTAGACCGACACCGCGAAGGTGAAGATCGTCGTCAGCAGCGAAACGTTCAGGATGTTCCGGCGGCCGTAGGCGCTGTCTTCCCTGACAAGCAAGAGAAGCAGTACGCCGACGAGCGGCATGAAGGTGACCGCGGAAAGTACGGGCCAATCGGTCATCAGAAGGAACTCCTGAACATCATCCAAGTAACGAGCGCGGCAATGCCGATCAGCATCGCGAACGCGTAGTGATAGAGGTAACCAGTCTGCAGGCGGACAACGCGGTCAGTGACGTTGAGCACACGTGCGGCAATGCCGTTCGGGCCGTAGCCATCGATCACACGGCCGTCGCCTTCCTTCCAGAGGAAGGTGCCGAGCCACTTGGCCGAGCGCACGAACAGCAGGTCGTAGAGCTCGTCGAAGTACCACTTGTTGAGCAGGAACTGGTAGAGGCCACGGTGCTGGTCTGCCAGATACTTCGGCAGTTCCGGCCGGCGGATATACATGTACCAGGCGGTGAAGAGGCCGAGCGCCATGGCGCAGAACGGGCTCCACTTAACCCACAGCGGTACGTGGTGATACTCATGCAGGACTTCGTTTTCAGCCGACGTGAACAGCGCACCCTTCCAGAACTCGGCATAGCCTTCGCCGAAGAAGTGGTCGTGGAAGAGGAAACCTGCGACCAGTGCGCCGGCGGCGAGAATGTAGAGCGGCACCAGCATGACCTGCGGCGACTCGTGCACGTGATGCATGACATCCGACGACGCACGGGGCTTGCCATGGAACGTCATGAACGCCAGGCGCCACGAATAGAAGCTCGTAAAGAGCGCGGCGACCACCAGCAGGGCGAAGGCGAAACCGGATACCGAGCTGTGCGCGGCAAAGGTCGACTCGATGATCGCGTCCTTCGAGAAGAAGCCAGCCGTACCGAAGAGCGTACCGGGAATACCGACACCGGTCAGCGCGATCGTACCGATGAACATCATCCAGTAGGTGACCGGGATGTGCTTCCTGAGGCCACCCATGTAGCGCATGTCCTGCTCGCCATCGACGGCGTGAATGACCGAACCGGCACCCAAGAACAGGAGAGCCTTGAAGAAGGCGTGTGTGAACAGGTGGAAGATCGCTGCGCCATAGGCGCCGACGCCGAGCGCCACGAACATGTAGCCGAGCTGCGAGCAGGTCGAATAGGCGATCACGCGCTTGATGTCGTTCTGAACGAGACCGACGGTCGCGGCGAAGAAGGCGGTGATGGCACCGATGATCGTCACGACGGTCAGTGCGTCCGGCGACAGTTCGAAGAGCGGCGACATGCGGGCGACGAGGAAGACGCCGGCGGTAACCATGGTTGCGGCATGGATAAGTGCCGAAACCGGAGTCGGGCCTTCCATGGCATCCGGAAGCCAGGTGTGCAGCAGGAACTGCGCCGACTTACCCATCGCGCCCATGAAGAGCAGAAGGCAGGCCGCAGTGATCGCGTCAGCCTTGTCAAGGTGCATGCCGAACAGGGTGACAACCGCCTCCCCTGCTGCAGCGCCTTCGGCCGGCAGGTAGGTCTGGGCGGCGGCGAAGATCGTCTCGAAGTTGACCGAGCCGAACAGCACGAAGACGAGGAAGATGCCGAGCGAGAAGCCGAAGTCGCCGACGCGGTTGACGATGAAGGCCTTCATCGCGGCAGCATTCGCCGACGGCTTCTTGTACCAGAAGCCGATGAGCAGGTAGGACGCGAGACCCACACCTTCCCAGCCGAAGAACATCTGCACCAGATTGTCCGACGTGATGAGCATCAGCATCGCGAAGGTGAAGAGCGACAGATAGGCAAAGAAGCGCGGACGATGCGGATCGTGGTGCATGTATCCGATCGAATAGACATGCACGAGCGTCGACACCGTGTTGACGACGACGAACATGACCGATGTCAGCGTATCGACGCGGAACGCCCATTCGACATCGAAGCTGCCGGATTGGATCCAGCGCAGCACCGAAACCTTGATCATCTCCTGGTGGCCCAAGGCGACGTCGAAGAAGACGTACCAGGACAGCGCAGCGGCGATGATCATCAGACCGCTTGTCACATATTCCGATGCCTTGGCGCCGATCGAAGTACCGAAGAGGCCGGCGATCAGAAAGCCGATCAAAGGCAGGAAGACGATAGCCTTGATGATGGTATCCATAGCCCAATCAGCCCTTCATCATGTTGACGTCTTCAACAGCGATCGAGCCGCGGTTGCGGTAGAAGACGACGAGAATTGCAAGTCCGATAGCCGCTTCCGCAGCCGCGACGGTCAGGATGAACAGGGCAAAGACCTGGCCAGTGATGTCATTCAGGAACGCCGAGAAGGCGACCATGTTGATGTTGACCGCCAGAAGAATGAGTTCGACCGACATCAGGATAACGATGACGTTCTTCCGGTTCAGGAAGATGCCGAAGACGCCCAGCGTGAACAGGATGGCGCTGACGGTGAGATAGTGGGAAATTCCGATTTCCATTTTATGTTCCTCGATCTCGCGTCCGACTTAGATGCCCTGGCCCGGCTTGACCGTGACCACTTCGACGGCGGTCTCGGGCGTACGGGCAACCTGCTGCGGGATATTCTGGCGCTTGATGTTTTCGCGGTGGCGCAGGGTCAGCACGATGGCGCCGATCATGGCGACGAGCAGCACAAGGCCAGCGATCTGGAAGAAGTAGACGTAGTGCGTATAGAGCACGTCGCCGAGGGCTGCCGTGTTCGTGCGCTCCGTGACGGCCGGGATCGGCATCGAAATCGCCTTGGCGATCTCAGGCGAGAATGTTGCGCCGCCGACCACGATGATAAGCTCGGCAGCCAGGATCAGGCCGATCAGCGCGCCGATCGGCGCGTATTCGAGCACGCCCGCCCGCAATTCCGCGAAGTCGATGTCGAGCATCATGACGACGAACAGGAACAGCACCGCGACCGCGCCGACATAGACGACCAGCAGGATCATCGCGAGGAACTCGGCGCCGGTCAGCAGGAACAGGCCTGCCGAGTTGAAAAAGGTCAGGATCAGGAACAGAACCGAATAAACCGGGTTCCTGGCCGCAATGACCATAAATGCCGACGCCACCGCGATGAAGGCAAAGAGATAGAAAAAAAGAACCTGCAGACCCATGATCGGTGCCTTCTTCGTCTTGCACGGCGTGAGGCGCTTCAGGCCCCACTCCACAGGCAAAGCCGGACACGCGTCCGGCCGTTGCCCAAACCTATGTCACATGCACCGCCCTCCCCGGGGCGGCGCTACGCTCTGGCCTCAGCGATAGGGCGAGTCCATTGCGATGTTGCGGGCGATTTCGCGCTCCCAACGGTCGCCATTGGCGAGGAGCTTGTCCTTGTCGTAGTAAAGCTCTTCGCGCGTCTCGGTGGCGAACTCGAAGTTCGGGCCCTCGACGATGGCATCAACCGGACAGGCTTCCTGGCAGAAACCGCAATAGATGCACTTCACCATGTCGATGTCGTAGCGCACCGTACGGCGGGTGCCGTCGTTGCGGCGCGGACCGGCTTCGATGGTGATGGCCTGTGCAGGACAGATCGCCTCGCAGAGCTTGCAGGCGATGCAGCGCTCTTCACCATTCGGGTAGCGACGCAGCGCATGCTCGCCACGGAAGCGCGGGCTGACCGGCCCTTTTTCAAAGGGGTAGTTCAACGTCGCCTTCGGCTTGAAGAAATAGCGCATCGACAGAAAGAACGCGCCGACGAATTCCTTCAGGAACAGCGAGCTGACGGCTTGCGAAAGACCGGCCATCATTTACCTCCAGAATTGCCGGCCTGGGAGCGACCGGCGGTATGCTGCCAAGCGTGAGCCATCGTCATGCGGCTCCCGTCAGCTTGAGAACGAATGCAGTGATCACGACCATTGCAAGAGAGATCGGCAGGAAGACCTTCCAGCCGAGACGCATCAGTTGGTCGTAGCGGTAACGCGGAACGAAAGCCTTCACCATTGCGAACATGAAGAACACGAAGGATGCCTTCAGAACGAACCAGATGATGCCGGGAACCCAGTTCAAGAACCAGACGTCAACCGGGGGCAGCCAGCCGCCGAGGAACAGGATCGTCGTCAGCGCGCACATCAGGCAGATGGCGGCATATTCGCCGAGCATGAACATCATGTACGGAGTAGAGCCGTACTCGACCATGAAGCCGGCGACGAGTTCGGATTCGGCTTCCGGCAGGTCGAAAGGCGGGCGGTTCGTTTCGGCAAGTGCCGAAATGAAGAACACGATAAACATCGGGAACAGCGCCAGCCAATGCCAGTCGAGGAACGACGCCGGCAGGCCGAGATTCGTGCCGATGCCCGTGGACTGCGCGTTGACGATGTCCGTCAGGTTCAGCGAGCCGACGCAGAGCAGGACGGTAACGATGACGAAGCCGATAGAGACTTCGTAGGAGACCATCTGTGCCGCGGAGCGGAGCGCGCCGAGGAAGGGATATTTGGAATTCGACGCCCAGCCGCCCATGATGATGCCATAAACTTCAAGAGAAGATATGGCGAACACGAAGAGGATGCCGACGTTGACGTTCGCGATCACCCAGCCGGCGTTGAGCGGGATCACCGCCCAGGCGGCAAGGGCCAGCGTCACGGAAACGAGCGGTGCGAGCAGGAAGATCGCCTTGTTGGCGCCAGCCGGAATTACCGGCTCCTTGAAGACGAACTTCAAAAGGTCGGCGAAGGACTGGAAAAGTCCCCACGGGCCTACCACATTCGGACCACGGCGGAGTTGAACTGCAGCCCAGATCTTACGGTCGGCGAGCAGAACGTAGGCGATAAAAAGCAGCAGCGCGACCAGGAGCAGCAGCGACTGGGCGACCATGATGATCGTGGGCCAGACATAGGTCGAAACGAAAGCGTCCATGATACTCTATTCCCTCGCGCTCATTCCGCCGCAGCTTTGAAGTTGTTGCGTGCCAAAGCCGAGCATTCGGCCATGACGGCGGATGCGCGCGCTATCGGGTTCGTCAAATAGAAGTCTTTGACCGGAGACGCAAACACGGATTTGCCCATCTCACCGGCTTTTTGGCCGAGTGCGGCAATTTCGTCGCCGTTGCCGGTCGCGATCGCGTCGACATCCGCGAAATGCGGGTGAGCCGCATAGAGCTTCGAGCGCAATTCGCCAAGCGAATCAAAGGGCAGCTTCTTGCCGAGAACGTCGGAGAGTGCGCGAATGATCGCCCAGTCCTCACGCGCATCGCCCGGTGCGAAGCCGGCGCGATTGCCGACCTGAACGCGACCTTCCGTGTTGACCCAGGTGCCGGACTTTTCGGTGTAGGTCGCACCCGGCAGGATGACGTCGGCGGCATGCGCGCCGTTGTCGCCGTGCGAACCGATATAGACGGTGAAGCCGGACTTGCGACCGGCAAGGTCGATCTCATCGGCGCCGAGCAGGAAGAGAACGTCGGAAGCGGTAACCATTTCGGCCGCCGTCTTGCCGTTCGCACCCGGTACGAAGCCGAGGTCGAGACCACCGACGCGGGAAGCAGCCGTGTGCAGAACGGCAAAGCCGTTCCACTCGGCAGTGACCGCACCGACGGCGCCCGCGAGCTTGGCGGCGGCAGCAAGAACGGCAGCGCCGCCCTCCCCTGCAATCGCGCCCTGGCCGATGAGAATCATCGGGCGCTGCGCCTTCTTGAGCGTCGCGGCAAACTTGCCCTTGCCGGAGACGAGTTCGGCGAGCGTTTCGGTGCCGGCGCCGAGATATTCGTATTCGTAGCGCAGCTCGCCGGGCTCCCCGATCACGGCGATCGGGAAGTTGCCCATGCGGTAGCGCTTGCGGATACGGGCGTTGAGGACCGAAGCCTCGAAGCGCGGGTTGGAGCCGATGATCAGCAGCGCATCAGCGCTTTCGATGCCGGCGATGGTCGGGTTGAAAAGGTAGCTGGCGCGGCCAAGCGACGGGTCGAGTGCGGCGCCGTCCTGGCGGCAATCGACGCTCTCGGAGCCGAGTGCTGCGATCAACTGCTTCAGCGCGTACATTTCTTCGACCGAAGCGAGGTCGCCGGCGATGGCGCCGATCTTGTCGCCGGAGGTCTTGGCAACGGCAGCCTTGACCGCCTGGAAGGCTTCGCCCCAGGTCGCCGGCTGCAGTCGGCCGTCCTTCTTGACATAGGGACGATCGAGACGCTGCGTCTTCAGGCCGTCCCAGATGAAGCGGCTCTTGTCGGAGATCCACTCTTCGTTGATGTCCTCATTGACGCGCGGCATGATGCGCATGACTTCGCGACCGCGGGTGTCGACGCGGATCGCAGAACCGAGTGCATCCATCACGTCGATGGATTCGGTCTTGTTCAGCTCCCACGGACGAGCAGTGAAGGCAAATGGCTTCGAGGTCAGCGCGCCGACCGGGCAGAGGTCAACGACGTTGCCCTGCAGTTCGGACGTCATCGCCTGCTCGAGATAGGTGGTGATCTCGGCGTCTTCGCCGCGGCCAATCAGGCCAAGCTCGGCAATACCGGCGACTTCGGTCGTGAAACGGACGCAACGCGTGCAGTGAATGCAGCGGTTCATCACGGTCTTGACCAGCGGGCCGATATACTTGTCTTCGACGGCGCGCTTGTTTTCCTGATAACGCGAGCTGTCGATACCGAAGGCCATCGCCTGGTCCTGCAGGTCGCATTCGCCGCCCTGGTCGCAGATCGGGCAGTCGAGCGGGTGGTTGATCAGCAGGAATTCCATCACGCCTTCGCGGGCCTTCTTGACCATCGGCGTGGTCGTGAAGACTTCCGGCGTCTCGCCGTTCGGGCCCGGACGGAGGTCGCGCACGCCCATGGCGCAGGAAGCGGCGGGCTTTGGCGGCCCTCCCTTCACTTCGATAAGACACATGCGGCAGTTGCCGGCGACCGACAGCCGCTCATGGAAACAGAAGCGCGGAACCTCGGCTCCGGCCTCTTCGCACGCCTGAAGCAGCGTGAAATGATCCGGTACCTCGATCTCTTTTCTGTCGACTTTCAGCTTTGCCATCTTCGTACTCAATCCTGTCTTCCGTCCATCGGCCTTCCGGCGACGGACAATTCCAACACAGCCTTGCTGCTTGCGGGCGATGACCGTCTCAGGTCCCCGCCCCTATTGTCTCACGCGCCCTTCAGCGCCTTGGCCTGTCCAACCCAATCGTCCCGCTTGATGCGGCCGCCGAAACCGAGCTCGTCGTCAAAGCGGGCAACGTCCGCCTCGCTCCAGCCGGCGATATCGGCAAAACCGCGAATGCCCTTCGCGTTGAGCACCTGCTCCAGCTTCGGGCCAATACCGGAAATCCGCTTGAGGTCGTCAGCAGCTTGCGCCTTGGCGCGCGCCGCGCGAACCTTGACCGGCTTCTCGACCGCGACCTTCTCAACGGCCGGTTTTGCCGCAATACGATTTGGCGAAGCGGCGGGCTTCACGACCGTTTTCGCTTCTGCTTCTGCCGGGAGCGCCGTCTCGGCGACAACGGTGGTTACGTCCTGCTCTGCCGGCTCCACCCGCTTCTGAGCCGCCTCGACCGCACCCTGCATCGCGCCGAACATCGCGCCAGCAAAGTGGCTGGTCAGACCGAAACCGATCGCTGTTACCGCCGCCACAGCGGCAGCCGGGTGAACCATCAGCGGGTGCAGCGACACCTGCGGCAGGCCCTTCATCCATTCGGCCATGCCGAACGGATCGGCCGGATCACCGCCGAGCGGACGCGCGAATGGAATGCCTGTTTCGGCCTGCCCTTTCATCTGTCCCTCCTCGCGTGCACCGGCCATCGCCTGTTACTCCGCCGCTTCCAGAACCGCGCCGTGCGACGAGGCATTGCGCGTGTATTCGTCGATGCGCTTTTCCATTTCCGGACGGAAGTGCTTGATCAGACCCTGGATCGGCCAGGCGGCTGCGTCGCCAAGCGCGCAGATCGTGTGGCCTTCCACCTGCTTGGTGACGTCGAACAGCATGTCGATCTCGCGCTTCTGGGCGCGACCCTGAACCATGCGTTCCATGACACGCATCATCCAGCCGGTACCTTCGCGGCACGGCGTGCACTGACCGCAGCTCTCGTGCTTGTAGAAGGCCGAGAGACGCCAGATCGCCTTGATGATGTCTGTCGACCTGTCCATGACGATGACGGCGGCGGTTCCAAGACTGGAACCGACTTCGCGCAGCCCGTCGAAATCCATGATCGCGTCCTTCATCTGCGCGCCGGGCACGCAGGGAACGGACGAACCGCCGGGGATGACCGCGAGCAGGTTGTCCCAGCCGCCGCGAATGCCACCACAATGCTTTTCGATCAGCTCATGGAACGGGATCGACATCGCGTCTTCGACCGTGCACGGACGATTGACGTGGCCGGAAACCGAATAGAGTTTGGTACCGTGGTTGTTCGGACGGCCGAAGCTCGTATACCAGCCGGCGCCGCGGCGCAGGATGGTCGGCGTGACGGCGATCGACTCGACGTTATTGACGGTGGTCGGGCAGCCGTAGAGGCCCATGTTGGCCGGGAACGGCGGCTTCAGGCGCGGCTGGCCCTTCTTGCCTTCGAGGCTTTCGAGCAGGGCCGTCTCTTCGCCACAGATATAGGCGCCGGCGCCGTGGTGCACATAGATGTCGATGTCGTAGCCGAGCTTGTTGTTCTTGCCGAGCAGGCCGAAGGCGTAGCACTCGTCGATTGCCGCCTGCAGCGCCTCGCGCTCGCGGACGAACTCACCGCGCACATAGATATAGGCGACATGCGCACCCATGGCGAAGCTGGCGATGACGCAGCCTTCGATGAGCGTGTGCGGATCGTGACGCATGATGTCACGGTCCTTGCAGGTGCCGGGCTCCGACTCGTCGGCGTTGACGACGAGATAGTGCGGACGGCCGTCGCTTTCCTTCGGCATGAAGGACCACTTGAGGCCGGTGGGGAAGCCGGCGCCGCCACGACCGCGAAGGCCGGAGGCCTTCACTTCGTTGACGATCCAGTCGCGACCCTTTTCGAGCAGCTGCTTGGTGCCGTCCCAGTGGCCGCGCGCCATGGCGCCCTTCAGGGACTTGTCCTTGAGGCCGTAGATGTTGGTAAAGATGCGGTCTTCATCTCTGAGCATAATTCACCTCTTTACCGCGGCTTCTTGCCGAAGACCTTGATGTATTCGGCTTCGCCGCCCTTGGCGAGCGCCTTGGCCTGCTTGACCCAGTCGTCGCGTTCGATGCGGCCCTTGAAATTCAGGTATCCGTCGACCCACTCGCGCTCCGCCTTCTTCCACGAAGCAACTTGCGCGTAGGTGTAGATGCCCAGTTCGTTCAGCGTGCCCTCGATCTTCGGACCGACGCCCGAGATCAGCTTGAGGTCGTCGACGGCAGCCGGTTTTTCGATGCCGGCCGGGCGGTTCTTGTCCTCAAGCGACGGTTTGCCGGCAACGGCTGCAGCCTTGACCGGCTTCGACTTGTCGACGGTGTCGCCTTCGACCTTGGCGTTGGCGGCAGCCTCGGCCTTTGCCGTCGCCGGCGTCTTCAGGGAAGCATTGGTCTCGCTGGCAGCCGTCTTGACACGGCCGGCGTTGGACGGCGGCACGGAGACGGCCGGCGCGTCGCTGACCTTCTTGGCGCTGGTCGCCGCCTTGGCCGGAGCCAGATCAGCCAACATCAGCGACGTCAGACCGCCTTCCGGTGCGGAATAGATACGGTCGATCTGCGGACCGGGGGTGACTTCGGCACCCTTGCCTGCTTCGAAACGGTCGATGATCTGCTCGAGTTGCTCGGGCGTCAGGTCTTCGAAGGTATCCTTGAAGATCATGACCATCGGCGCGTTGACGCAGGCGCCCTGACATTCGACTTCTTCCCAGGAGAGCGTGCCGCTCTCATTGAGGGTGAAGGGATCGTGGGCGATCTTACTCTTGCAGACCTTGATCAGGTCTTCGGCGCCACGCAGCATGCACGGCGTCGTGCCGCAAACCTGAACGTGCGCACGCGTACCGACCGGCTTCAGCTGGAACTGGGTGTAGAAGGTCGCGACTTCGAGCGCGCGGATATAGGCCATGCCGAGCATGTCGGCGATCGACTCGATGGCGGCCTTCGTGACCCAGCCGTCCTGGTCCTGAGCGCGCATCAACAACGGGATGACGGCAGACTGCTCACGACCCTTGGGGTATTTCTTGATCGTTTCCTTCGCCCAGGCGGCGTTCTCCTTGCTGAAGGCAAAGCTCGCTGGCTGGACGGTGTCTTCGGCTAGTCGACGAACGGACATTCTAGTGGACACCTTATCAGTTAATCGAACCGCACCGCGATTTCGTCACCGAGACGAATTCGCAGGCATAGGCTGACTGGTCTTTCTGCAAAAATACGATGTAGCGCGTGCCATTGGCGACCGCGGCCTTGATCTCGTAGCCCTTGGCCACAAGGTCGGCCATCGAGCCCCCGCGCATGCCGCCCGACGTCGCGCCGCTATCGACCGATTCCTGTGCGGAAGCGGTCGATGCAAACGCGAAAAGAGCAAGCGTGGCCAGGGGCACGAGACGCATCAGCGGTCCACCTCACCGAACACGATATCGAGGGAGCCCAGCACGGCCGAAACGTCGGCAAGCTGGTGTCCCCGACAGAGGAAATCCATCGCCTGGAGATGCGCGTAACCCGGCGCACGGATCTTGCAGCGATAGGGCTTGTTGGTGCCGTCGGAGACGAGGTAGACGCCGAACTCGCCCTTCGGCGCTTCGACGGCGGCGTAAACTTCGCCGGCCGGCACGTGATAGCCTTCGGTGTAGAGCTTGAAGTGGTGGATCAGCGCTTCCATCGAGCGCTTCATCTCGCCGCGCTTCGGCGGAACGATCTTGCCGTCGAGCGACGAAACCGGACCGACCTTGGCATCGCCGAGCAGGCGATCGACGCATTGGCGCATGATGCGCGCCGACTGGCGCATTTCGATCATGCGGATCAGGTAGCGGTCGAAGCAGTCGCCGTTCTTGCCGATCGGAATGTCGAATTCCATGTCGGAATAGCATTCGTAGGGCTGCGAGCGACGAAGGTCCCAGGCAGCACCCGAGCCACGCACCATCACGCCCGAGAATCCCCAGGCCCAGGCGTCATCGAGTTTGACAACGCCGATGTCGACGTTGCGCTGCTTGAAGATGCGGTTTCCGGTCAACAGCTCGTCGATGTCGTCGACGGTCTTCAGGAACGGATCGATCCATTTGCCGATGTCTTCGACCAGTTCGTGCGGCAGGTCCTGATGGACACCGCCCGGACGGAAATAGGCCGAGTGCATGCGCGCGCCGCAGGCACGCTCATAGAACACCATCAGCTTTTCGCGCTCTTCGAAACCCCAGAGCGGCGGCGTCAACGCACCGACGTCCATGGCCTGCGTGGTCACGTTCAGCAGGTGCGAGAGGATGCGGCCGATTTCCGAGTAGAGGACGCGGATGAGCTGGCCGCGGATCGGCACTTCCGTGGCCGTCAGCCTCTCGATCGCCAGCGCAAAGGCGTGCTCCTGGTTCATCGGCGCCACGTAGTCGAGGCGGTCGAAATAGGGCACGGCCTGCAGATAGGTCTTGGTCTCGATCAGCTTCTCGGTGCCGCGATGCAGCAGGCCGATATGCGGGTCGACGCGCTCGACGATTTCGCCATCAAGCTCGAGCACCAGACGAAGAACGCCGTGCGCCGCCGGATGCTGCGGGCCAAAGTTGATGTTGAAATTGCGGACGTTATGTTCGGTCATACCGATTGCTCCAGGCCGGACGGCAGCCGTTCAACGGCTACCGCGGGCCATTTAGTCTCACCGTGCCTTCGCCTTCTCGTCGCCGGGCAGGACGTAATCCGTGCCTTCCCAGGGAGAGAGGAAGTCGAAGTTGCGGAATTCCTGCTTCAGCTCGACGGGTTCGTAGACGACGCGCTTGGCTTCGTCGTCGTAACGGACCTCGACAAAACCGGTGACCGGAAAGTCCTTGCGCAGCGGATGTCCTTCGAAACCGTAGTCCGTCAGGATGCGGCGCAGGTCCGGATGGCCGGTGAACAGAATGCCGTACATGTCGTAGGCTTCACGCTCGAACCAGTCGGCGCCGGGATAGACCGGCGTCGCCGACGGCACAGGCTCGTTCTCGCCGGTCTGGACCTTGATGCGCACGCGCAGGTTCTGGCGCGGCGACAGCAGGTGATAGACGACATCGAAACGGTCGGGACGCTGCGGCCAGTCGACGCCGCAGACGTCAACGAAGTTGATGAAAGCGCAGTGCACGTCATCGCGCAGGAAGGTGAGCAGCGCGATGAGGTTCGCAGACGTCGTCGTCAGCGTCAGTTCGCCATAGTTCAGCGACGCGTCGGAGATCAGCGCACCGCGTGTTTCGCGCAGGTAGGACGCAAGCTCGTTCAGGGCTTCACTCATATCAAAGACCCCCTGCCTTAGCGCTCGATCGTGCCGGTCCGGCGGATCTTCTTCTGCAGCAAAAGCACGCCGTAAAGCAGCGCTTCTGCCGTGGGAGGACAGCCTGGCACATAGATGTCGACGGGAACGACGCGGTCGCAGCCGCGAACAACCGAATAGGAATAATGGTAGTAGCCGCCGCCATTGGCGCAGGAGCCCATCGAGATGACGTAGCGCGGCTCCGGCATCTGGTCGTAGACTTTGCGGAGCGCAGGCGCCATCTTGTTGGTCAGCGTGCCGGCGACGATCATGACGTCGGACTGACGCGGTGAGGCGCGCGGCGCGAAACCGAAACGCTCGGCATCATAACGCGGCATCGACATCTGCATCATCTCGACCGCGCAGCAGGCGAGACCGAAGGTCATCCACATCAGCGAGCCGGTACGGGCCCAGTTGATGAGCTCATCCGTCGAGGTGACGAGAAAACCCTTGTCGGCGAGTTCATTGTTGATCTCGCCGAAGAATGCATCATTGCTGCCGATCGGCTTGCCGGTGGAGGGATCGATGATCCCCTTCGGCTTGGGCGCAACGAGCGTAGTGCCGGATGCTGCTAGTTCCATTCCAGCGCTCCCTTCTTCCATTCATAGATAAAGCCGATCGTCAGCACGCCGAGGAAGACCATCATCGACCAGAAGCCGAACCAGCCCAGCTCATGGAACGAGACCGCCCAGGGAAAGAGGAAGGCCACTTCGAGGTCGAAGATAATGAAGAGGATCGACACGAGATAGAAGCGGATGTCGAACTTCATGCGGGCGTCATCGAACGCATTGAAGCCGCACTCGTAGGCCGACAGTTTTTCCGAATCAGGAGCCTTGAAGGCGACGGCGAAGGGAGCAATCAGAAGCGCCACACCGATCACCAATGCGATTCCAATGAAAATCGCGATCGGAACGTAGGAACCGAGAAGTTCAGTCATTGTTATCCGTCCCTGCCTGCGGGAGGGCGCATGGGAGAGCGCCAGAACAACAGATCTCGCAGGCCGAAAAATATGTTGCAACGCCAGAGTGGTTAGCGCAGCCCGCGCCCGTGCGCAAGCCTTCAAGGGTCAATTAAACCGGTTCGCGACACAGGATCGAATGGGTGGAGACGACAAAGCTCGGAATCGCAAGCCGTGACCGACTTTACCGTAAACAGCGGCAAGGAGAGACAGATTGCCGCAGTGCACAAATCAGCGCTAGCGCACGCAAAAACAGGAGGAGTGTAAGAAGAAGAAATGGCGCGAGTGACGGGGCTCGAACCCGCGACCTCCGGCGTGACAGGCCGGCACTCTAACCGACTGAGCTACACCCGCGCATGATGACCGCGAACGATCATTATTACCACCATCGGCGCTTCCTGAGAATGCCTAGGCAAATCCAGATCAAGAGTGGCGCGAGTGACGGGGCTCGAACCCGCGACCTCCGGCGTGACAGGCCGGCACTCTAACCGACTGAGCTACACCCGCATCATCTTGACTTGGTTGGAGCGTTTCCGCCCCGGCACCGAGCGGGCTTGCCCGTTCGATGAGCGGCTAACTAAGCGGTTCGCATTTGGGTGTCAAGCGTGTTTGAAGACAAATCCGTGACGGAGCGAAAAATGATCCACAGGGCAAGGTGACGACAATGTTCAGGAGGCCGGATCATGCGCACGACGCAGCCATACGCCCACTCCGATTGCCTCTTCCATCCTCTACGATGATCCCGAACGGCAAATCTTTATCTCTCGCCCTCCCCTGCCACGGGTGACGGCCGAAGACACGCTTTCTTGTCCACAACTAGCAACCCCGGCAATTCAGGGCATCGCGCGATCCAACACAAAAAAAAATCATAAAAACGATACAAATGCTCTTGCGGTTTTTTTCGGTTACGCCTAGATCACGGCCACCGACGCGGCGGACTGATCCGGTCCAAACGCGGAAGGGCGATTAGCTCAGTTGGTAGAGCGCCTCGTTTACACCGAGGATGTCGGGAGTTCGAGTCTCTCATCGCCCACCATTTTCCTTCTCCTCCCAATTCATCGCATAAGACAGCGACCTCGCGGCGTTAGAACCTTGTTGCGTTCGTGACTGTTCATAGGCCGAGAATGCGTTCGCTCCGGCGGCGCCTATCTGTGCCACGATAGCGCTGATGTTGAGCGGCGCCTGTCGGGGACAGAAGCGGCTGTGCCTGACAGCCGCCGTCAGCCATGCACTCCCCATCATCGACGTGACCGGCCGTTCCTGTCGGTCAGCTGATTCTGTCGCGTGGCACTACGCCCCGCGATACTGTTCGTCGGTCACATGCTCCAGCCAATCCACAGCCTTGCCGTCGAGCGCTTCCTGAATCGCAAGATGAACCATTGCGGTATCGGGCGCGGCACCGTGCCAGTGTTTTTCGCCCGGCGGGAACCAGACCACGTCGCCGACGCGAATCTCGCGCACCGGGCCGCCCCAGCTTTGCGCGAAGCCGCGGCCGGCGGTCACGATCAATGTCTGACCAAGTGGATGGGTGTGCCAGGCGGTGCGGGCGCCCGGCTCGAAGGTAACGCTGACGGCGCGGATCCGCGCCGGATCTGCGGTCTCGATGACCGGATCCTGTCGCACCGTACCGGTGAAATACTCAGCCGGCGCGCGCATCGAAGGTCTCGACCCACCGGGTATGATGTCCATCTCTCGTTCCTCCGGGTTTTTCGTTTGCGGCGCTTCTTTTCAGCGAAAGCGCGTCACGGCCAACAGGCACCGCCACGCCCGCGAGCCTATCATAACCTGTGGATTGTCACAGCCGGGCAGGCACTGCGGGCGATCTCGCAAAGATGTTCGTGGTGCGTCAGATAGATCACCTGGCCCACGCGCGCCATTTCGGCCATTTGCTCGAAAGCGCGGCCAGCACGTCCGTCGTCGAAGGTCTCCATGATGTCGTCGGCGATAAAGGGCAGCGATTCGCGTGCTGCCGCGATTTCGTGATAGCCGGCGATCCTGAGCGCCAGATAGAGTTGGAATCGGGTGCCCTTGGAGAGATCCTTGGCAAGTTTCGATCCGCCGCCAGCGGCATTGGCGATCAGGAACTCCTGCCCCTTGTCGGACTGCGCCGACAGGCCGGAATATTCTCCACCACTGATCCGGCTGAAGGTTTCGGAGGCGCGGCGCATCATTGCGCTGCGGTGGCGCTCGCGGAAAAGCCGAAGCGCCGTCTCCGCTGCGATGACACCGGCCCGGAGCCGCAGATAGGCAAGCGCCTTGCTCTCGATGTCGAGCAGCAGCGTTCGCCGCTTCTGATCGAGCTCGGCAACCGTGTCCCCGCCTTCGACATCGGCAAGCGCCTTCTCCTTGCCGCGCATATCCGTGTGCAACTCGCTGACTTCGCGGTCGCTGTCTTCGAGCGCCGCATCGAGCCGCGCCAATTCCAGCAGGACCGCGGCCGCATCGAGCTCTGCGAGCAACGCCTCGGCCTGCTGGCACATGGAAACGCCCAATCGGGAAGCGATATCCGCTTCCAGTTCGGCGATTCGCTGGCGCAGGCGCCCCTGCTCGCGCGCGGCTTCGAACTGCTGCATGGCATCGTCGACCGTTTCACAGTCGAAAAACTCGAGGACGAGGCGCCGGCGCGCTATATGGAGCTCTTGCTCGGCACAGATTGCGCGTCGCTCGTCGTCCAAGCGGGCCAGCTCCGACAGGAATGTCGCCCGGCGGTCGGAAAGCCGATGGGCCTCGGCAGCACGCACCTTGAGCGCCGTGAACGTTGCGAACGTATCGTCTGTCAGCGGTCCGCCGGCGAGGTCGGCGATGGCACGTTCGAATGCCGCCTGATCCTTGCGCATCCCGGCGACACGATACTCGAGATCGGCCTTGCGCTGTACGAGCTTGTCCAGGTCCTGCAGGACCGTAAGCATCGCGCCAATCTGCTCCGGAACAAGCTGTTCGCTGCGTTCGGCAAGCCAACTCTTGGCAAGAAGCGTATTCCACTGCTCCTGCCACGTGGCCATTTCGGCTTCAGCAAGATCTAAGGTCGAGCGGCGGCCTTCAAGAACCATTGCGCTGCGCTTTGCCGTCTCGCGGGCCGCGTTGCGGGCGGCGGCCGCGGTCTGTGCCTGCGATACGGCTCGCTCCGCGATCTGCAGGAGATCGTCGAGCCGCTCCGACAGCCCTGCTTCTATGCCGATGCCGGCAAGTTCGTCGCTGAGCCCGCGAATCGCTTCGGCCTCCTCCGCATGCGCCCGCTCGAACTCCAGACGGACAGGGCGCAATTGCGCGCGAAGTTCGAGCGCCGAACTCCGGATAGCGAGCCAGGCTTCCAGTTGGAGCAAGCCCGTGACGCTCGGCAAGCCGCAGGACGTGACGACGACTTCCAGAGACTGCGCCTGGAGCGCCGCCTCCTCACTGCATCGCTGCTGCTGCTCGCGCAGCGCCGCAAGGCGGGCGCGTCTCTCGGCGATCGAAAGAGACAGGCCGCGCATATCGGCAAGCCGCGCCGTTTCGGCGAGGCGCAGCGCGGTAACTTCGTCATCCCTACCCATCGCCTCTTCGAAAGCGACAGCCGTTTCCTGAAGAAGCCGGCCCTTGTGCCGCTCCCAGGCCTCGTCACGACGGCGACGCAGTGCCGCGGCCGAAACATCGTCCAGAGTGCCGCCAACGGCGGACTGCGCGGCCAGCCGCGCCTCCTCGCCCACAAGCAGCTCCTGCTCGCCGGCAATGCGATCGGATACGCGCGCTTGCCGCTCTTCCAAAGTGGCTGCGGCCCTACGCAACGCCTCAAGCGCTCCAGGCGCTGGAACGCCGAGCGCCAGCAGATCGTCGGCGCTTCCAGCGAAAGGCTTCAGCAGCAGCAGCTTGTCGGCAAGTTCCGCTTCCAGCCGATCCAGAGATTGCGCGGCGGCCTGTTTCCGAAGCAGGCAGTCACTGCGCCGCAGCAGCGTCAGTCGCCCCGAAAGACCGGAGGTGTCCGCCAGCCCCCCTTCTCCATCAATCCGCACCAGCTCACATTCAGCGATCCGTTTTTCCTCGGCCGCGGCTTGCACTTCGTGGTGAGCCGAAGCGCACCGTTCGGCCAGTGCAGAATGTCGGCGCGCCAGATCCTGCAGTCGCGCGCCGACCCCTGCCGGCAGCAGCAGATCGGCAGGATCGCGGTCAGCGGGTTCGCCAAGCCGCAGCAGGCAACCGACGATCTCCGTCGACGACCTCGCCAACTCTTCCAATCGCGACGGCATATCGCGCGCGGCCGTGACATAGCGCGCATCGAGGGCCGTCTCCTGCAGCGCCGTCAGCCGTTCGGCCAGGCACAGCCCTTTTTTGTCGAGCGGAAGCTCTTCCAACGCATTGCGGCGGTGCTGCATCTCGCTTTGGTTCTGCCGAAGCCTGACCTCGATCTCCGCTTCCTGGCGGCGAAGCGCCGGCAGCTCGGCTGCCCACTCGGTCGGCGGGACCGGCAGTACCGGCGCGCTCGCCAGTTCCATGCGAAGCGCACGCAGCCGGCCAAAGTGCGGCAGGGCCTCGATCTCCGCCTTCAGGCGAGACTGCGCGACCCGAAGTTCGGCGCGACGTGTGATCGCTTCCTCATGCCGGTCGCGTGCTTGCGCCAGCGTCTTGCGCAGCGCCGCATATTCGCGTGCGTTGATGTCGAGGGCATTTCGCTCCGCCCTCAGGGCGTCAAGCTGCGCCTTCAGCTCTGCAAGCTGATGCTTGCGCGCCTGTGGCCGGTAGAAGGCGTCGGCCTGGCCGCGCAAGGCGGCAAGGATCGCCGTACTGTCCGGCAGGCCGGAGCTTGCGGAAAACAACAGCGACCCAAGCTCTCCCTCGCTCTTCAGGATCGCCTCGCCGCCCTTCTCGATGCTCTCGTCATCGAGCGAAAACATCGTCTGATAGGTGTCGCGGTCGATCGCGCCCAGCACACCGGAGAAGAGATTGTCGGGCAAGGGTTGATCGTCGGGGCCGACCAGCGAGTTCGACTTGCGTTTGACCCGGAACACGCGGTGCGTCCGATCAGCCGCCTCGATGGTGCCACCGACCCGCATTGTCGGATAGGGATGCAGGAACCCATAGGGGCTCGAGTGCTCGATCCCGAAGAGCAGATCGAGGAAGCCCGAGAACATCGTTGACTTGCCCGCCTCGTTCGGCCCGTAGACGATGTGCAGGTCGGGCACGCCGGCCACGCTCTCACCGAAGTCGAGGCGGCGATCGGTGAATTTGCCATAGCGGACGAGATCGAGCGCGCTGAGCCGCATCAGTGGATGCCCTCGCCGGAACCGCTGCCATGAAGATGGGCAAGCACTTCCGTGCCTCCCGACGCGCTGGCCTCGAAAGCGAGGCGCTCGATCGCGTCTTCATCGGGTGCCAACGCCTGGCGCAGCTCAGGGGGCAGTTGTTGCAGCAGATCTTCCACGGCTGCCCGGACTTCCTGGCGAAATCCGTGAGCCGGCAGAACATCGGCCTCGACGAGGGCCACCAGCTCATCGACCGGATCCAGCATTGCACCCGCTTTTTCCACCAGGGGATTGCCGCAGGCGAGTTCCAGCTTCTCGATCCAGCAACCGACGATGCCGGCCGCGATGTTGTCGATCTCGGCGCGCAGCAAATCCGTGTCGCGGCGAAGGCGCCAGGCCAGCGGTGTTGCGCCCGTCAGCGTTACGCGCAGGATCACATTTTCCGCCGGCGTATCCACAGATGTCCGCACAAGCGCCTGCCTGACCGCATCAAGCACGTCGCGCCACTCGGAGAGGCCGGTGATATCGACTGGCAGGCGCTCGAAACTGGCGATGCCGATCGGCAGTTCGGTAATCTCCGCCCGGCCGTCCTCATCGATCGCCACCAGCGTCACGCTCTTCACACCGGCTTCGTTGACGTCGCGGCCCTGCGGTATGCCGGGCATGACGACGAAGGGGGCCGTTGCATGGATCTGGCGTTGATGGATGTGGCCGAGAGCCCAGTAGTCAAAACCATGTGCCACGAGGTCGGCGGCGCTGCAGGGCGCGTAGAGATCATGGCCGGCCGCACCGGCAAGGCTTGTGTGCAGCATGCCGATGTTGAGCGCCCCCGACATCGGCGGCTGAAAGGCCGGCAGCAGGCTTTCCGGCGCGTGCGGGCTGGCGAAACTCACCCCGTGCACATAGACGTCGCGCCCGCTTGCCAAGGTCTTGGCAAGAACGGCCTTCGCTCTGCCTTTGAACACATGCGCCGAAGGCGGCAAAGTGAGCTCGTTGGTGACCTGCGACTGGGCATCGTGGTTGCCACGGATGATGAACGCCCGGATCCCCGCCTCATCCAGCCGGCGCAACTCCCTCCCGAGAAACAGCGCCGTGTTCATCGACGTCTGGCTGCCATCATAGAGGTCGCCTGCAATCAGCAGCGCATCGACCTTTTCGGCAATGCAGAGATCGACGATCTTGACGAAGGCGCGCCTGGACGCGCCGCGCACGATCTCCGCGAGGTCGGCGTTTCTAAGGGCGAGGCTGCGGAGGGGCGAATCGAGATGAAGATCTGCGGTATGGACGAAGCGGAAGGGCATGGCCGACCATGGCCCGGCAGGCCGGCGCCCGTCAATCAGTGTCGACCCTTCATCCACGTGGGAGATTGGTCGGCTGCAGACGAGCATTCTTCAGACCATCCAAGTAAAGCCAAGACTAATACAGAACATCTCCGCAGAGACTGCCGAAAACGAATGATCAACAGCACGGCCGGAGTACCTGCAAATATCAGATTATACTCACTTTAATCGATTAGGGTTTTTGTAACATCTTGTTCGCTAGGTTTCCGTCGGCTGCGCTCCCAGCGCATCCAGGCACCGGAATGATTCCTGCTTCGGCATCCGCTCCGTCATGACGATCAAGAGCCGGAACGACTTCATCAAGTACAGCTTTTATGGACGGCCGTCCTTCCGGGGGGAACCTATGTCACGACTCAAGATTTCACACACGCTCATTGCCCTCTTCCTCGTGGTCGCCGTCATCGTCGCGGCGCTAGCCGTCTCGTCGCTCGGCGGCATCAAGATGATGAACGAGCGCAACAACGAGATCGCCACCACCTGGCTGCCGCGTGTCTCGCTTTCCCGCGCGCTCGAAACCCAGCTTTCCGATACGCGCATGGCCTTTGCGCGCCACCTGATCTCGCTGACGCCCTTCGAAAAGAAGGCCGCGGAAAAAGTCATCGGCCAGACCGTCGAAGGCTTCAACAAGCTCGCCGACGACTATGCGGCGCTGATGGTAACGGACGCCGACAAGGCCGCGCTGGAAAAGGTACGCGCTGCCTATCAGGCCTACCTTTCCATCGCCGATGGCATGGTCAAGCTCTCCAACAACCTCGAGAACATGAAGGCGCAGAGCGTCTTCAAGGTCGAGATGCGGGAGACCGAGCAGAAGGTCGACGAGGCGATCAAGGAAGTACGCGCGCTCAACGTCGCCGGCGCCGACGCCGCGGTTGCAGCAAGCTCGGCAACGCACGACCAGATCCGCATGATCGAAATCGCAGTCATCGCCGTCGCGGCGATCATCGTGCTCGGCGCCATTCTCTATGCCGTGCGCGGTATCGCCCGCCCGATCCAGATCATCACCCGTTCGATGGCGCGCCTTGCGGAAGGCGACACGGACACCAGCATCCCCTACGGTGCCCGCAAGGACGAAATCGGCGAGATGGCCCGTGCCGTCGAAGTCTTCCGTCAGGCGGCAATCACCAACCAGCAGCTCGAAGCGGATGCCCAGACACAGCGCGCCCAGGCTGAAGCCGATCGCCTGCGTCTGACCGAGGAAGCCGAAACGGCGGCACAGCGCCGCCTCCAGGAAGCGACGGCCGGTCTTGCTGGCGGCCTGCGCCGGCTTGCCTCCGGCGATCTCGCCTTCCAGCTCGACGAACCTTTTGCACCGGACTTCGAGCAGCTCCGCCACGACCTGAACCAGGCCGTCGCCCAACTGGCCGATACGCTTGCCGCCGTTTCGGCCAGCTCCGGCAGCATCGACAGCGGTGCGCGCGAAGTCAGCCAGAGTGCGGACGACCTGTCGCGTCGGACCGAGCAGCAGGCAGCCTCACTGGAAGAGACGGCCGCTGCGCTCGACCAGATCACCGTCAATGTCGGCAATTCGTCGAAGCGCACCAACGAGGCCCGTGCCGTCGCCGGCCAGGCAAACGAAAGCGCCCGCAAGTCCGGCGCCATCGTCTCGGGCGCGGTCGATGCCATGGGCCGGATCGAGCATTCGTCGAGCCAGATCTCGAACATCATCGGCGTCATCGACGAAATTGCATTCCAGACGAATCTTCTGGCGCTGAACGCCGGCGTCGAAGCAGCCCGCGCCGGCGATGCCGGCAAGGGTTTCGCCGTCGTCGCTCAGGAAGTCCGCGAGCTTGCCCAGCGCTCGGCCAATGCGGCCAAGGAGATCAAGGACCTGATCCGCAACTCCGCTGTCGAAGTCGAAAGCGGCGTCCGGCTCGTGCGCGAAACCGGCGAGGCTCTCCGCACCATCGAAGGCTTCATCGTCACGATCAACCAGCACATGGATGCGATCGCCATCTCGGCGCAGGAGCAGTCCGCCGGACTGTCGGAGGTCAACACCGCCGTGAACCAGATGGATCAGGTGACCCAGCAGAACGCAGCCATGGTCGAGGAAGCCAATGCCGCAAGCGCCACGCTTGCCCAGGAAGCCGGCCGCCTGCGCGAGCTGATCGCCCGCTTCACGCTGGAAGAGGCTCAGGCCTACGGCTACGCGCCGTCGGCCGGCTCGACACGCCGGGCGGCATAACCACGACGCACGCCGTGCTTGGTTTTTCGCGGGCGGGTTCGAGACACGAAATTCTTGACAAACCGACAGAAACAGCCGCCGGAAACGGCGGCCGTTTCTTTGCCTCCAAGTGCTTACCGTGAAGTCTCAGAGGTTTCTGTCGACAAAGGTGGCAATTGTAACTATCACTAATGTTACTGCCATTTCACATGGCACCTCATGAAATTCCAGCGACGATCATGAAGAAGACATTTGAAGTTTCCGATAGACTGTTCGAGCTCTACCACCGGGTTCACCGGCTGGTGAACGAATCGATGACCGAAGAAGGCGTGTCGCTGGCACGCAGCAAGTTCCTCTTCTTCCTGAGCAAGCTCGGTCCCTGTCGCTCGACCGATATCGCCTGTGCGCTGAACTTCGCGCCGCGCACGGTCACCGAGGCCATCGACGGTCTGGAACGCGACCGCCTGGTGATGCGCAAGCCCGATCCCGAGGACCGGCGCGCCAAGATCGTCTCGATTACCGAAACGGGTCGCGTCGTGCTTGAAGCCGCAGAGCATCCACGCAAGCAACTGCTCGAGGAAATTTTCTCGGCGCTCGACGACGAGGAACTCGATGCCCTCTACGACATCGTCGGCAAGCTGGTCGACAGGACGGATGAGATCCGCAAGCGCAAGGATGAGGCCGAAGAAGCGGCGGCGCAGGTCGCTGTCGCCCGCTAGTCGCTATTTCCTACCAGTCCGAAACAGAAAGAGGCCGGGACATCATGTCCCGGCCTCTTCCGTTTTCTCCGGGCGTTAACGCTTACATCGCGTTGATCGCGCCAATGGAGAAGAACAGGGTTTCGCCGGAGGAGTCGTCGACACCGTCATTGTCGGTCACGACATAGCCATTGCCGGCTGCATCGACTGTGAAGCCCTCGACCTTGTCGACGACATAGCCGTTGAGCGCCTTCAGGTCGGGAATGAGGTCACGAACCTCCTCCTTCTTGACGACAGGCAGTTCGCCACCAAGTGCTGCCGGCTTCAGTTCCGTCAGCGCGACGCGGTAGATCTTCTTGAGCTTGGCTGCCTGGCCGATCAGGTTGTCGCGCTCGATGATGTAGGCGTAGTCACCATGAACGGAGATTTCCGACAGGCCGACCCAGCCGTCACCGGCCTTTTCCAGGGGGTAGCGCACGGCACCCCACTCTTCGCTCTTCGGCTTGTAGGAGACGAGCTTGACGAAGCCCTTCTCGTCGTCCTTCCATTCGCGCTGAACAGCCATCCACAGCGTCTGGTCGTCGCCTTCGCCAACAACGGTGATGCCTTCGAAGCCGAAGCGGGTTTCGCCGGCGCGCAGCGCCTCAGGCAAAGCGATTTCCTTCTTGATCTCGCCCTTCTTGTTCACGTGGAAGAGCGCGTGGCTGTAGAGCTTGTCGGAATTGCCTTCCGATGCGAGCCAGAAGCCCCCTTCCCCGTCATTGGCGATGCCTTCGATGTCGAGCTTCTGAGCCGGTGCGCCGTCACGGGTGATGGCGAGCGTCTCGGTGATCAGCGCCGGCTTCTGGGTGGCGTCGATGGTGAAGATCGTCGGCTGCGACGAGAAGACCGAGTCGTTGACGGCGCGCAGGAAGCCCGGCTTGTCCGAGACGGCAGCAAGACCGGAGAGTGCACCGAAGCCGATCGGCAGCCCGTCCTTCTCGGCGGAGTGGATCTGCGGATAGGCAGCTTCGCCTTCGCCGCGCTCATAGATCATCACATGCGAACGCGCGCCGCCGTCCTCGACGAGGTCGACTTCATTGGCGGTCGCAAGCAGATTGCGCGACGGGATCGCGACGGCGCCTTCCGGCGAGATGCCCGACGGCAGCAGTTGCAGCAGTTCGGGCTCCGCACCCGTATCCTTGTAGACGCCGACGACGGAAGCGCGCTCGGCGAGCAGGAAGAACAGGTTGTCGTCGCCGAACTTGGCCGCTTCCAGCCCCTCGGGCTCCGCGCCCTTGGCCGACGAGCGCTTTTCCGGGTAGTGGCCGATCGCGGCAACGGCATGCTCGAAGCTCGCGCCCGATTCGTAGAGCACCTTGCCGGTGGTGTCGAAGATCGTGAAGCCGCGCGAGCCGCCTTCGTAGTCACCTTCGTTGGCAACGACGATGCGGTTATCGTCGAGCCACTTCACCGCATCGGGCTCGCGCTTGCGGCCCGGCTGCTCGTCCTTGAAGGCGATGGCGCCGTTGCGCTTGATGTCGATATCCTTGAGGTCGACGGTGCCAGCAGAGAAGTGCGTCTTCACCGTCGCAGTCTTGCCGTCGATGACGACGATGTGGTTGTTCTCCTGCAACGTCAGCGCAATCTCGTCCTTGCCGTTGAAGGAGACGAATTCCGGCTCCGGATCTTCGCCAGCGATTTCGGCAAGACCCGTCAGCGTCACGCGCTTCAGCGAGCCGCAATCGGCAACGCCGTCCTTCAAGGACAGGATCACCAGATCGCCGGCCGGCATCTGCGGGATCTTGCCGTCGTTCACTTCCTCGTCGCGCTCGTTTTCAATGGCGATGGCCGCAAGCGTACGGTCCTTGTTGACGGCAACCGAGTCCGGCTGACCGCCGAGATCGCAGGTCGCATCCACCTTCTTCGACGCCAGGTCGATGATTGCCAGAAGACCGGAAGGCTTGACGAAGCTTTCGCGCGTGTTGACCGCAACGAGCGCCTTGGCGCCGGCAACGGTAACGGAGGTCGGCTCACCGTCGAAAGAGATTGTGCCGGCTGCCTTCGGCGCCTTGGCATCGGTGATGTCGATCAGGCCGACGCGCTCGCCCGGGCTGTCGGAGTAGATCAGCGTATTGCCGTCTTCGCTGGCCGTGATGATCTCGGCGGACGTCGGCGCTTTGCGCGCGTCACCATCAGGCAGATTGTCGGCAACGGCAAAGGACGCAATACGATTGAATACAGGTTCAGCCGCCGCAGGAAATGCCACCGAAGCAAGAAGGACGGCCGCGAACGCGGTCACGCGCGAAGTAATGATCATTGAAATCCCCCATGGAGAATACTGAAAACATGGGGGTTCTGCGCGACTGCGATGACAGCCGAATGACACCGGCCGGGTTTTACACCGTTCAGGTTGCAACAGCCTCCCGTTCGCGCCGACTCTCGTTGCGCATGATGAACAGTGACGCGCCAAGGATCAGGACCGCACCGAACCAGAGATAGCCTGTCGGTGCGTAACCGAAGACCAGCCAGCCGGCAAAGACATTGAGCGGCAGCTTCAAATCATCGAAGGGCTGCACATAGGCGGCGTCGGCAACCGTATAGGCGAGCGTCAGCAAATATTGCGCGAACACTGTCATGACCCCGGCGAGCACGAGAAGGCCGAGCGCCATGCCCTGCGGCACCGCGAAACCGGCCGTGAGCGCAATGGCGCCATTGATCGGGGTCAAAAGGACAAGCAGCCAGATGGTGATGGTTTCGGGACGCTCGCTGCTCGTCAGGCTCTTGGTGATGAGCGACGAGGCGCCCCAGAGCAAGGCGGAGAGGATCGGCAGCAGCGCTGCCCAGGTGAAGCTGTCCGACCAGGGTTCAAGAATGATCATCGCACCGGCAAATCCGACCGCGGTCGCGGTCCAGCGGGCCGGACCGACGCGTTCGCCGAGAAACAGGCGAGCGCCAAGGATGATGAAGAACGGCGAGGTCATCACCAGGGCAATCGCCTGCCAGATCGGCACATGCGCAAGGCTGGAGACCCAGGCCCCGACGCCGAAGGCCGCGAGGGCCACGCGCACGACGTGGCGCCACGGGTAATCGGTGCGCATCGCCGAAAGTCCGACGCGCCGCAGGAACGGCAAAGAAAAGAGAAGGGCGAAGGCATATTGCCAGAAGGCCGTGGCGGCAGCGGGAAAGCCGAGTTTCATCGTCAGCCATTGGGTAACGACATTGAGCCCGGCGAAGGCAATACCGGCCAGCACCATGAAGCCGGCACCGGCCATGGCGCGCGAGGAGGACAAACCGAGGGAAGTCTGATTCATGTCACGCATCCTGAGAAATGGACAAACACAAATCAGGACGCATGAGCGCACGGCACGACGCCGGGCAGCCCTGCTCTTCGTGCCGACGACCATTCTCTTTCATCCGGACTATGACCGTCGGCTCCGGAATTGCACCGGATCTGCTGACCCCTTCCCCGCTTCAAGAGAAAGGCGCTCGCGGGCTTGGGTCACCGCATGATGTTGCAGCGCCCTTACCGCCGGTGGGGATTTTCACCCCGCCCTGAGAATGGGCAAGCCGTAGAGCAAATGGCAGGAGGCCGCAAGGGCAGCCCCCCGGAATGCGAAAGGGTCCGGCTTTCGCCGAACCCTCGAATACCTGGACTGCCGGCCTCGTGTCCGGCCGCCAAGCAAATCTGATCAGCCGTTGACGGCGTCCTTCAGGCCCTTGCCGGCCGTGAACTTCGGCACGTTGCGGGCCGGGATGTCAACTTCCGCACCCGTGGACGGGTTGCGGCCCTTCGAGGCTTCGCGGCGCGAAACCGAGAAGTTGCCGAAGCCGACCAGGCGAATGTCGCCGCCGCTCTTCAGCTCGCCCTGGATGGTCTCGAAAACTGCATCAACTGCAGAAGATGCGTCGGTCTTGGAAAGTCCGGCCTTCTCAGCAACGGCAGACACGAGCTCATTTTTGTTCATGTTTCCACCCCTTTCAGATTGGTTCGAAACGACTGTGTTTTAAGCCGCGGCGGCTTGCGCATCGCCCGCGTCTTGCCTTTCCCAATTGCGCCTAATCCCTTGGAATGCAAGGCTTGCAGGGCGCTTTTACAACAAAAAAGACCGGCCAGAGGCCGGTCTTCCCAATTTTTCTGCAAAATGGGCGCCGCGTGAGGTCGCTGCGCCCATTCACCGGCACTTTTTAGTGGGCGATCGAGGTGCCTGCTTCGTCCTGCGAATCAACCACTGCGACGGTTGCCGGCTCCCTTGCCGGGTCCCATTCGATCGGTTCCGGCATGCGCGCCAGAGCGTGTACAAGCACCTCGCCCATCCGCGAAACCGGGATGATTTCGAGCGCGTTCTTCACGTTATCCGGGATCTCGGCGAGATCCTTCGCGTTCTCTTCGGGGATCAGCACCTTCTTGATGCCTCCCCGGAGCGCTGCCAGCAGCTTCTCCTTGAGACCGCCGATCGGCAGCACGCGGCCGCGCAGCGTGATCTCGCCGGTCATCGCGACGTCCTTGGAGATCGGGATGCCGGTCATGATCGACACGATCGCGGTTGCCATGGCGACACCGGCCGACGGACCATCCTTCGGCGTCGCACCTTCCGGCACGTGCACGTGGATGTCGCTCTTGTCGAACATCGGAGGCTCGATGCCGAAATCGATCGCCCGCGAGCGGACATAGGACGCCGCCGCCGAAATCGATTCCTTCATCACGTCACGCAGGTTGCCGGTGACCGTCATGCGGCCCTTGCCGGGCATCATGACGCCTTCGATCGTCAGCAGTTCGCCGCCGACCTCGGTCCAGGCAAGACCCGTGACCACGCCGATCTGATCGTCGCGTTCGGCTTCGCCGTGACGGAAGCGCGGAACACCAAGGTAGTCGTTGATGTTGTCCGCCGTGACTTCGACCGTCTTCGTCTTGCCCTTGATGATCTCGGTCACCGCCTTGCGGGCGAGCTTCATCAATTCGCGCTCGAAGTTACGAACACCGGCTTCCCGCGTGTAGGTCTGGATGACCGCCATCAGGGCTCCGTCAGTCACGGAGAACTCCTTCGGCTGCAGCGCGTGGTCGCGGATCGCCTTCGGCAGCAGATGCCGCTTGGCGATCTCCAGCTTTTCCTCTTCGGTGTAGCCGGCGATGCGGATCACTTCCATACGGTCCATCAACGGCGCCGGAATGTTCAGCGTGTTGGCCGTGGTGATGAACATCACGTTGGACAGGTCGTATTCGACTTCCAGGTAGTGGTCCATGAAGGTCGAGTTCTGTTCCGGATCCAGCACCTCGAGCAGAGCCGACGACGGATCGCCGCGGAAGTCCTGGCCCATCTTGTCGATTTCGTCGAGCAGGAACAGCGGGTTGGACCGCTTCGCCTTCTTCATCGACTGCACCACCTTGCCCGGCATGGAGCCGATATAGGTGCGGCGGTGACCGCGGATCTCGGCTTCGTCACGAACGCCGCCGAGCGCCATGCGCACATATTCGCGGCCGGTCGCCTTGGCGATCGACTTGGCGAGCGAGGTCTTGCCGACGCCCGGAGGGCCGACGAGGCACAGGATCGGGCCCTTGATCTTCGACGAACGCGCCTGCACGGCGAGATACTCGACGATGCGTTCCTTGACCTTATCGAGACCGAAATGATCCGTGTTGAGCACGTTTTCGGCATGGTTCAGGTCGGTTTTGATCTTCGACTTTTTACCCCAGGGCAGACCGAGCAGCCAATCCAGATAGTTGCGAACCACGGTCGCTTCCGCGGACATCGGGCTCATCTGGCGCAGCTTCTTCAGTTCAGCGTCAGCCTTTTCGCGCGCTTCCTTGGAGAGTTTCGTCTTGGCGATGCGCTCCTCGATCTCGGCCATCTCGTCACGGCCATCCTCACCGTCGCCGAGTTCCTTCTGGATCGCCTTCATCTGTTCGTTGAGGTAGTACTCGCGCTGGGTCTTTTCCATCTGGCGCTTGACGCGCGAGCGGATGCGCTTTTCGACCTGCAGGACGGAAATCTCACCTTCCATGAAGCCGAGCGCCTTTTCCAGACGCATCTTCACGCTGGTGGTCTCCAGCATTTCCTGCTTCTCGACGATCTTGATCGACAGGTGCGAGGCGACCGTATCGGCCAGCTTCGAATAGTCTTCGATCTGGCTGGCGACACCGACGACCTCGGGGGAGATCTTCTTGTTGAGCTTCACATAGCTCTCGAACTCGGAAACGACCGAGCGGCTCAGCGCTTCGATTTCGACCGGATCTTCTTCCGGCTCGCTCAGCGTGTGCGCTGATGCCTCATAGAATTCGTCGCGCGGCGTGTAGCCGTCAATCTTGGCGCGCGCGCGGCCTTCGACCAGCACCTTGACGGTGCCGTCGGGTAGCTTCAGCAATTGCAGGACATTGGCGATGGTGCCGACTTCATAGATCGCGGACGGTTCCGGATCGTCGTCGGTGGCGTTGATCTGGGTGGCAAGCATGATCTGCTTGTCGGTGCCCATGACTTCCTCAAGCGCACGGATCGACTTTTCACGGCCGACGAAGAGCGGCACGATCATATGCGGGAAGACCACGATGTCGCGGAGCGGCAGGACCGGGTAGGTCGCGCTTTCAGTCGCCGGTGACGTTTTGTTCGTCATGTCATTTCCTTTCCGTCCCGATTTCGGGCCCGTTCCCGGGAGCCCCGCAGGCACTCCCGGTTGTCATATTTTCCACATCAAAGTGGAGTGCCACCGCGTCCATTTCAAGGCTGGACGCGACACCCACCAACCGTGGCCGGGTCCTTCTGACTACGCATCATTTCTGTTGCGGGCCTTGCGACGGAGAACGAGGCTCAAGGACGCGCAACGATAAAGGTCCTTCATTGAATCGTCACATCATTGCGTTGTTTGAGACACTTTAGCAACAATCGAATTGTGAAATCTGCGCTCGGGCGCCTTTGTCTCAACAGCTAAGTGCGCGAACATGAAAAAGCCCGCACAAGGCGGGCTTCTCAAACGATAATTCGGCGTTATCAGGCCGAAACGTTGGTCTTTTCGTCCGACCGCTCGGAGTAGATGTAGAGCGGCCGCGCCGCGCCCTTGACCACCTCGTCGGAAATGACCACTTCGCGCACGCCTTCGAGCGTTGGCAGCTCGAACATCGTGTCGAGCAGGATCTTCTCCATGATCGAACGGAGGCCGCGGGCGCCGGTCTTGCGCACGATCGCCCGGCGGGCAATCTCGCGCAGCGCGTCCTCGTGGAAGGTCAACTCGACGTCTTCCATCTCGAACAGGCGCTGATACTGCTTGATCAGAGCGTTCTTCGGCTCGGACAGGATCTGGATCAGCGCATCTTCATCGAGATCTTCGAGCGTCGCCAGAACCGGCAGACGGCCAATGAATTCCGGAATGAGACCGAACTTGACCAGATCTTCCGGCTCGAGTTCGCGCAGAACCTCGCCGACGCGGCGATCTTCCGGCGAGCGGACCGTCGCGCCGAAACCGATCGAGGTCTTCTCGCCACGGGCGGAGATGATCTTGTCGAGGCCGGCAAACGCACCGCCGCAGATGAACAGGATGTTGGTGGTATCCACCTGCAGGAATTCCTGCTGCGGATGCTTGCGACCACCCTGTGGCGGCACCGACGCAACAGTGCCTTCCATGATCTTGAGCAGCGCCTGCTGCACGCCCTCGCCCGAAACGTCACGGGTGATCGACGGGTTGTCGGACTTGCGGGAAATCTTGTCGACTTCGTCGATGTAGACGATGCCGCGCTGCGCGCGCTCGACGTTGTAGTCGGCGGCCTGGAGCAGCTTGAGGATGATGTTTTCGACGTCTTCACCGACGTAACCGGCTTCGGTCAGCGTCGTGGCGTCGGCCATGGTAAACGGCACGTCGATGATGCGGGCGAGCGTCTGGGCGAGATAGGTCTTGCCGCAGCCGGTCGGGCCGACGAGCATGATGTTGGACTTCGCCAGTTCGACGTCGCTGCCCTTGGCGGCATGCGCCAGGCGCTTGTAGTGGTTGTGCACGGCCACCGAGAGGATGCGCTTGGCCTGCTGCTGGCCGATGACGTATTCGTCGAGGACCTTTATGATTTCCTGAGGGGTCGGCACACCGTCGCGGGACTTGACCATCGAGGTCTTGTTCTCTTCGCGAATGATGTCCATGCACAGTTCGACGCATTCATCGCAGATGAAGACGGTCGGTCCGGCAATCAGCTTACGGACTTCGTGCTGGCTTTTGCCGCAGAACGAACAATAAAGCGTATTCTTCGAGTCACCGCCGTTGCTTCCGCTGACCTTGCTCATTTCCACTTCCTTCCAGCACGCCGGACACTTCAAGCGAAGTATCGCGGACCACTCAATTCGCCCTGTAGCCTATCCTCACGCAGGGCTTCCGGGAGTACTTACCGCACCTGGGCGACCATGCCCGATGCGGCTGCAACGACTCTCCCAACTCATCCGAACACTATGCCCTCAGAATCCAACATAGCATTAACGGTCCATATTACCGGCTTTACCCTGACGATAAAGCCCTTGAGCCATTACAATTGTGTCACAATTACATCTATCGCGACACAAAAGCGCGTTATCAGGCCTGCTCGGTGCCTTCGATCTCTTCGCGCGAGGTCAGTACCTTGTCGACGATACCCCACTCCAGAGCTTCGTCCGCGCTCATGAAATGGTCGCGATCGAGCGTCTGCTCGACTTCCTCGTAGGTGCGGCCGCAATGCTTGACATAGACCTCGTTGAGGCGGCGCTTCATCTTCAGGATGTCGCGGGCATGGCGCTCGATATCGGAGGCCTGGCCCTGGAAACCGCCCGAGGGCTGATGAACCATGATGCGCGCATTCGGCGTGGCGAAGCGCATGTCCTTGTGGCCGGCCGCCAGGAGCAGCGAACCCATCGAGGCCGCCTGGCCGACGCAAAGCGTCGAGACCGCCGGCTTGATGAATTGCATCGTGTCGTAGATCGCCATACCGGAGGTGACGACGCCACCCGGGGAATTGATGTAGAGCGCAATTTCCTTCTTCGGGTTTTCCGCCTCGAGGAAAAGGAGCTGGGCGCAGACGAGCGTCGCCATCTGATCTTCGACCGGACCGGTGACGAAGATGATGCGCTCCTTCAGAAGGCGCGAAAAGATATCGTAGGAACGTTCACCGCGGTTGGTCTGTTCAACAACCATCGGCACCAGTGCCAGGGCGGTATCAACGGGATTTCTCATATCGAACCTTCATCAATCGGGCTCGCAAAACCTTTGCGAACCGGGAATCACGGAATTTGCCTTCTGTCCCTACATAGAGTGTCAACACCCTTCACTTCAAGTCGCGAAGCTTCGATAAGCTTAATCGAAGCGCCCTTTGCTGCGAAGTTCGGCGCTCCTCCACACATGGTTGTCAATAGAGCCTTTTTTCGCCGACATGCGCGCCGCAGGCCGCCGCGACCGAGCATTTCACACAGGGTTCGATGACGTCGGTAAACGAACGGCAAATCGTGTATCGGCGGCGCGGCCTTCCTAGAGCTGTGACTCGATCGGCAGAATACGGATCAGGTTGGCAATCATCCGCCTGGCAAGGCTGGCATCCGGCTCGCGCCGCAACAGCCGCTCGGAGCCGTTCGCGCGATCACGCCAGACAAGCCGTGAACCGTCCATCCCGAGCCGGTAGCTGATCGACGGCGAGGTCTCCTCCTCGAACATGCTGGCCAGCTCGCCGGCAAGAGCCGCATCGGCAAAGACGACACCCATTTCCGTATTGAGCGATGCGGAGCGGGGGTCGAAGTTCATCGAGCCGACGAACCCGTTCAAGCCATCGACCACGAAAGCCTTGCTGTGCAGGCTCGCATTGCGGCGCCCGAACAACGTCATGCGGTGCCCTTCGGCAACGTCGCCCTGCTCCTTCAATTCGAAGAGAGCGATGCCGGCCTGGATGAGCTTCCGGCGGTACTTCATGTAACCGCCGTGAACGGCTGCGACATCGGTCGCTGCGAGAGAGTTGGTCAGCACCGCGACCCGAGCTCCGCGCGAAACGATGGCCGCAAGCTCTCGCGTGCCGGCAACGCCGGGGATGAAATAGGGAGAGATAATCCTCAAATCCCGCGTCGCCGCTTCGATCAACGGGAAGAGTTCGCGCAGCAACCAGTTCTGGCGCCGCTGCATCAGCGCCTTTTCCGGCGGGTCGGATGCCAGGCGGATCTGCGAACTCCAGTGAAGCCGCCGCGTGCCGTGATAGATGCCGGTTTCCTGGGCAGCCTTGTCGACGCGCTCGATGTAAAACCGGCCCGCGGGTGTCCGGGCAAGCCCGTCGACGGCCTCACGGAGCGCCGGCAAATATTGCTTGCGTGGCGTGCGCAGTGCAGCGATCGGGAGGACGGAGTCGCTGTTCCAGTACCGGTCGAACATGGCGGACGCCTGGTCCAGCACCGGCCCCACCATCCAGACGTCGAGGTCGCGGAAGTTGGAAAGCTCGGCGGCGTCGAAATAGGCGTCGCCGATGTTGCGCCCGCCGGCGATCGCGACCCGGCCATCCGCCACCCACAGCTTGTTGTGCATGCGGCGGGTGGCGCTGAAGGCGCGGATTGCCATCTCGAAGCCGCGGCGAAAGCGGTCGGTCCGCGCCCGGCTGGGGTTGAAGAGCCGCACCTCGATATTGGGGTGGGCGTCAAGCGCGATGCACATGCGATCATGAATGCCGGCGTTGATGTCATCGAGCAGCAACCGGACACATACGCCTCTGTCGGCCGCCGCCAAAATCTCTCGGGCCAGCAGAAGACCGGTCAGATCATCCTTCCAGTAATAATACTGCAGATCGAGGCTGCGCCCGGCGCGCCGCGCCGCATGCGCGCGCACTACCAGGGCCTCGATACTGTCCGACACGAGCGCCACGCCATTTGCGTTCGGGCGGCCGGCAAGAAGGGGCATGATAAGCCGATCGAGTTCCGTACCGGCCTCGGCCACCGGAAGTGCCGTTGACGGCAGCCCGTGCGGGCGCCGTCCGAACCGGCCATAGATGTAGAGGATGGCCGCCACGACCACACCGACGATCGCGGCGACGATGATCAGAACGGAGGATAACATCGAAAGCGCGCCTCGCCGTCAGACCGACCCCGCACGGCCGGCCCCAACCCGATTTCCGTCTCGGTGATCCTGCTGGGCAGCCTTCAAGGCGATGGAGGCTTTCACCGGCAGATGGTCCGATGCGATCCGCGCAAGCGGTGAGTCATGCACGGCGACCGACGTTACCAGGTGGTGCGGATTGCCAAGCACACGATCGAGCGGCAGCAGCGGAAAACGCGACGGAAAGCTCGCGACCGTGGCGTGCGACGGATCGAAAACAGGACTTAGGAAGGACAGTGACGATCTCCGGCCCATGCGCCACTCGTTGAGATCGCCGATGAGCAGCGTCGGCCGCCCGTTCGCGCCGGCTGCCGCTTCAAGGATCGCCTCGGCCTGCTGGGCGCGGGAATGCCTGAGAAGACCGAGATGGGCGGCGATGATGCGCAAGGGGCCGACCTTCAGGTCGAGATCGACGACGAGTGCGCCACGCGGCTCGACACCTGGGAGTTTCAGCTGCCTGACATCGGAAACGGCGCCCTCGCGTAGCAACAGCACGTTGCCGTGCCATCCATGCCCCTTCGCCGAAAAGCCGGAGATCGGCACCGAAACGAGATGGGCCTCGCGCCGGAGATGTTCGAGATCGAGAAGACCCGCACGCTCGCCGAACCGCTGGTCCGCTTCCTGAAGCGCGACGATATCGGCGCCCAGTTCGCCGATCACATTGGCAGTCCGCCCGGGATCGAAACGGCCGTCGGTACCGACACATTTATGGATGTTGTAGGAGGCGATGACAATGTCGCCGCGGTTCACCGCAGCTTCGCGATGAACGACCGTGGGACGCCGCTTGCGGATCGCTGCCACGATCCCCGCCGATAGACTGGACTGGTTTTTTGCCATGCCGCTCCCTGCCTGCTGCCCGCATCATTGCGCAAATAGGTCACCGGGCGCCACTGAAAAAGGGCGGAGAGCAGAAGTTGTTTCGCAACTGCGATACGGGAGCGAACGGGTGGATGCCGGGACAGCACGAGCATCGCCGGCGTCCATTTTCGCCGCTCTCGATCAGTCGGCCGGTCCTGCGAACAGGATCAGATTTCCGTCCGGATCGAGCACGATGAAGGTGCGGGCGCCCCAGGGTTCGGTCCGCAGCGGCTGGTGAAAGTGTACGCCAGCAGCCTGATAGGTCAGGAACAATTGTTTGATGTCATTGACGGTTTCGAGCGTGATGGCAGCCGAAAGCAGGTCCTCGCGCTGGCGGATGTCATCGACGAAGACCGGCTCGCAGACAAGGCGTAGAGCAAGCCTGGCGCTGTCGCGGATCACTTGCCCATAGAATGGCGGGTCGCCATAGACGAAATCGACGGCAAAGCCGAGCTTCTCCGCGTAGAAGTCGCACGAAGCCCTGATATCGGCAACGAACAGCTGCGCGGCGGTCGACTGCAGCACCGGCTGCGATGTGGTGGGTTTTGAGTGCGAGGTCATTGCCAGGGCTCCTGATTTGAGCGCCTGCCAACTGTCGAATCCCGATTGGCGCGCGATCAGCTCCTGCGCGTCGGCGAGCTTGAACTCCGCCTTTAGAATGGCGTCGTCATCAAGGTCACGGTAACGGGGCAAGGCCGCCCTGATCTCCGCTGCGACCGGATGGTACCGTTCGCGATGCCATTTGAGGTACTGCTTCGCCTGCTTCTTCAGGTTTTCAAGGTTTGGCATGGGCGCAACTACGGTCTGTCTCCCGTAGGCGGGCGTTGCCCTTTCAGCCTCTTGCCGATGCGCCCTACGCAGCGCCAGGAGATTGACCGCCATTACCGACACTGTCAACGCCATGCCGACGCCCGCAGGGATATCTGCACTTGCCGGCTGAACGCCGGTTCCCGTAGAAATAGACGTCGGTCAAATTCTGTAAAGAGCCCGTTGCATGCATGCCATAACCATTGACGGCGCCCAACGGCGCGTTTCTATCGATGCGCGCAATCCCGCTTTCTACCGTGAGCCGCTCGCCGCCTATGCCGAGATCCACGCGCAATGTCCGGCCTTCTTCTGGGAGGAGCGGCAACAATGGTATTTCGCAGGCTATGACCAGGTAAACGCGCTGCTCCGCGACCGCCGTTTCGGTCGGCAGATCCTGCATGTGGCGACGCGCGAAGAGGTCGGCCTACCGGCGTCGAAGCCACATCTAAGGGATTTCGACGCGCTGGAGGAACATTCGCTGCTGGAGCTCGAGCCGCCGGCACACACGCGGCTGCGCACCCTCGTCAACCGGGCCTTCGTCTCAAGGCAGATCGAACAGTTGAGACCGGATATCGAGCATCTGTCGCACGCCTTGATCGATGGCTTCGAAGGCGACGGCGAAGTCGAGTTGCTCAAGACGTACGCCGAAACGATCCCCGTGACGATCATCGCCCGCATGCTCGGCATACCCGTCGAGGCCGCGCCCGATCTTCTCGACTGGTCGCACCGCATGGTCCGGATGTATGTCTTCAACCCGAGCCACGAGACCGAACTCGACGCCAACCAGGCGTCCGCCGAATTTGCCGGCTATCTGCGAGAGATCATCGCCGAGAAACACCGCAATCCCGCCGATGACCTGCTGACGCACATGATCACCTCGGAAAAGGATGGCGAACGACTTTCAGAGGCAGAGCTGGTCTCGACCACCGCCCTGCTCCTCAATGCCGGTCACGAAGCGACGGTGCATCAGATCGGCAACGCCGTTCGGACCATTCTGCAATCGGGGCTTTCCGCCGAGGACCTGTTTGCCACGGAGGCATCAACGGGGCTGGCGATCGAGGAGTGCCTGCGTTTTGCGGCACCGCTGCATATTTTCCAGCGTTACGCTCTCTCGGATGTCGAGCTGGAAGACGGCATCACCCTTCGCAAGGGCGACAAGATCGGCCTTTTGCTCGGGGCGGCAAATGTCGACCCGAAGAAGTTCACGGACCCGAATGCGTTCCGGCCGACGCGCGATGAAGGCGCCAATGTCTCCTTCGGGGCCGGCCTGCATTTCTGCATCGGCGCGCCGCTGGCCCGGCTTGAGCTCAATCTATCGCTGCCGATCCTGTTTCGGCGGCTGCCGGACATGCGGCTGAAGAACGAGCCCGAGGTGAAGGACGCGTTTCATTTCCACGGCCTGGAGCGTCTCGACCTCGTCTGGTAGCGGCACCGAAGACCGCCCAGTCTTCGGTGCATGGGTGTCACAAGCGGATGACGTAGTCCTTGCGGGTTGTCTCCACGACCTCCCAGGTCCCTTCGAAGCCTGGACGCAGGATCATGCTGTCGCCGGCGCGCAAATGCGCCGCCTCGCCACCATCCTGCGTGACGATCGAATAGCCGGAGATGATGTGGAAATATTCCCACTCCTCATAGACGATCCGCCATTTGCCGGGCGTCGATTCCCAGACTCCGGCATAGAGGCCGCCATCGGCCTCTTCCAGGTTCCAGGTACTGAATTGCGGCGCCCCGGAGATCAGCCGGTCGGCAGCGGGCGTGCCGGTTTCCGGCTCGACGGAAGACAGATCGAACTTCTGCATATTCGTCATTCGGCACCTTCGCGGGAGGCTTCGCCTCCCTTCCTGTTTCAGATGTAATTCACCAGATATATCAATTTAGGGCAGCATTGATTTCATTGCACGATTCGACAATCGCCGCCGGACAGGTCTGACCGTTTCGACACATTCGCACGTACTGCGCACGGTACCTCGCCACATCCCTCCGTCCCATATTGCCACTTGAGGTCGATCGCGTCTTTTGTCACGTTAATGGACACACCTTGCGTCAACGTTGCTCGGTGATTGACGATTGCAAATCGGACTTACAGCGCCTCTCTCCCAACAAAGAGCGAAATCCACTGTGAATTGCTGTGCGAACCGGTCGGCCTTGATCTCCGTTACGGATAGCCGATTCGACGGGCCTTCCGTCGCATTTCATTCCGTCGCGTAAACCTCCGGTTTCTTGCCGTCCTTTGGCACCGTATAAATCACGAACGGTTCGGTCTTCGTGCCAGCCATACCGGGCGAGCCCATCGGCATGCCCGGTAGGGTGATGCCGGCGATTGGCGGCCGCTCCTTGAGGAGCTTGCGGACGATGGTCGCCGGCACGTGCCCGTCGACCACGTAGCCGTCAATGAACATCGTATGGCAGCCCTGCATGTTTTCCGGCACCCCCGCCTCTCGGCTGATCTCGAGAAGATCATTGGTCGGCTTGACGTCGACGTTGAAGCCGTTCTCGCGCAGATAGGCGGCATAGCCCTCGCAGCAGCCACATTGCGGGTTCTTGTAAAGCGTGGCCTGCAGCGGATCGGCGATCGCCGGCCCGGCGAAGGCGATGAAGGCGGCGAGACTGGCGAAGCGGATTGAAGGGGTCATATCGGTTCTCCTTGCGTAGTTCTGTTTGGTTCAGGCGACGCGCAGTACGGTCATCATGCCCGACATCTGGTGGTCCATGACGTGGCAATGCAGCATCCAGTCACCGGGGTTGTCGGCAACGAAGGCCGCCTCGACGATATCCTTCGGGGCCATCAGCACAGTGTCCTGCCATTGGCGATGCGGGACGGGCCTGCCGTTGCGGCTCAGCACCTTGAGGCTATGGCCGTGAAAGTGCATCGGGTGCCACCAGGTGGTCTCGTTGCGCAGTTCCAGCACGACACTTCGTCCGCGCTTGAAAGCGAGGGCGGGCTCCATTCCCGCATGGCCATCCCCGGTCATCGACTGGCCGTTGATCGCCCAGACAGCACCATGGCCCATGCCCATCATGCCGCCGCCGTCCATCATTCCGCCCTGCATGTCCCCCCTACCCATCATCGCGCTCATCATGCCGCCCTGGAGCGTAAGCCTGTGGCGCTCCGCCGAGGCGAGATCGGGCTCAGGCAAAGGATTGCGGGGCAACGCAAGCGGAGCGTCGAGAGGATGCTCGCGGACCGGTGGCCCATCATCGTAGACGAGCTGCGTCAGCCGATAAGACAGGCCGTCGTAGAAATCATCGATAACGTCGTAGTGCCGTCCAGGTTCTCCCTGCATGTCGAGAACAAGGTCGACCCGCATCGCCGGACCGAGAAAGATGCGGCCGCGCTCGGGTTCGTGGGGATCGCACGGCTGACCGTCGATCGCCACGACCACGGGCCGATGTCCATCGAAGCGCAGCGCCATGATCCGCGCGAGCGACGCGTTGACGAGGCGCAGCCGTATGCGCTCACCCGACCGGAAAGTCTCAGCGTCCGAAACCCGGCCGTTGAGCGTCACCGTGTTGCCGACGCGACCGGACATCCCCGCTTCCATCCGGTTGCCGAATCCGGAGGCGATGCCGCCGTCCTCGATCAGCCGCCAGTCGGAAAGCATCCAGACAAGGTCGCGGTCGACGGCGACGGGTTCGCGTTCCTCCACGATCACCGCTCCGGCGAGGCCGCGGCCGAGTTGCTCGAGGCTGTTGGCGTGCGGGTGATACCAGAAGGTTCCGGCATCCGGCGGCGTGAACTCGTAGACGAAGCTCTCTCCCGGCCCGATCGGCGGCCGCGTCAGCCCAGGCACGCCGTCCATGGAGTTGGGAAGCCGGATGCCATGCCAGTGGACCGTCGTTTCCTGCGCGAGGCGGTTTTCGACGACGAGACGCGCGGGGTCGCCCTGGCGAAGGCGTATTAGTGAGCCGGGCACCGTTCCGTTGTAAGTCCAGACGCCCGTTTCGGGCCGATCCGGACCCGCAAGCCGCGCGCGGCCCGGCGCGACAGCGACCTTGTAGTCGTTCGAAGAGGACGCCGATTGCGCCGGAATGGACGGCAGCGCTGTTGCCAGCAGAAGACCTGCGCCTGCCTGGAGCAGCCCCCGGCGCGAAACAGGGCAAGTGGATTCACTATTCACGTTCGATCCTTCCGATCATCGTACACGACGGAACGCATCTGCGTTGCCGCGCATGGGTTCGCTCATCCGGCGGGCCGCTTTGCCGCGACCGTCGGAAAATCAGCCGATGTCGAAGGTTCGTGGTGGGGCGGGATCGGGCGGCCAGACCCAGCCGAAGAGAAACGGCTCGCGGGCAGCAACCGGAGCAAGCCTATCCCCGGCCGGAATGTGGATCGCCGTGGGCAGCGGCGCGACGACGGGCGCTGCGCAGAGCTTGCCGCAGGCCATCGCCTTCATCGCCCCGGTCTGGTCGGGACAATCCTGGCAGTCACCGTGGTCGGACATCGTCATTTCCGCCATGGTCGCCATCTTGGCAGCCATGCTGCTCGCCTGGGCCACCGACAGGCTCATCCCCGCGGCGACGAAAACCGCGAGGAGCAAGAGGCTAAGCTGTCGGACAGGCCAGCGCTTCATGACGAGAGAATCGCGCCGAATCTTCGGGAATACAAGCGATGATGCGCCCCTGCGGAGACCAGCCGCGTCAACACTGTGTGACGCAACGCAAGCCCTGGCCCCGGCGCATGGTTGCCATCCTTCATTCGGCCGCTTCGTTGAGCCTCATCTCGGTAGCTTCGACCATTGGTCGTTCGTCGGTGCGGGCTGGCAAACGCCAGCCCTTCACCAGTCCGTAGATTGCCGGGATGACCGCCAGTGTCAGCACCGTCGACGAGATCATGCCGCCGATCATCGGCACGGCGATGCGCTGCATGACTTCCGATCCGGCCCCAGTGCTCCAGAGGATCGGCACCAGCCCGGCGATGATCGCCACGACCGTCATCATCTTCGGTCGGACCCGTTCCACTGCGCCGACCATGATCGCGTGATGCAGGTCGTCCCGCGTGAAGGGGCGCTGTTCGCGGTCGCAGTCCTCACGGCGTTCGCGAAGCGCCTGGTCGAGATAGATCAGCATGATCACACCCGTCTCTGCCGCCACGCCCGCAAGCGCGATGAAGCCGACGACCACCGCCACCGAGGCGTTGAAGCCCAGCCACCACATCAGCCAGATGCCGCCAACGAGTGCGAAGGGCAGCGACAGCATGACGATGAGGGTCTCCGTCAGCGCTTTGAAGTTCAGGTAGAGCAGCAGGAAAATCAGCGCGAGGGTCAGTGGCACGACGATCGCGAGGCGCGCTTTTGCCCGTTCCAGATACTCGTACTGCCCGCTCCAGGCGACCGAATAGCCTGATGGAAGCGACACGCTCTTCGCGACGGCTTCCTGAGCTTCGGAGACATAGCTGCCAAGATCGCGGTCGGCGATGTCGACGAAGATGTAGACCGCGAGCTGGCCGTTTTCGGTCCGGATCGTTGTCGCACCGCGTTCGAGCTTGACGTCGGCGACAGCACCGAGGGGCACCGTTCCGCCGCCGGGAAGCGCGACCTCGATGTCGCGCGCGATCGACTGTGGATCGCTTCTGAAGGCCCGCGGATAACGGACGGCGACGCCGTAGCGCTCCCTTCCCTCGACGGTCAAGGTGACCACCTCGGACCCAAGCGCCGTGGCGATGACATCCTGCACGTCACCGATGCTGAGGCCGTAGCGCCCGAGCGCGGTGCGGTCCGGCACGATGTCGAGGAAGTATCCGCCTATGACACGCTCGGCGTAGGCGCTGGACGTGCCGGGGATGGCCTTCAGTACCGTCTCGATGTCGCGCGCCACCCGCTCCATCTCCTTGAGGTCAGTTCCGTAGACCTTGACGCCGACGGGCGTACGGATGCCGGTCGACAACATGTCGATGCGGGCGCGGATCGGCATGGTCCAGGCGTTGGAGACTCCGGGGAACTGAAGAGCTGCGTCCATCTCCCGCTTGAGGCTGTCGATGGTCACGTCTGGCCGCCATTGCGACTTCGGCTTCAGAGTGATGATTGTCTCGAACATCTCCGTCGGGGCCGGATCGGTGGCAGTCAGCGCCCGTCCCGCCTTGCCGAAGACCGTCTCCACCTCCGGGAAGGACTTGATGATGCGGTCCTGGGTCTGCATCAGCTCAGCCGCCTTGGTCACCGACAGGCCGGGCAAGGTCGTCGGCATGTACATCAGCGTGCCTTCGTTGAGGGCCGGCATGAACTCGCTGCCGATCTGGCGCGCCGGCCACACCGTTGCGGCAAGCGCGGCGACCGCGAGCAGGATCGTCAGCGTCTTCGCCTTAAGCACGCCGTGAATGATCGGGCGGTAGGTCCAGATCAGAAAGCGGTTGAGCGGGTTCTTGTGCTCCGGCACGATCCGGCCGCGCACGAATAGGACCATCAGTGCCGGAACGAGTGTCACCGATAACAGCGCCGCTGCCGCCATGGCGAAGGTCTTCGTGAAGGCAAGCGGTCCGAACAGCCGCCCCTCCTGCGATTCCAGCGTGAATATCGGCAGGAAGGACACGGTGATGATCAGTAGGCTGAAGAACAGTGCCGGGCCGACCTCGCTTGCCGCTTCTATCAGGACTTCGGCTCTGGGCTTGTCGGGCGGCGCGCGCTCAAGATGCTTGTGGGCGTTCTCGATCATGACGATCGCCGCATCGATCATCGCACCGATGGCAATCGCTATGCCGCCAAGGCTCATGATGTTGGCCCCGATGCCGAGCGCCCGCATCGCGATGAAGGAGATCAGGATGCCGATGGGCAGCATGATGATGGCGGCGAGCGCGCTCCTCACATGCAGGAGGAAGGCGATCGTCACCAGCGCGACGATGATCGACTCCTCCACCAGCGTGCCCTTGAGCGTCTCGATCGCCGCCTTGATCAGCTCCGAACGGTCATAGACGGGCACGATCTCGGTGCCAGCCGGCAGGCTATCCTTGATCGCCGCCAGGCTCTTCTTGGCGCTGTCGATGACGTTGAGGGCATTTTCGCCGACCCGCTGCAGGACGATGCCGCTTGCGACTTCGCCTTCGCCATTCAGTTCGGTGATGCCGCGACGCTCGTCGGGAACCGTCTCTACCCGCGCCACGTCGCCGAGGCGCAGCGGCGCACCGCCTTCGGTCATCAGCACGATGTTCTCGATGTCCTTGATGCCTTGCAGATACCCGCGGCCGCGAACCATGAATTCGAACTCGGAAATCTCGACTGTCCGCCCGCCGACGTCGCGGTTGCTGGCGCGCACTGCGTCGGCAATCTGTTTCAGCGTCACGTCCTGGGCGCGCAGGCGCGCCGGATCGACGACGACGGAGTATTGCTTGACGAAACCACCGACGCTCGCGACCTCGGCTACGCCCTCGGACTTCGAGGCGGCGAAGCGCACGACCCAGTCCTGCAAGGAGCGCAGTTCGGCCAGAGACAGCTCCTTGGCGACAAGGGCGTACTGGTAGACCCAGCCAACACCCGTCGCGTCCGGGCCGAGGCTCGGCGAGACGCCTTCGGGAAGGCGGTTTGCCGCCGCGTTCAGGTATTCGAGCACGCGGCTGCGCGCCCAGTAGGGATCGGTTCCATCCTCGAAGATGACGTAGACGAAGGAGATGCCGAAGAACGAGAAGCCACGAACGACCTTCGACCGCGGTACCGTCAGCATCGACGTCGTTAGCGGATAGGTGACCTGATCCTCGACCACCTGCGGTGCCTGGCCGGGATAGTCGGTGAAGACGATGACCTGCACGTCCGAGAGGTCGGGAATGGCATCGAGCGGAAGCGAGCGCAGGGAGTACACGCCCGCGGCGATCGCAAGCGCGGCTCCAACGATGATCAGCACCAGATTGCGGGCGGACCAGGCAATGACGTTCGAGATCATGGTTTCACCTCGTCCGCAGTGAGGGCGCTTAGCGCCGCATTGAGATTGCTCTCGGCGTCGAGCAGGAAGTTCGCGGAGACGACGATCTTCTCTCCCGCTTCAATCCCTTTCCTGATTTCCGTTCGCTCGCCGCCCCGCGCTCCGAGCGCGACGTCACGCGGTTCGAAGCGACCTTCCCCCTTGTCGACGAACACCACCTGTCGGTCGCCCGTGTCGATCACGGCGCTGTTGGGCACCGCGACGACCGGGGCGGTGTCACCCGAGGCGATCTCGACCTCGGCGTACATGTTCGCGAGCAACAGTCCGCCGGTATTGGGAAGCTCGATCCTCACCTTGGCCGTCCGCGTCTGCGACTGAAGCTCGGGATAGATCAGATCGACTGTGCCCTCGAACGCCTTGCCGGGCAGATTCCGCACCCGGACCGTCGCATGCGCGCCTTGCCGGATGGTCGCGGCATCGAATTCGGGTACGTCGGCAATCACCCATACCTTCGACATGTCGGCAATCCGGAAGAGGACGTCGCCGGCCTCGGCCATCATGCCCGTTGTCGCGCTCCGTTCGAGGACGACGCCATCGCTTGGGGAGAGATAAGCGATGCTCCTGGGCACCGTCCGGCTCCGGGCAATCGCTTTGACGGTCTCTTCCGGCACGCCGAGATTGCGCAGTTGCAGCGCACCCCCGACGTCGAGGTCCGGCTTGCCACCACCGCGCAGTTCCGTGGTGTATTCGGCCCCGGCCTTGGCGATGTCCTTCGAGAAGAAATGGAAAAGCTCGTCGCCCTTCAGCACCCGGTCGCCGGTCGTCACATCGGCGACGCCCTCGATGAAGGCGTTTGCCCGCATCGAGACGATCCGCACCAGGCGCTCGTCGAACGTGACCGTTCCAGGCACGCGCACCTGACGGTTGACGACGGCGTTCTCTGCCGTCGCCGTCTTCACTCCCGTCCGCTGTAACTTGCCGAGCGAGACCTTCACGACGGAGCTGTCCGCCTCCTCTCCCTCGTATACGGGAAGATAGTCCATGCCCATGGAGTCCTTCTTCGGCACCTTGGAGGTGTCGGGCAGGCCCATGGGGTTGCGGTAATAGAGGACTTTTCGCTCGCCCGCCGTCGGCGTGGCTTCCGCCTTTTGGGGAGCGGCCTTCTTCACCGTGTCGAAGGACATGTCCTCGCTCTCGCGCACGGCAACGAAAGCGCGACCGTCTGCGGTCTCTCTCGGTGTGGCCGAGTATTCCGGCGAACCGTCTGGACTACGATAGTAGATGACCTTGCCAGTCGGCTTGACTGCAGGGGGCATGGTTTCCCCGAGCGCCTGCTCGGGGAAGACCTTGTTGATGTCGGTGGCAAGGCCGCGCGTGCCAGCCGCGTACCCTCCCCCGCCGGCGATTGCGAGGGAGCTGACGAAGAGCAGAAATCTGGACGTGGTCACGGCTGTGCCTGCAGAACCAGTTCGCCCTGAACCGTCTCGGTCTCGCCCTGGACCTTGGCCGCCAGCTTGAAGCGCCATCCGCCCTCCATGCTGAGGTTGGTCTTGAACGAGTAGATGCCGGCTTCCGCTGACGGCAGGGCTTCGACCGGAGTGGTCATCGCCTCCATGCCCTCCGGTGCCATGTCCATCCTCTTGCTGAAGATGACCGCATCAGACACGGGTTTTGAGGTCCTCTTGTCGATCAGGCGCACCGCGACGGTCGCCTCGGGACCGTGTGGGACTTCAGACCGGACGAGCTGGAACTCGTAGTCCGTTGCGGCGGCGAAAGACGTGGTGGTTGCAGCCAAAATGATGGCAACCGAACCGAGGATCGCGCTTGGAGAAAAGATGCTTGTGGTCATGTTGAATCTCACTCAGGACCGGCGCTTCGGGCCGCGTCCATGAAGTAAATACGATCGAAAGGACGCTCTCCGTCTGGAAGCGGCCGTCCGGTTTCATTCAGCAAGTGAGATCAGGCTTTGGGAGGCCGTGCCGGCGGTTCGACGAGAGCAGACGGCAGGCCGTTTTCCTGGAGGACCGGATGCGACAGCTCGCGTGCCGACAGATCGATGCGCCAGCTATTCGCCTTGCTGCCGTGCGCAAGGATGATGGAAGAGCAGACGAGCGCGAGGGGACATGTCTTTCCGCAATCGTTCTTCTGAGCAGGTTGCCGCTCCGGACAGCAGGACATGTCGTCCATGCCTGTCATCGCATCCATCTGCATGTCGGACGAAAGAGCCATGGCGCTCGCAGCCGTGCTGACGCTCACGGGAACGATTACGATCCCGAGCAACGCCAACACACAGAGAAAGCGCCGGAGCGCGACGACAGCGAACATGCAGCTATGCTTGCATAGCGCGACGTTCATTGGAAGCCGGTCACGGAAAGTTGCGACCGGCCGACGCATCAGAGCTTTGCCAGCGACTGTTCGAGGTCGGCGATGATGTCGGAGACATCCTCGATGCCGACCGACAGACGCACGACATCGGGGCCGGCGCCGGCCGCCACCTGCTGCTCGGGCGTCAATTGCCGATGGGTGGTCGAGGCCGGGTGGATGACGAGCGAGCGTGTGTCGCCAATGTTCGCCAGATGCGAGAACATTTCCAGCCCCTCGACGAAGCGCTTGCCCGCCTCGTAGCCGCCCTTGAGGCCGAAGGTGAAGACGGCACCGGCACCCTTCGGCGAATAACGCTGCTGCAGCGCGTGGTTGGGGTCATCCTCAAGCCCGGCATAGTTGACCCACGAAATCTTGTCGTACGTCTTCAGCCATTTGGCGACCGCAAGCGCGTTGTCGCAATGGCGCTGCATGCGCAGCGGCAGGGTCTCGGCGCCGGTCACGAGCATGAAGGCATTGAAGGGCGAGATTGCCGGACCGAAATCGCGCAGTCCCAGGACACGCGCGGCAATGGCGAAAGCGATGTTGCCGAAGGTTTGGTGCAACACGACACCGGCATACTCCGGACGCGGCTCCGAAAGCATCGGATACTTGCCCGACTTTGACCAGTCGAAGGTACCGCCGTCAACGATGACGCCGCCCATCGAATTGCCATGGCCGCCGATGAACTTGGTCAGCGAATGCACGACGATATCGGCGCCGTGCTCCAAAGGCCGCAGCAGATAGGGCGTCGCCATGGTGTTGTCGACGATCAGCGGCAGGTCGTGCTTGCGGGCGACCTCGGCAATGGCGGCGATATCCACGAAGGTGCCGCCGGGATTGGCGAGGCTCTCGATGAAGATCGCCTTGGTGCGCCGGTCGATCTTCGCCTCGAACGAGGCGGGGTCAGCAGGATCGGCCCAGCGCACTTGCCAGTCGAAGGACTTGAAGGCGTGGCCGAACTGGTTGACCGAGCCGCCATAGAGCCGGTTGGCGGCAACGAAATTGTCGCCGGGGTTCATGATCGTGTGGAAGACAAGCAGCTGAGCCGCATGACCGGAGGCAACGGCCAGCGCAGCCGTGCCGCCTTCGAGCGCCGCGATGCGCTCCTCCAGCACCGCCTGGGTCGGGTTCATGATGCGGGTGTAGATGTTGCCGAACTGCTGGAGGCCGAAGAGTGCCGCGGCATGGTCGGTGTCGTTGAAGACGAAGCTCGTCGTCTGGTAGATCGGCGTCGCCCGCGCGCCCGTGGTCGGATCGGGCTGTGCCCCTGCATGAATTGCGAGCGTGTTGAAACCAGGGTTGTCTTTCGTCATTTCGTCCCTCCCATGACCAGAGCGCGGCCGCCAGCCGGCGCGCCGAGGACGCTCTATCACCTTGAATCTGCGTGTGATCCGCTATCGAACCTCCGTGGCCCAGCGCGGAGGTGGCGGCACTATTCCAGAGCCTACGTGTGCGGTCAAAGAGGATTTTTACGAAACTGACGGTTGCGCAAGCCGCAGCGGGCCGAGATCAGCCGATCAGGCGCGGATATTCGATTGCCGGACAGCGGTCCATGACCACCTTGATCCCGGCGGCTTCCGCCTTCGCCGCAGCGCCGTCGTGGCGCACGGACAGCTGCCCCCAGATCACCTTCGGCAGCTTCTCGATCGCCAGGATCTCGTCGACCAGCGCCGGCAAGGCATGGGCAGCACGGAAGACATCGACCATGTCGATCGGTTCCTTCACGTCCGCTAGCCGGCCGACGACGATCTGGCCCTGAATGGCCTTGCCGACATGGCCGGGGTTGATCGGAATCACCCGATAGCCCTTGCGCAACAGGAACGCCATGACCCGATGGCTCGGTCGCTCGGCATTCGGCGATGCACCGACGAGAGCGATCGTCTTGGTCTCGCGCAGGATGTCGGCGAGATAGTAGTCCGGATAGGCGTCGTGATTCATGTGGGGCTTTTGATCCATCTAATTAAACGGCCGTATAATGGGGCCGCTCCCTTCCAAGTCAACTTCGTGCAGCAATGCGCCTCAGACCCTGACGCAATACAAGACTTTACGGTTGCATTTGCGTGCGAGCGGCGCCACAAGCTTCACCAGGCCCGCCACATCGTTTCCGAGGTTCCATCTTGCCGCTTGAAGTCATTGCGCTCGTCCTGTTCGGGGCGTTGTTGCACGCGACCTGGAATGCCCTGGTCAAGGCAGGCTCGGAAAAATCGCTCGACGCAGCAATGATCGCGCTCGGGGCCGCCGCCGTGGCCATCCCCTTCCTGCCATTCCTGCCCCTGCCGAAGCCGGAAGCCTGGCCCTACATCCTGGTTTCGGCCCTGTTCCAGTTCGCCTATTTCCAGCTCGTCGCCGCCTCCTATCGCGCTGGCGATATCGGTCTTGTCTATCCGCTGATGCGCGGTACTGCGCCCTTGATCGTCGCGGCCACCAGCGGCGCGCTGATCGGCGAACAGCTTACCTTCGGTACGATGCTCGGCATTCTGACAATCTCTGTCGGCGTGCTGACGCTCGCCTTCGAGTCCAGAAAGGGCGGAAAACACGCGATCGTGCTCGCCCTCCTCAACGCCTGCGTCATCGCCAGCTACACCTTTGTCGACGGCATCGGCGCGCGCGTATCGGGCAATGCGATTTCCTACACGCTCTGGATGGCGCTCTTGCCGCCGGTGCTGCTCTTCGCCTGGGCCTTTGCCCGCCGCGGCATCAAGCCGGTCGCCCGCCACGTCTACAAGAACTGGTGGCGGGGTCTGATCGGCGGCGCCGGATCGATTGGCGCCTATGGCCTGGCGCTCTGGGCGATGACCAAGGCACCGGTCGCCACCGTCGCCGCCCTTCGCGAGACGTCGATCCTGTTTGCGGTGGTGATCTCCGTCGTGTTCCTCAAGGAACCGGTCAGCGTCTGGCGCATTGCCGCTGCCTGCGTCATCGCGCTCGGCGCGCTGCTGCTGAAGCTGGCCTGACGACGCCGCAGATCAGTCTTCCTTCCACTCCGGCATGCGCTTGCCGAGGAACGCGCCGATGCCATCCTCGGCATCGCGAGCCAGCATATTCTCGACCATCACGCCGACGGCGTAGTCATAGGCCTGCGGCAGGTCCATCTCCGCCTGGCGGTAAAAGGCTTCCTTGCCGATCTTCAGCGCCTGCGGCGACTTCGAGGCGATCACAGCCGCATATTTGTCGACCACCTGGCGCAGGTACTGCTGCGGCACGATGCGGTTGACGAGGCCGAAATCCTTGGCGGTCGAGGCGTCGATGGTCTCACCGGTGAGCAACATCTCCATTGCCTGCTTGCGGTGCGCCGCACGCGTAAGCGCGACCATCGGCGTCGAGCAGAAGAGCCCGATATTGACGCCCGGCGTGCAGAAGGTGGAACTGTCGGTGCAGATCGCCAGGTCGCAGCTTGCGACAAGCTGGCAGCCGGCGGCCGTTGCGAGCCCGTCGATCTCAGCGATGACGGCTTGCGGCAACCGGGTGATCTTCAGCATTAAGTCTGCGCAAAGGCGGATCGTTTGTTCAAAGAAGGCCCGGCCCCGGTCGTCGTCTTCGCGATGCGCGGTCATTTCCTTGAGGTCGTGCCCCGCCGAAAACAGCTTGCCCGACGCCGCAAGCACGACAACCCTGATTTCCTTGGAGGCGGCGACCGCATCGAACTCGGCGTGCAGCGCCTCCATCATGGCGATAGACAATACATTGGCCGGCGGGTTGTTCAGCGTCAGCCGCAACACCGGCCCGGAGCGTTCGCGCAGCAGCAGGCCGTTCGGCTCTTCCTTCTTGAACGATACCACTTCGGCCATCTCTTTCTCCTGAAACTTCTACTCGGGCTTGGTGGTACGCCGGACACGCGCGCGGTGCAAGCTGAGCGCAAAACCAGACGGCGCGTTCCGTCTACGACCTTTTTCTGCCTTGCGTCCGGCCGTCGGCCGGTTTCAGGTGGCGGGCCAATATGTTGAAGGATGCAATGCATGACCATCGAGCCGATCATGACCGTCGACGAACTCAACCGATTTCTCGACACGGATTTTCCGCAGGTCCACACTGATGGCAAGGTCTTTCACGTCACGGCGGCAGGCCCAGGCTTTGCCACCATGCGGCTCGATCCGAACGAAAGGCACATCCGTCCGGGCGGCACCGTCTCAGGCCCCACCCTCTTCGCGCTTGCGGACGTTTCCGCCTATATCGCGCTGATCGCCCATATCGGTCCGGTCGCGCTTGCGGTTACCACCAATCTCAACATCAACTTCCTGCGCAAGCCGGACCCGGAACCGCTCGAATGTACCTGCCGGATCCTCAAACTCGGCAAGCGGCTCGCCGTTCTCGACGCATCGATCGTCAAGGTCGGTGACGACGATCTCGTGGCCCATGCAACGGCGACCTATTCGATTCCACCACGTTAAAGTATGGTATCGAAATACCACATACGTAACTCGTTGTTTTTACTAGAGTTTATTTCCATCGCGCAGATTTCACGTTCTTGACGCTTGTTTCACACTTGCGTATAAGCTGCCGCAGATCGCGGTCCTCAGGGGCCGCTTTCTTCTTTTGTCCGGGAAACCGGGCAAAACCAAGCAACAAGAAACGCCCGGCGGTTCGCCGCCCGGGTCCAAAGAAAGAGTTTAGATATGGCAACCTTCGTTCAGAAGCCTGCAGAGGTGGAGAAGAAGTGGATCATCATCGACGCCGAAGGCCTCGTTGTTGGTCGCCTCGCTTCCGTCATCGCAAACCGCCTGCGCGGCAAGCACAAAGCTACCTTCACCCCGCATGTTGACGACGGCGACAACGTCATCGTCATCAACGCCGAGAAGGCAGTTCTGACGGGCAAGAAGTACACCGACAAGAAGTACTACTGGCACACCGGCTACCCCGGCGGCATCAAGGAGCGCACCGCGCGCCAGATCATCGAAGGCCGCTTCCCGGAGCGCGTCATCGAGAAGGCCGTCGAGCGCATGGTTCCGCGTGGTCCGCTCGGCCGTCGCCAGATGAAGAACCTGCGCGTTTACGCAGGCGCCAACCACCCGCATGAAGCACAGCAGCCGGCCGTCCTCGACGTCGCCAAGCTGAACAGCAAGAACACAAGGAGCGCCTAATAATGGCCGACCTTTCCGCTCTCAAGGACATCGCCACGACCGCGGAACCGGCTGCTCCGGTTCACGTCAAGAAGGTCGACGCCCAGGGTCGCTCCTACGCGACCGGCAAGCGTAAGAACGCTGTTGCCCGCGTATGGGTCAAGCCCGGCTCGGGCAAGATCACCATCAACGGCAAGCCGTACCTCGACTACTTCGCTCGTCCGGTTCTGCAGATGATCCTGCAGCAGCCGATCGTCGCAGCTGCCCGTGACGGCCAGTTCGACATCGACGCGACGGTCGCCGGTGGCGGTCTCTCCGGCCAGGCCGGTGCCGTTCGTCACGGCATCTCCAAGGCCCTCACCTACTTCGAACCGGGCCTGCGCTCCGTTCTGAAGCGCGGTGGCTTCCTCACCCGCGACAGCCGCGTGGTCGAGCGTAAGAAGTACGGCCGTGCGAAGGCACGTCGTTCGTTCCAGTTCTCGAAGCGTTAATCGCTTCCAAACTGCGACACTTGGAAAGGCGGGGCTTTGCTCCGCCTTTTTTTTGTTATCATCGCCCCCACCGTATCCCGCAGCATCGATCCTCCGAGGCACAGCATGGCAAGTTCCCCCGTCGCCAAGACCCCAGAGCCGCCCTACTACATCGTGACATTCTCCTCGCGACGGACGGCCGGCGATCACGGCTACGACAATATGGGCACGGAGATGGAGAGGCTGGCGCGCGAACAGCCAGGTTTTCTCGGGCTCGAAAGCGTGCGCGGTGCTGATGGCTTCGGCATCACCAATTCCTATTGGGCGGACGAGGAGAGCATCGTGGCGTGGAAAAGTGACGTCCGGCATCTGACCGCCCAGCGGCTCGGCCGCGAGCGCTGGTACGAGGACTACCAGGTGCGCGTCGGCAAGATCGAGCGGCAATACGGGTTCGAGCGCTCATAGGGTCCCGGCAGTCGCCATGACCGAACCGCTTCAGATCGGCAGTTCCGTCGTCGACTTGAGTTCACGCAACACGAAGCTCGACACGACCGTGCGCACATGCGGGTTGCGCATCAGGTAGCGCGTCATGAAGGCATCGTAGCTTTCGACGTCGGTGGCCCGGATCTTCAGCATGTAATCGAAGGTGCCGGATAAAGCGTAGCATTCCATGATCTCCGGCCGATCGCGCACCAACGCCGAGAAGGCTGCGATCGCCTCGTCATGATGATCCTCCAGCGTCACGTGAGCGATGATGCAGAGTTTCAGATCCAGCTTTGCCGGGTCGAGAAGCGCCACACGCTTACGGATGACCCCGTCCGTCTCCAGTTCCTGCAGCCGCCGCCAAGCCGAGCTCTGCGACATGCCCGCCTTTTCCGCCAGCTCCGACAGCGACTGACCGCTATCGGCTTGAATCAGCCGCAACAATTTGCGCAACGGCTGGAAATTTTCCTTCACATCGGGCGGCATAGCGAAATTTCCTCTCGCCAACAAGCGACGACCTGACAACTCTGAAACAAATACTCGCTCCATCAGCGATACAATTGCAACAGAAAGAGTTGTTCTGACGACATGAGGAGACGTCATGACCAAGGAAAGCACATACACCGCCAAGCTACCGGAGCCTGACGGCACATATCTTTACACCCCGGAAGAAGATGCGATCTGGGGCGAGCTCTATCAGCGGCAGATGAAGCTTCTCGCTGACAAGGCCTGCGACGAATATCTGGAAGGAGCAAAGACGCTCGACCTGGGGCCGTATCATGTGCCGCAGCTGAAGGACGTGAACCGCCGTCTTGCGGAAACCACCGGCTTCGGCGTCGAAGGCGTGCCGGCGCTCATTCCGCCGTCCCGTTTCTACGAGCTTCTGTCCCAGGGCAAGTTTCCGCTGGCGACCTTCATCCGCCGGCGTGAGCATATCGACTACATCGAAGAGCCCGACATCTTTCACGAAGTCTTCGGGCACTGCCCGCTGCTCACCAACCAGAGCTACGCCCACTTCGTCCGTCGCTTCGGCGAGAAGGCCGCTTCGCTCGGCAAAGGTTACTCCTGGCATCTGTTCCGGATCTTCTGGTTCACCGTCGAGTTCGGCCTGATCAACACGCCGAAGGGCCGCCGCTGCTACGGCGCAGGCATCGTCTCTTCGCCGAACGAGACGCGCAACGCCATGGAGACACCAGGTGTCGAGTTCCGGCCGTTCGACCTGATGACCGTGCTGCGCACGCCCTATCGCATCGATATCGTGCAGCCTATCTATTACGTGATCGACAGCTTCGCCCAGCTCGAAACGATCATCGAGGAAGATATCGCCGCGCGCATCACTGAAGCGAAGGCGCTTGGCGACTTCGCCCCGACCTACGAAGCCAAGGCTTCGTAATCGCGGAAGAATCGGCCGGCAGGGCCTTGCCTTGCCGGCGACGATTGTCCAACGTCTCGCCACCACAAGTTAGAGCGGGATACGAGCACACGGCTCTCTTCATCCCGCCCTGAAGCAGAGACGGGACATGGCCAACAGGACAATCGATCATGCGCTGACGGCGCGCTCACTCACATCGGCGGCATCCGATCCGACGCATGCCGGCATTCTCTCCTTCATGCGCCGCAAATATTCGAAGCAGTTGAAGGGTATCGACGCCGTCGTCTGGGGCATTCCCTTCGATGCCGCCACGTCCAACCGTCCTGGCGCCCGCTTCGGGCCACAGGCGATCCGTCGCGCCTCCGCCATCTTCGACAACGATCCGCAGTACCCCTTCGAGCGCGACCTCTTTGCCGCGATGGCGACGATCGACTACGGCGACTGCCTGCTCGACTATGGCAACCATTCGAAGACGCCGGCGACGATCGAGCGCGAAGCGGTGAAAATCATCAGAAGCGGCGCTTATCTGCAGACGCTCGGCGGCGACCACTTCATTACCTATCCGATCCTGAAGGCGCAGGCGGCCATCCACGGCCCCCTCGCCCTCGTGCAGTTCGACGCACACCAGGATACCTGGCCGGACGAACGGGGGCGGATCGATCATGGCTCCTTCGTCGGACGTGCCGCACGCGAGGGCCTGATCGATACCGACGCGTCCATCCAGATCGGCATCCGCACCCACGCACCCGAAGACTGCGGTATTCGCATTCTCTATGGCTATGACGTCGAGGAAATGAGTGCTGCCGAGATTGCCGAAACGATCATCCGGCAGGTCGGCGAACGCAAGGCCTATCTCACCTTCGACATCGATTGCCTCGACCCGGCCTACGCGCCCGGCACCGGCACGCCGGTTGCCGGCGGCCCGTCGAGCGCCAAGATCCTCTCGGTGCTGCGCAAGCTCGGCGCCCTGACGATTGTCGGCAGCGATGTCGTCGAAGTGGCACCCGCCTACGACCATGCCGAAGTCACCGCAATCGCGGGCGCCACTGTCGCCATGTTCATGCTGGGACTGCATGCGGAGAAACTTGCGGAACGCGCACCGCTGCGCTGAAGAACCGTATCGCCGTTGCGACCAGGGGCGGCTGCTTGTATAGGAACTGACAGGGCTGGCGGCGGTCCGCCGGCCTGTTGAGAAATTGATTCAATTCTATGCCAGAATGATTCCGGAACTATCCGTAAATCACTGACAGAACGGGAAAATCATGAAACCGAAGATCTTCATCGATGGCGAACACGGCACCACGGGCCTGCAGATCCGCACGCGCATGGCCGGCCGCAGCGACCTCGAACTGCTTTCCATCCCGGAAGCGGAACGACGCAACGCCACGATGCGCGAAGATCTCCTGAACGACGCCGACATCGCCATTCTGTGCCTGCCGGACGATGCGTCGCGCGAAGCGGTTTCAATGGTTTCCGGCAACAACAAGGTGCGCATCATCGACACGTCGACGGCACACCGCATCGCCCCGGACTGGGCCTATGGCTTTGCCGAAATGGACAAGGCGCAGTCGGAGAAGATCCGCGATGCACGCCACGTCGCCAATCCCGGCTGCTATCCGACCGGCGCGATCGGCGTGATCCGGCCGCTACGCCAGGCCGGCATCGTGCCCGACGGCTACCCGGTCACGGTCAACGCTGTTTCCGGCTACACCGGCGGCGGCAAGCAGATGATCGCGCAGATGGAAGACGAAACCAATGCGGACCACATCAGCGCGCCGCACTTCCTCTATGGCTTGCCGCTCAAGCACAAGCACGTGCCCGAAATGAAGATGCACGGCCTGCTCGACCGTGCGCCGATTTTCGCTCCCTCGGTCGGCAAATTCGCGCAGGGCATGATCGTCCAAGTCCCGCTCTATCTTGAGGATCTTGCCGCCGGCGCAACGCTGGAGACGATCCACTCGGCGCTGGTCGAGCACTATGCCGGGCAGTCGATCGTCGAGGTCGTGCCGCTTGCGGAAAGCGAGAAGCTCGCGCGCATCGACGCGACCGAGCTTGCCGGCAAGGACACGATGAAGCTCTTCGTCTTCGGCACCGCCGGCGGCAATCACGTGAACCTCGTCGCCCTGCTCGACAATCTCGGCAAGGGCGCTTCGGGCGCGGCCGTCCAGAACATGGACCTGATGCTGTCGGCCTGATCGGCGGCAGCCTGGAAAAACAAAAGACCCCGGCGAGCCGCTCGTCGGGGTCTTTTTTTATCACATATGTTGAAGCGTCAGTCGCGCAGCTCGATCGCCGTCGGCCGCGGATATTCGCCGTAGAAACCACGCCAGTGGGCGATGGCGAAACCGAGCACGACAAGGGCACCGCCCTGGTGTAGCACGCCCCAGCCGATCGGCACCTGCAGCACCAGCGTGGTGATGCCGATGACCGCCTGGGCTGAGACGAGCAGAAACAGAAGCACAGAGCGCCGCGCATGGGTCGTCTCAGGAGCAGCCCTCAGAGAGGCAATCATGTGCATCAGCGCGAAGGCAAACAGCACATAGGCGCCTATCCGGTGAACGAACTGCACCGTCTTCGGATTCTCGAACAGATTGATCCACCAGGGCTGCTGCAGGAACAGGTCCTGCGGAACGATCGCTCCATCCATCAGCGGCCAGGTGTTGTAGCTGAAGCCGGCGTCGAGGCCGGCGACGAGCGCGCCGAGATAGATCTGGAACAGGCTGAAGATGGCGATGATCATTGCCATCTTGCGCGAACGATCCGTGGGCGCCGTGTCGTTGGAATGCGGACTGAGCCCACGGAAGATCCACATACAAGAGGCGAAGATCAGACAGGCAATGACGAGGTGCGTCGCCAGCCGATACTGGCTGACCTCTGTGCGCTCGACGAGGCCGGAAGAAACCATCCACCAGCCGATGAAACCCTGAAAGCCGCCAAGGGCGAGGATGCCGAGAAGCGGCATCCGGAGCTTGCGCTCGACCCGGCCGGTCAGCCAGAAGAACGCGAGCGGCAGAGCGAAGATGATCCCGATGGTGCGGGCCAGCAGGCGATGCGCCCATTCCCACCAGAAGATCGTCTTGAACTCGTCAACCGTCATGCCGTTGTTCATCTGCTGGTACTGCGGAATGCGCTGATAGAGCTGGAACTCTTCTTCCCACTCGGCGGCCGAAAGCGGAGGGATCACACCGTGGATCGGCTTCCATTCGGTGATCGACAACCCCGATTCCGTGAGGCGTGTTGCACCACCGACAAGCACGAGCGCAAAGAGCGTGAAAATAACGACGGCGAGCCAGCCGCGGATCTGCCGGCGGTTGCGCTCGGTCTTGCCGATCTCGTTTCGAAGCATCTGTTCTGTCGCCATTTCGACGCCGGCCATTATTTTGCCTCTGGTATCGCAGGGTTGTTGGCGGCGCGACCGGACGGATCAACGGTCGCACCTTTCGGAAAGCCGTTGATTTGCACCAGAGCGGCATGCAAAACAAGACCGAAACCTTTGCGGCATGCCGTCGCGGTCGGTCCGCGCCCATGCAAGCCATCTGAAAGAAGTGAAATGCCCGTACGCCTCAGAAAGCTGATCGGCACGATCCTGATCATCATCCTCGTCGTCGTTTACGCACTGGCTGCCGTCACCTTTGCCTCGCTGCTGCTCGGCGCCGCACCCTGGTGGGTGCATCTGGCCTACTTCTTCTTCACCGGCCTGCTCTGGATATTGCCAGCCATGCTGATTATCAAATGGATGGAAAAGCCGGCTCGCGATCGCTGAGCCAAAGCGCAGCGGCCATTCGAGGAGACGCCCGTGAGACTTGCAGTCATCGCCGATGTCCATGGCAACGATCTCGCGCTCGAGGCCGTTCTCGCCGACATCGATGCGCTCGGTATCACCGACATCGTCAACCTCGGCGATCACGTGAGCGGCCCGCTCAATGCAGCGCGCACTGCCGACATCCTCATGAAGCGCGCGATCCCCTCGATCCGAGGCAATCACGATCGCTATCTGTTGACAGTCGACCCCCGGGACCTGGGGTTATCGGATCGCTCTGCCTACGATGAATTGCAGCCGGAGCACCGCGAATGGCTGGCCACCCTGCCCGTCGCGCACGTCCACAGGGAAACGTTCTTCCTGTGCCATGCGACGCCGACGAACGATGAAACCTACTGGCTAGAGGCTTTGACGACCGACGGCACCGTCCACATGGCGCCGCGTTCGGCAATCGAGGCTGAAGCCGCCGGCATCAATTATCCGGTCATCCTTTGCGGGCACACGCATATCCAGCGCGCCGTCCGCCTTTCAGACGGCCGCCTCGTCGTCAATCCCGGCAGCGTCGGCTGCCCAGGTTATGACGACGACCAACCTGTGCCGCACAAGGTCGAGGCGGGTTCGCCGGACGCACGCTACGCCGTCGTCGAGCAGACGCCGTCAGGATGGGGCGTCACGTTCCGCAACGTTCCCTATGATTGGATGACGATGTCCCGGCTCGCAGCCAGTCGCAACCGGCTGGAATGGGCAAAGGCACTGGCCACGGGCTTTCTCGACTGAACGGCCGCGCCGCTGGCCCGGCAACGCTTCACGCTTTGCTAACTGCGTTCCCGGGTTATTCTCAAATGCCGTTCATAAGAGCTATCGCATTAAACGGATCGTAGCCGGCTTGAGGTTCAATCGCTCGGCAACAGGGACCGGATGGCACCTTCGATGACGAACTCCGATCTGACCATGGAAGGCTCCGGCGACCGTCGCCCGCGCGCGTCCATGCGTGTGGGTCCGTCCGATGTCACGCGCCGCTTCGATATTTCGATCCACCGCGCCATGGAGCCGCTGGAGGCCGAATGGCGTTCGCTCGACGGTCTTGCCGGCAACTCGCTGCATCATGCCTACGACTGGTGCCGTGCCTGGGCAGAGACGCACGGAAGCGATCTCTTGCTGCTGCGCGTTGCGTTCGATGGCGAGCTTTTCCTCATTCTGCCGCTGGAACTCAGGCACGGGCGCCTGTTTCGAACAGCCCGCCTGATCGGAACGGAACACAGCAACCTCAACACGGGGCTCTTTGTCGACGGCGCCTCCGCAGTCATGACTCCGGCACTGGCCCACGCCTTGGCCCGGGATATTCGAACGGCGCTCCGCGGCCTTGCGGATGTCGTCATGCTCGACCGGATGCCGAGCGAGTGGCGTGGCGGCGTCAGCCCCTTTGCCGCACTTCCAGGCGTCGCAAACCCCAATTCGTCATTCCAGCTGCCCCTCCTCGGCAGCATTCAACTCACACTGGCGCAGATCAACGCCAAGCGCCGCCGCAAGAAGATGCGCATCTCCGAACGACGACTGACGGAGATGGGCGGCTACGACTACGTGATCGCCCGCACCCCCGGCGAGGCGCAGGCGTTGCTCGATACCTTCTTCCGGCAGAAGGCGACGCGCTTCGCAACACTCGGCCTTCCCGACGTCTTTCAGGACGCCGAGACACAGGCCTTCTTCCATGCGCTTGCCTCCCATCAGCACGGCAACCCACAGCTCATGCAGCTCAACGCCATCCGGCTTAGAGGAGAACGTGACGGGCAGGTCGTTGCCGTCGCCGGGATTTCGCTCAAGGGCGACCATGTCATCTGCCAATTCGGCTCGATCGACGAGACGCTGGCAGGCGAAGCAAGTCCGGGTGAATTGCTGTTCTATCGGATGATCGAACGCCTCTCGACGCAAGGCGTGCGCCTGTTCGATTTCGGTGTCGGCGACCAACCCTACAAGCGATCCTGGTGCACGATCGAGACGCCGTTGCGTGACATTACATTACCGGTGACCCTCCCGGGGCGCCTTGCCGCCCTGCGCCATCACCTTGTCGTACGCGCAAAGGCAGCGGCGAAGTCGAACAAGGCCGTTTACGCCCGCCTGCAGCGAGCGAGGCGGTTCAGGCAAGGCAAAATCGGTGCACAAAGCACCGGGGACTGAAGGCCGAACAGCAGCAGCCCGCGTTGACTTCTCGCTTTCGACACGCCGTCGTCGGTTAGGCGGCATCCCGGTCAGGATACTCCGGATCGGCTGCCTGCCCGGTCATGAGAACGATGTCGCGATAACCGGCCGCACCGAAACCGGTCAGAACCTCGACGATCCGCTCATCACTGACCGACGGCGCCGAGAGGATGATCTCTGCGCCATCGCGGCCGGCAATCTTCTCGACAGCCATTTCGTCCGCCGGGCCGCACTCGACTAGAACGAGATCGTAGGCGTTGGTCAGGGCGTCGATGATCATCTTCAGCCGTTCGATGCCCCGCATCGCCTGCCGCGGATCCGCATCGCCCTGGGGAATGACGTGAGCATCGGAGAAGCGGTCGGCGTGGATCGTATCCGTGAAGGGCACCTCAGCCGCCAGCAGGTTGGTTATTCCGGGAAGCTGCGGCGAGCGCGCCATCAGGCGCGTCGGGCAGGCCGAACCGGTCAGGTCGATCAGCACCACCTTGATATCGTCCTCAGCCAGCAAGCGCGCCAGCATCACGGTTGCGGTCGATCCTTCGTCTCCGCCCGGCGACACCGAAATCGCAACACGCGCGCCGGTGGCGCGAAGATGTTCCGCCACCGCCTCGATCGAGAAGTCCGGTTCGGCGGCAGCCTCCACGGTGTCCGTATCTGCAGCCGGAATTTGCGCCGCCGGCACCAGTTCGACTGCATCATTATCCTCGGTGACAGGCGCCACTTCAGGCTGCCTATCCGCTGCCATGATCGGGATATCGGTGGCGCTTGCAGCCAAGGCCGGCCGCGGAAGAACCGGTGCCAGCCGCTCGCCGGTTGCCGAAACCGGACGCAGCGCCCGGCCGCTGAACAGTTCGCCAAGCATGATCACGACGCAGCTCAACAGGAACGTCGCGAGGGCGGCAACGATCGTGATCGGCAGCACTTTCGGGAAGTTCGCGCTCGTGGGAACCACCGCGCTTGAAATCACACGTGCATCGGCGGGTGTCGCATTTTCCACCGTGCGCGACGTCGCCTCGCGGTAGCGTGCGAGATAGGTCTCGAGCAACTGACGTTGCGCGGTCGCTTCGCGCTCCAGCGCACGCAGTCCCACCTCTTCCTCGCCGGCCTGTGCGGACTGAGCCTTCAGCGCGTTCAGCTGCTGGACGAGCTGCCGCTCGCGCAGTTCGCCGACCTTGGCCTCGTTTTCCAGGCTCGCCAGGATCTTGCGGGTCTCGCTGCGAATCTGTCCGCGTATGCCTTCGAGTTGCGATTTCAGTGCCTTCAGGCGTGGGTGGCCATCCAGCAATGTCGTCGAAAGGTCGGCAACCTGCCCCTGCAGATTCGCTTCGGTCTCCTTCAGCCGCTGGATCATCTGCGAGCCGACGACGTCGGTGATCGTGTCCGCCGCCCGGCCGCTTGCAAGGGCCGAGCGCACGCCGGCAGCGCGTGCCTCCGCATTGGCGCGCTCGCCGCGCACCCGGGTCAGCTCGGTCGAAATATCGGTCAATTGCCGCGTCGCGAAATTCTCGGTCTCGCCGGTCGGCAACAGATCGGACGAAGAGCGGTAGGCGGCAACCTTCGCTTCCGCATCCCGCACCTTCTCGCGCAGATTGGCGATCTCCGGTTCCAGCCAGCGGGTCGCCTCGGAATTGGTGTCGAGCTTGGCGCCGCTTTGCAACGTAAGGAAGACCTTCGCCATTTCGTTCGGAATGGCGGCCGCGAGCTGGCGGTCCTTCGAGGTGAAGGCGATCGCGATCACGCGGGACTTCTCGACCTGATAGACTTGGAGCTTGTCGTTGAATTCCTTGAGCACCCTCTCCTCTGGCGGCATCTCCAAGGGGTTCTTCTTGAGGCCGAGCATGACGAGAAGATCCGAAAGCGCCGAGGGTGCTGCCGATGGATCGAACTCCTTCAGCTCATAGAGCTTCATATTGCGCGCGACCTGCTTGATGAGGTCCGCCGAACGCAGCACCTGCACCTGGCTCAAGATCCCGGATTCGTCGAAGACACGATCGGCGCCGGCCTGCGAAGACTGATTGGGGCCGCTGAACTCCGGCTCGCGCGATTCGATCAGCACGCGGGTTTCGCTCTGATAGTCCGGCGCAATCATCTTTGCCGCACCGAAGGCGAGTGCTGTCACACAGGCTGTTGCGAGCAACACCTTGACGCGCCGATCCCAGACAGCGCGAAACAGGCCGCCGAGGTCGATATCCACATCCTGTTGACCGCTGCCGCTTCCCGACATGCTATTGGCTCCGAACCCTCAAATTTTGCCGGAGGGTAAACGAACATGGTAACGCAAGGGTTAATACGATCAACCTCCGGGTGATAAACCCCTCCCCGTTGCAGCGATACGGCGCAAAAATTCTACCGCGAGTTTACCGGCTATTAACCCTAACGGATCGATAACGTCTGAAAAGGTGGGTCGTTTCCGGAGCCTATGAACCGCATGTCAACCGCAGCTATCAAGACAGGTCTCGCGATCACGGCGGCAGTGCTGTCGATGTTGCTCAGCGGTTGCACAAGCTACCAGCCGGCGCCGAAGGCTTTTAGCGAAGCCACCATCCAGCCCTACCGCCTCGACAGCGGCGATCGCCTGCGCATCAACGTCTTCGAACAGGCTGGCCTCAGCGGCACCTATACGGTCGACCAGGCCGGTTACGTCGCGTTTCCGCTGATCGGCACGGTCGCCTCGCGCGGCAAGACCCTGCCGGAGCTCGAAGGCATGATCGCCGCCAAGTTGCGCCAGGGCTATCTGCGCGACCCCGACGTGACGATCGAGGTCGATCGCTACCGCTCGGTCTTCATCATGGGTGAAGTCGGCCAGGCCGGACAATATGCCTACGTGCCCGGGATGACGGTGCAGAATGCGATTGCCGTCGCCGGCGGTTTCTCGCCGCGCGCCAACCAATCCAACGCCGACATTACCCGCAAGATCAACGGCCGCATCATCACCGGCCGCGTTCCGATCACCGACGCGGTTCTCGCCGGCGATACGATCTACGTCCGCGAACGCCTGTTCTGATCTCGATGCAGCAACAGCGTCCCCTGCGCATCATCCATTGTTTCAGATCGCCCGTCGGCGGAATTTTCCGCCATGTGCGCGATCTTGCCGAGGCGCACGCCCGCGCCGGCCATGAGGTCGGCATTCTCTGCGACAGCACCACCGGGGGTAGTCACGAGGATTCACTGTTCGACGAGATCCGGCCCTATCTGGCGCTCGGCCTCGTTCGCATGCCGATTCACCGCTCAGTCGGGCCGTCGGATCTTGCCGCGCTATGGCGCGGCTACAAGGAAATCAGAAGTTTGCGACCGGATGTGTTGCATGGGCACGGCGCCAAGGGTGGCGCCATTGCCCGCCTCATCGGTTCAGCCTTGCGGGTCAACAGGTATCGCGTAGCCCGCCTCTATTCCCCGCACGGGGGGAGCCTCCACTATCGCCGCCGCTCCCTGATCGGGCGGCTTGTCTTCCCGCTGGAACGGGTTCAGGAGCGGCTCGCGGATGCGCTCGTTTTTGTCTGCGACTTCGAGCGCCAGACCTATTTCACCAAGGTCGGTGCGCCACGTGTACGGCACGAACTGATCTACAATGGGATCGACGACGGGGAGTTCGAGGTGATCGCCCCTCGGCCGGATGCTGTCGATTTTCTCTATATTGGCATGATGCGGGACCTGAAGGGTCCCGATTTGTTTGTGGAGGCGTTCGCGCGGACCGAGCGCCTCGTCGGGCGACCGCTTTCGGCGTTGATGATTGGCGACGGCCCACAGCAGCAGGAATATAGCGAACTGATGCTGCAGCAAGGTCTGAGCCGCCGTATCAGGATGCAACCGGCGATGAAGACCCGTGAGGCGTTTACGCTGGCGCGCAACGTCGTCGTTCCCTCGCGGGCCGAGTCCATGCCCTACATCGTCCTCGAGGCGCTTGCGGCGAGAAAGCCGGTCATTGCCAGCCGTGTCGGCGGCATCCCGGAAATACTGGGGGCCGCCAGCGCCGCGCTCGCCGAACCGGCCGACGTTCAGTCACTGGCCGCCATCATGGCGCGCTCGATCAGCGAGAAGGACTGGGCGGTGCGGGTCATGCCTGAGCCGAACACATTCAAATCGCGATTCGCCGCTTCGGTAATGTCGTCCGATATGCTAGAGCTCTACCGGGAATTGTGCCGTTACCAGCCGTCCACGGATAGCGTGTCGTCTACAACGTAAGCGTTTCTTAGTGGCTTTCTGCTATCCGGACTGAGGGACTTCAGCGCCGGAAGACAGCCATGAACAAGTTTGACCGCCCGGATTCATTCGATCCCGAAGCGCTTCGCAAGAAGATTTCGGAAATCCGCTCCCGTGCGCCGGGCGAGATGCCGAGCGGCGAGCCGTCTGCAGAACTCAATCCGCTGGCGCGGCAAATCGCCGAACAGTTCCGGGCCGACACCTATTCGCCGGCCATGATCATGGGGCTGATGCGGCTCTTCGAGTTCAGCGCGCTCTTCGCCATCGGCTACGCGATCAACGCGCTCTACGTTCAACCGGGCTTCGAGCAATTGCCGCTCTATCTGGCGATACTGATGGGAGGCTCGGCGCTGGCGGTTGCCGCGATGCAGATCGCCGATACCTACCAGATCCCTGCATTGCGCGCCTGTCTGCGCGTGATGCCGCGCATTCTCGCGGCCTGGGCGGTCGCCTTCGGTGGGATTGCCATCGCCCTCTTCTTCCTGAAATCCGGCCACCAATATTCCCGCGTCTGGTTCGGCGGCTGGTTCGTCGGTGGCGCGCTCTTTCTCGTTGCCGAACGTGCCTTCATCGCCTATTCCATTCGCCACTGGGCCCGCAACGGCACGATGGAACGCCGCGCCGTCGTCGTCGGCGGCGGCCAGCCGGCGAAGGACCTGATCCGCACGCTTGAGGATCAGCCCGACAACGACATCCGTATCTGCGGCATATTTGACGACCGCGACGAGCGCCGCTCGCCGAACGTCATCGCCGGCTATCCGAAACTTGGAACGGTCAACGAGCTCGTGGAGTTCGCGCGCCTGGCGCGCATCGACATGCTGATCATCTCGTTGCCACTGACGGCGGAAAAACGCATTCTCGAGCTCCTCAAGAAGCTCTGGATCCTGCCGGTCGACATCCGGCTCGCGGCCCACGCCAACAATCTGCGTTTCCGTCCGCGCAGCTATTCCCATGTCGGCGATGTGCCCATGCTCGACATCTTCGACAAGCCGATCGCCGATTGGGACTCGGTCGCCAAGCGCGGCTTCGACATCTTCTTCAGCCTGGTTGCCCTGGTGCTCCTATGGCCGATCATGCTGGGCGCCGCCATCGCGGTCAAAGCCACCTCTCCCGGCCCGATCATCTTCAAGCAGAAGCGGCACGGCTTCAACAACGAGACGATCGAGGTCTACAAGTTCCGCTCGATGTATACGCATATGAGCGACCCTTCGGCACGCAACGCCGTGACCAAGGGCGACCCTCGCGTCACGCCGGTCGGCCGCTTCATCCGCAAGTCGTCGATCGATGAACTGCCGCAGATTTTCAACGTGCTGAAAGGCGAACTGTCGCTCGTTGGGCCGCGTCCGCACGCCGTCGCGGCGCAGACCCAGAACCGGACCTATTCCGACGTCGTCGAAGGCTATTTCGCTCGCCATCGCGTCAAGCCAGGCGTTACCGGCTGGGCGCAGATCAATGGCTGGCGCGGCGAGATCGACAATGATGAGAAGATCCGCCTGCGCACGGCGTTCGATCTCCACTACATCGAAAACTGGTCGCTGCTCTTCGATCTCAAGATCCTGTTCCTGACACCTTTCCGGCTTCTCAACACCGAGAACGCCTATTGAGCACCGTCGAGACAGGCCGGTTCCCGATCGCTCGTCCCCAGCTTGCGGCGCTCTCGCTGCTTGGCTCCGGGCTCGTGGCGTTCGCCGTATTTCTCTCCGGCTTCGTCATCTTCGAGCCCGCGCCCTATGAATTGTTCCTGGTCGCGCTCATTGGCCTGTGGGCGCTCTTCGGTCTCAAGATTTCCCGCAGTGTCGCTCCCCTGCTCGCGCTCCTGACGCTGTTCATGGTGGGCGGCATCCTGTCCTTGACGGTCATGGTCGACTTGACCAAGGGCCCGATGTACATGGCGGTCTCCGGCTTTCTTGCCCTATCGTCGGTGTTCTACGCCGCGATCATCGAAGACCGCCACGAGCGCCTGCGGCTGATCTTCAATGCCTGGGTGGCAGCGGCCATCATTACCGCGTTGCTCGGCATTCTCGGCTATTTCGGCGCAGTTCCGGGCGCGGAGAACTTCACACTCTATGGCCGCGCCAAGGGCGCCTTTCAGGACCCCAACGTATTCGGACCGTTTCTCTCGGTGCCGGCCATGTATCTGATCCATGGCATCCTGACGCAGCCGATCCAGAAGGCACCACCGAAGATCGCCGCATTGATGATCCTCGCGCTCGGTGTCTTCCTGTCGTTTTCGCGTGCGGCCTGGGCGCTCAACCTCTTCTGCGTCGTCGCCTTCGTCTTCGTCATGCTGCTCAAGGAACGCAGCGGCCTCTTCCGCCTCAGGATCCTCGTGCTGGCGCTCGTCGGCGGGCTTATGGTCGTCGGCGCTCTTCTCGTCGCCCTTCAATCCGAGCAAGTCGCAACCCTCTTTTCCAGCCGGTCGCAACTCGTGCAGGATTATGACGGCGGGCATCTCGGCCGTTTCGACCGCCATCGCCTGGGCTTCCTGATGTCGATGGAGAAGCCGCTCGGGATCGGGCCGATGGTCTTCAGCACAATCTTCCCGGAAGACGAGCACAATGTCTGGCTGAAGTCGCTGACCTCCTACGGCTGGCTCGGCTTCATCAGCTATGTCACGCTGATCATCTGGACGCTTTCGATCGGCTTCCGCTTCCTGCTGCTCAACCGCCCCTGGCAAACCTACCTGATGATCGCCTGGGTCGCCGTTCTCGGCCATGTCGGCGTCGGCAATGTCATCGATACCGACCACTGGCGCCATTTCTACCTGCTCCTCGGCATCATCTGGGGATGTGCCGCTCTCGAATACCGCCATCGCCGGCAGGCACGCGCCGGCTGGAGCTCCTGATCATGGAACACATCGTTGCGGGCCGGCGCACGGCCCTTCCCCTGCGCCTGCTCCAAGTGCTGGAGCCGAGCGGCGGCGGCTCGGGCCGACACTTCCTCGACCTCTGCCGCGGCATGCACGAGCGCGGGCACCATGTGGAGGCAGTTTATTCGCCAGTGCGCGCCGAGGAAGGTTTCGTGCGCGAATTGAAGGCAATCGGCCTGCCGGCCGTCCACGCCGTCGATATGAAGCGCGCGCCGGGACCTTCTGATATCGGCCGCTTTCTTGAATTGCACCGCCTCATTCGCCGCGGCAACTTCGACATGATCCACGGCCACAGTTCGAAGGCCGGCGCGCTGACGCGGCTGCGGCTGCCCGGCCCCCATGTTCCGCGTGTCTATACCCCGCACGCCTTCCGGACCCTCGACCCGACACTCGGCCGCGCCGGTCGCCTGATCTACGGCACGATCGAATGGGGCCTCGCCAGCTTCCTCACCGACCATCTGATCTGTGTTTCGGAGGATGAGTATCGTCACGCCCTGTCGCTGAACATGCCGGAAAAGCGGATGTCGGTGATCGTCAACGGCGTTGCCCCGCCCTCATGCGAGATGGCGCAAACGATTCGCGCCAGCTTCGGGATCGCGCCGGATGCCTTTGTCTTCGGCTTCATTGGCCGCCTCTCGGCGCAAAAGGCGCCGGAGCGGCTGATCGCTGCTTTCCAGAGCGTCGCCGCATCCGTGAAAAAAAGCCATCTGGTGATGGTCGGCGCGGGCGAACTCGAAAGGAGCCTGCGCAAGGCAATCGCCGAGAGTGGATTGCAGAACCGCATGCACCTGACCTCGGCCTTCACCGGACCGCAGGCCGCACCGGCATTCGATCTTCTGGTCATGCCGAGCCGCTACGAAGCAATGTCCTACGTGATGCTGGAAGGGGCGGCCGCAGGCAAGCCTATTATCGCCACCGATATCGGTGGCGCCCGCACGGTCATCGAAGATGGCCAGAACGGCTTCATCCTGCCGAACAGTGACGACACGTCCCTGCTCGCCAAGACGATGGTTAAAGCCGCCACACCGGAAACGTTCGGAAAACTGTCCGCCATCGCGCAAAGACTGAAAGACCGCTTCACCCTCGACGTGATGCTCGATCAAACGGAAACGCTCTATCAGAAGGCGGCCGCCAAACGCCGCGTACCGGCAATCCTTCAGCCGGCGGAGTAGCGCTGCAAAGAGGGAAATGAAAAACAGATCAATCGCTCTATGGGGGATTGAGGATTGAGAAAAATGGTCGGAGCGGCGGGATTCGAACCCACGACCCCTTGACCCCCAGAACTGCAAAAGCCTTTTTCAAGTGATTGCAGACAAATGCGCGCACTTTCAAAAAGCCTTGCAATGCAAGGAGTTAGGGATAGTATTTCTTTCAGGGTTTTTCAATTGGGTCCAAGGGCTTTCAAAAAACTGGACCCAAAGTGGACCCAAATCGAAATTGGACCCTAGACCCCTTGTTACCCGAAAGGCTGCGCAAAAAATGCCCGTAGTCCACCTCGATGATAATTTTGCCAAACGCGTCGCGCGGCCCGAAAAGGGCCATGTCGAATATTCTGACGACAAGATCGGCAGCTACGTGGTCCGCGTCTACGCGGACAGGATCGTCGGAACGCTCCGCGCCCGCCCGCTCGGTTCAACCAAGAAGAAACGTTTCCCGCTCGGCGAATATCCAAACATCACCATGGCTGAGATGCGCCGAAAGGCCGAGACGGTGCGCGGCAAGTTCCGTAGCGGCACCGATCCCGCCGCCGAGCGTGAGGCGATCCGCGAAAAGCGTCGGCAGGACGAGAAAACCCCGCCGCTCGATTTTGATCGGCTTTGTGATCTCTACATTGCAAAGCTGCCCGATCTGAAATCCTCATGGGAACAGGATAAGGGCTATCTCAATCGCGATTGCCGCTCGGCCTGGAGCAAGCGCCTCGCCGCCTCGATCACGACGGCTGATTGCGCGACGCTCCTGCTTGAAATTGCTGAGCGTGCGCCAGTTGCGGCCAATCGAGTGCGCTCGGCAGCGATGAAGCTGTTCGGATGGGCCGTTGAAGAGCGCCTGCTCGATGTCAATCCGATGGCCGGCACCAAGAAGCCGACAAAGGAACGGAAGGAAGGTGTTGACCGAGTTCTGAGCGATGCCGAATTCGTCGTACTATGGCGCGCTATTGAGACGGCTATGCTTGCGCCGGGTCTCCGCGCGGCCCTGCACGTGCTGGCGCTGACCGGCCAGCGACCCAACGAAATCGCCGGCCTGGCGCTATCGGAATTGCGGCACCTCGACGATCCGAGTCAAGCGCTTGCCGAAATCCCGAAGGAGCGCATGAAAGGACGCCGCCGGCATGTTGTGCCGTTGGCATCATCAGTGATTGCCGTCATCAAAGGGGAGATCGCACGCCAGCAGGCGGAGGCCAAGGCTGAGAACCGCGCCATGGGCGAACATATCTTTACCAGCCGGTTCCTCAATCGCGAGCGGGTCGCGCGGCATTCACTTTCGCAAGCCTTGCGGCGGATCATCCCCGCACTCGATCCAACCGGCGAGGACGGCGAGATCGTGCGGCGCCTGCAAGCCGATCCTCCGACGCCGCACGCCTTTCGACGCACTTGCGCCAGCGGCCTGGCGCGGCTCGGCATCCCGCGTGAGGATCGCAAGGCGGTGTTGGCGCATCGCGAGGCCGATGTGCTCGGCGAGCATTACGACGCCTATGATCGGCTTCGTGAGAAGCGCATCGCGCTTGAGGCGTGGGCGCGCCATTGCGAGGCGCTGCTGTCGGGCGAGAAAGAGACCGGCGCGGTGATCCCGATCCGGGCACGCGTATAATGCGGCCCATTCGGAAGGATTCCGTCCTTTCTCAAAAAAAATTGGCGCACGCATAAGTAGATTTTAGAATCGGTTCAATGCTGTTCAAAACGTTACGGAACACTATGGGAAGTTTCCCGCAATTTTTGCGTGAAATTATCAATTAAAGCAAAGGCTTGCCGCCAAGTTGGTAAGCTTGCATTCCATTGCGGGGGCGTTCATCCTTTCGAAATCACTAGCGGGGGCGGTATTCGAAGGATGTGAAGAATGATCGATAAACGTGATCCACCGGCGGTTGATGATGACGAGTCTGACCGCCCGATTGCTTACGAAGACGACCGTCTTCTGGACGAGCCGGAAGTCAAGGAGATCACAAAACTTTCGCAAACGACGCGCTGGCGGAAGCGCAAGAAAGGCGAGTTTCCGCCGCTGATCTTAGGGCGCTTCCACACCATGGGCCAGATTCGTGAATGGAAGGCCCGAGAGAGAAAGAAGGCCGAAGCACGTGCTGAAGCCGCACTTACAAAATCGGAAATGCCGCCGAGCCGTGGTCGTCCGCCGCGTACCGTTGAGCAAGTTGAGTGAGCCTGCCGCAAGAATTTGCCGCGCGCCAAGCTCGCTCATGGTGGTGGGGGAAGTGAGACAGTAATCTGAGTTTTGGCCTGCGTCAAATTTAGCGGCGGTTCCGCGTAAGGGACCCGCTGATGACGAAGTTTAGTCCATCTAACGACCTCCGGCCTACTAGCGCGACATACTTGGGCTGGCTAGTCCGAGCCGGCGTGCCGCCGAGCGCGCTGATTAAGCCCGAGCCGATCCGCCTCGCCCATGGTGTTCGAGCGGATGACGGCAGGTTCGACCCCGAGCCGGCCGGCCCAGCTTGGCTGCATTTCGTCGAGCATCATGATTCAGTCTTCTGGCGGCCGGAAAGCGGCGAGTTGGCGACGTGGAACGGTAGGTGTTTCGCGTTGGGCGAACAGGCAATCGACAGCGCCGGAACCTGCTCGCTCGGCGGCTACTTGACCATCTACAACAACCCGCTTCGCTGGCTCAAAGGCGGTCGCGATGGTTGCGTCATTATTGATTGGCGGCGCGCATTCGACAGGCTGAGAGATGTTCCGCGCATCGCCGTCCAAGAATCCCTCCTGCCGCTTTACCGGAAGCACATGCGGCCAGCGCGGATGCCGGAGCTGTACGTGTTGCGCGAGCGTGAGGGGGCGGTGGCATGACCGACAAACCGCCCTTTGAAGCGATCAAGCTTGAGGAATATCTACAGACGCACAGGATGGCGGACCCGCCGCCGGAAGCCAGCCGCGTCGAGCACGGCCAGACTAGCGTCTTGACGGGAGCCGCGCTGCTCGACGAGACCGCCAGCTTCTTTGCACGTTTCATTGCCTATCCGAGTTCCGAGGCCCTAACTGCGCACGTCCTGTGGATCGCCCACACCCATCTCATGGACGCCTGGGAATCGACGCCGCGCATCAGCTTCCTGTCGCCGGAACCGGGAAGCGGCAAGACACGCTGCCTGGAGCTGACAGAACTCGTCGTTCCCAATCCGCTTGAAGCCATCAACGTCACACCCGCCTATCTCTTCCGCAAGATCGGCGACACAGACGCCGGGCTGCCGACAGTTCTCTATGACGAGATCGACACGATTTTTGGGCCGCGCGCCAAGGAGAACGAGGAGCTGCGCGGCCTGCTCAATGCCGGACACCGCCGTGGAGCTGTCGCCGGACGCTGCGTCGTGAGGGGAAAACGGATCGAGACCGAGGAATTGCCCGCCTATTGCGCCGTCGCCATGGCGGGCCTCGGCAAGCTTCCCGACACGATCCTCAGCCGCTCGGTCATCGTGCGCATGCGCAAGCGTGCGCCGAACGAACGCATCGAGCCCTATCGCCGCCGGGTGCATGCGCCGGAAGGTCACGAGCTTGGCGAGCGTCTGGCGCGCTGGGCGGCGTCGGTGGCGGCGGCCGCCGGCAGCCTTATTCCTGAAATGCCGCAAGGGGTTGTGGATCGCGACGCCGACGTGTGGGAGCCGTTGTTGGCGGTCGCCGAACTGGCTGGCGGCGGCTGGCCGGAAAGGGCGCGCGTTGCGGCTGTGACGCTTGTGACGGCTTCTAAGCGGGACAGGGGAAGTCTCGGTGTCCGCCTGCTCTCAGATATCCGGGAAATCTGGAATGAAAAGGAGAAGGGATTCGAGGGAAAGAGTCCGGTGGAGAGGATATTTACCAAGTCCCTCATCACCTCTCTTGTTGAACTCTCCGAGGCCCCATGGTCAGACCTAAAAGGTAGACCTATCAGTGACTTAAAGCTTTCCAACATGCTTAAGGAATACGGGATTTCCTCCAGGAGCATCCGTATCGGCGAAGCCACAGCAAAGGGATACGCCAAGGAGGACTTCCATGATGCATGGAAGAGATACCTCTCTCCCCTCTCTTCCATGGAGCCCGTCACACCCGTCACACTCGAAACAGAGGACGAACGATGAGCGAGAGCAACCGGCTCCCGGTATTGGCGGCAAGCATCAATGCAGAGCACGATAGGAGATACCGATGACGACGTTCGACTACTCGCTCGTGCCGGTTGAGACCGGGGATGCAGCCCGCAAGGCGGCTGACCGCATCAACACCCGCCTGCGCAACGCATCGAAGGATATTATCGCAGTTGGTCGCGATCTCGCCGAGCAGAAAGAAAAACTCGGCCATGGTCATTTTCTGAATTGGATTGCGGTCGAATTCAACATGTCCGAACGGACGGCCCGCAATTTCATGAGCGTTTTCCATAAGTTTGGCGAATCGGCAAAAGTTGCCGATTTGCGACCAAGCGTTCTCTACGTCCTCTCAGCCGCTTCAACGCCTCCCGAAGTTCGAGAGCAGGCAATCGAGCGAGCGGCAGCCGGCGAAACGGTGACCCTCGACGATATCAAGGTCATGAAAGCTGAATGTGTCGCCGAGCGGAAGACGGAAAAGTGCACGTCGGTGACAATCGAAAACACGCAAAAGGCGGTGCAGCTTAAATCCTTGTTCGGCGCCTGGAATGCCGCTGGCGATAAAGCTCGCTTGAAATTCCTGCTGAATGTTATCGGAGAAACTTCACCGAGAGCAACATGACCGTTGATGATCAGCTTACCCGGATCGAGCAACGGCTTGATCTCGAAATTGCCGCTACGGCCAGACGCCTCGCCGATCTTCTCGAACAGCGGGCGTTGATGACCATGGATGCTGAGCCCGCTGCGCAAGCCGGCAACCCCGCCGACGAACTCCGCCAGCACGCGCGAGACCTGGGTATTCCGGTGTACGAGGACACCGTCGCCGAGCGTGACGCGGCAAGGCTTCTCGGCCGAAGTGCCTTGACGTTGCGAAACCGTCGCCTGACCGATCAGCCCATTCCGTTTGAGCGCGTTGGCCGCAGCGTCCGATACAAGCTCGAAGCGCTCGCCGAGCATCTTAGAACCGGTTCGTGACGTACCTGAAAATCGGTACGTCACGAACTTTCGCGCTCTCTCCAAAGCGCCGATCCTTGGGCAAATCAGTCAAGTGCAGGATCGCCAAGATGGTTTCCGTCGAAATTCTCCCTAAGGGCTTGAACTTCACCCGCATGGCGCTCGCCAAGGCGCTCGGTGACGGTGATGATCTCAACGCCGCCGGCATTGCGGAGGCGCGATGGGGCGCTTCGAGTGCACCGGCCCGAATCCTTCGAGCAGTCGGCGCCGGCACTTTTGCCGACATGGGGAACGAGTTCCGAGCGGCGGCAGTTGAATTTTTTAGCCTGGTCGAGCAACTGTCTGTCCTCGGCCGCTTAGCCGGCACTCGGCGCGTTCCGCTGCGGACACGCATGCTGACCGCCACGTCGGGCGCTTCCAGCTACTGGGTTCAAGAGGGCAAACCGAAGCCGGTGAGCAAGATGGCGTTCACGTCCGGCTCGCTCGCCTCGCTCAAGGTCGCCTCGCTTGCGGTCATCACCGAGGAGCTTGCAACGTCCTCTGATCCGGCAGCGGAGGGCGTCATCCGCCGGGACATGCTCAGGTCAATGGCCGAAACTATCGACGTGACTCTCCTCGACCCGGCAAATGCCGGTTCTGCCGCGTCGCCTGCATCGATCACAAACGGCGTTGTGCCGATCTCCGCTGGCGGCGATCCAGCCGCTGATCTCCGGCTTCTGATCGAGAACTTCACGGGCGATCTGGAGAGCGCGATCTTCATCACGACGCCGAGCGTGGCGGCTTCGCTGGCTTCCGCCGACCGCCCTGGCATAGGCCTTCGTGGCGGCGAGCTGCTTGGTGCTCCTGCCGTCGCGTCTCGTTCGGCACCTGCTGACTCGATCATCCTTGTCGACACGTCGGCCCTCGCTCTCGGCGAAGGGGCCGCTGAGGTCCGAACGAGCCGCAACGGCACGATTGAAATGCTCGACGCCGATCTTGTCCAGGACGCCACGACCGGCACCGGCACTTCGATGGTTTCTCTCTGGCAGTGCAACGCGCTCGGCATCCTCTCCGAGCGGGAAATGAACTGGGAGCTTCAGCGTGCTGGCGCAGTCTCGATGATCACTGGCGCCGACTACGCGCCGGTCGTCAGCTAATCTGGAGGGTCACGCAAATGGCCGGTTTTGACGGACGGGCATTCGGCGCCGAAGTTGTCGAAATCGTGAAGTCCTATCTCGAACGGAACCTCTCGCCCGTCGCCGCTCGGATCGACGCGCTGGAGGCCAGATTGCGGCTTCTGGAAGCTCAGGTCCCCGCCAAGGAGAAGGCAAAGCCGGTAGTCCGCCTCGCGGCGCCGACAAGGATTGCCGAACGATGAGGACGATCATCGATAATGTCGTGCAGATCGATCCCGTGCTTGGCGAGGACGGCCGGAACATCGGCTTCTATTGTTGGGACGACGACGACGAGGTGTTCTTCTTCTCCGTCGGCTTGCCGATGCAGGTCTCGGAAGACGCCTTCGAGGACTTGCTGGTGGAATGGCGCCAATTAGGCTGGGAGCTGCTCATGAGGGAGGCGTGAGTTTGCAAAAATTGGACACACCCAGGGCGCCGACCTCGCTACGCCAAAGCCTCCCAAATAACGCTCCCCGCTGCCAGAACTAGGAAAAATCCCATCGTGGCCAGTCCGATTTTCACGAGCACATTTGGATCGTACTCTGTGCCTTCAATATGCGCCGGAGGACCAAAGAATTCGACCTTTCCTCCCCATGCTATCAGGGCACCAAGCACTGCCAAACCGACATACGGCTGAACAAAAGTGCCAATAACGAGGCTGATCGTGAGACCGCTCGCCATGATAGTTCCATGCCAAAATCGAAATGGCTTGCCCTGTCCCCGGTAGGAAAGCACGACGGTCATGATCACGTGCAGGAGGGCGATGGCCACGAGCGGCGCCCAAGGGGACCTTATAAATTCGTTCAAGTACGAGTTCCTTCGACGAGCTACCCCTCTCTAGCAGGGGCGCAGTTGGCATTTGAACGAGCCAACGAGCCCGTAGTTGAGGAGGAACAAGTCGCCGGCCTCGTTGAATGAAAGCGTGTGCTCGTCATAGGTGAACGACTTTGTTTCTGCGTCGATCTTACCAAGATGCACCAGGCGACAGCCTTTGCCGGTTATTTGGCAAAGGCGAATTCCATTCTTATTTCCGAATGCGAAGTGACATTCTCCAGGCTTGAGTATGCCGATCATCGGCGATTGTTTGTTGAGGACGATTTTGAACGCGTTGTTATTGTCCTTTTCTTGAGCCGTCACCCAATCAAGCCAGCTCGTCTTGAAGCCATTGTTCTCGGGGCAATTTGGCCGGCCCTTGAAGACTTGTGCGGATGCCTCACCGCCGTAGCCGAGTAACATGCAAAACGTCAGGAAGTGCGCTGCCTTCATCTCACTTCCTCCAAGTTTCCTAAGTAGGTGTTGTTAAGTTTGGTCGGCATGAAACGGCACCCTCACGGCTTAACGCCAACGGGCATCAAAAAAGAGTGCTGCGGCCATATGGGCGGGCATTGGCGAGATTCGTGTTTGCGACGATAGGTTGCAACGAACTAATGTGTCAATAACGCGCGTGCCAGGGGGGGGCGGTGTAGACTTACCGAGGCCGCGCACCACCGGACCCGCGAGCCTTCCACGGACGGATTTTTTTTGGCGCTGACGAAATATCGAGGACGGTTTTTCCCGCCTACCTATGAAACACCCGAAGGGCACCCCCGGCCGACCCCGGCATGAACCCACCGGGACAACCCGCCGTGTGGTCGAGCTACTAGCCGCTGAGGCGGTGCCGCAAGCGGTTATCTGCTCGCTAATCGAAATCAACGAAACGACGCTGCGTCGACACTACCGGCACGAGTTGGACGTGGGCGCGTCGAAGCTGGAGGCGAAGCTCGCCCTGCATCTTCTTCGGCTTTCCAACGGCAGGGGCGCCGTCGCGCTCCGGGCAATCACCTTTTTGCTGCAATCCCGCTTCGGATGGTCGCGATACGCCCCGCCGCGCGGCTGAGGAGATCAATCCCTCGTAGGTTGCCGCCCCAAAGCCGATACCCTGGAGAATCTGACGGTATTCAGGGGAAAATCAATCCGCGAACTAGTGGTTCTACACAACGAGGCGCGCAACTCACCTATTCAATCTCCAAAGGGAAAGATACGAATGCGCGAGGATCATCTTCTGGAGCTAGATAGATGGTGGCAAGAACGCGCTCGTTCAGACGGCCAAGATTGGGACCTACAGGATGGGCTGTAATCGCCAGCGTTGGATGGATTCTTCTCTTATGGTGGTTGGGAGCCAACCTGTCACTACAGGCAGCTCTCAACAGGCTCCACCACTTACGCAGTATGGAACCCAACGAAATTGGTGACTTTGTCGCTGGGGCGTTTTCTCCCCTGGCATTCATATGGTTGGTCACAACTGTGCGGCTCCAACAGAACAGCCTGCAGGTGGCAAACCGGCAGTACGAACAAACACAGGCGAACGAGTTTAAGCTTGCGCTGTTCGAGAAGCGTTTTGAGGTGAAGCAGAACGTTGAAAAAGCGCGCGGCCTGCTGCTCACAGGGCAGGAAAGCGAGGGGCGAAAGCTGATTTGGGACGCCCTCGATGCAGCCGAATACCTCTTCGGTTCCGCGCTACATGCGGAGATTAAGGAACTGTTGGTGAAGGCACGCAGGCTTCAGTTCCTCGATCTCCAGTATGACCGATTACACAAGAGGGAAAACAGGACTCCGGACGAAGAGAAGCTCCTGAGCGAGGGAATTGATGAGACCTATCACCTCGGCATGTGGTTGATCAATGAACTTACGGAGGAGAAGATCGCCGACATGTTCAGACCATACCTTCAGATGCCGCAGCCTCCAATTGCTTGAACCGAGAGGGAGAGCACTACGCGCATTTGATTTCTGGCCTTTGATAGTGAGAGGGCCACTTATCGCTATCAGAACCGGCCAAGAAGCGGATTCTCTACCAGCGGTTCGAGGTTTTCAAGCGACAGTTGCTGCTTGATCAGAGTTTCCTTGCGGAAAGTACGAGTGTATTTGATCATTGCTTTCACCGGCTTAAGCAGTAACCGCTCTTTGAACTGTTGATCCGTGACATATTTGGACGTCAAATCATCCGTCACGGCTCCTTTTATAGTTCCCTGATTGTCTGGAAGCTGAAGCTCAAATTCATGTGAGTCCGGTAGAATGCCGAGAAGAACACCGTCAATAAAGACCTCCTCTTCCGTCACCTCCACATCACTGAAACGTTCGGACAAACGGCTGATATCCTCAATCCCCAGCGCAACGCGATGTTCGTCACCCACGATTTTCGTGGTAGCACCCGCGTCACGCAGGACCTTTGTAAACTTCTGGAGCGCGCCGACGAGCCTTGGGGACGTGGCTTCGAGCGTCGCTGAGAACTGATCATTCGAAGCCACACTAAGGTTTGAAATGAGCTGCGTGGATTGTTCAACTGCAATTTTCAGGGGTGTGTTGAACATATCGGTTTGAGGGGCCGTTAACTCTTCGAGAATGAAGCCCATTGAGCCGCGTACGATGTCACGAATATACAGCTTTGACTTCTGTTCACCCTTGAGCTTGCCTTTCGCCGCCACTGCTTCCGCATTTTGGCTAGCCATCGCCGCAGAAACGATCCGCTGATATGAGGCAAGCGCTTCGGTAGAAAAGTCGAGTCTGATATCACCTTGCCCGATTACAGGAAGACCGTCGAAAATCAGAGCGACACTCGCGCGGCTTGCCGGTTTAGTTTTGATCTGCTCGATCCGCTCGTTGATTTCTGAAAGGCGCTGATCCCACATCATTTTTGTGGTGCCCCAACGATCTTTCGATGCCTTCTCGCGCTGGTGCTCGACAAATTTCCGATCGTTTTCGAGGGATTCGAGCGATAGTAGATCTGGCATCACAACCCCTCCAGTAGTTCGAGTGCAGCGGCATCGTCAGCCGCATTTACGTCCAAGGCGACAAAGCCCTTCCAGTGGAGCGTGTCTCGCTGATGGGAAAAGAGCCCGTACCAGTACATTATATCGTTCATCGCATCGAATATAGGCACCTGGTCATCAACGATGATCGCGAACGTATCCAAAGAAAACCGAGCTTTGTTTAACGCTCTGTTGATGATTTCGTTCATCCAATACGAGGAACCATGATTCTCCCAAAGCTCGAACTCGGCAAGGTATTTTTCGGGAACCTTCACCAGACTAAACACGTCGATATCACCCGGATCGCGATTTCCAACCAACTCAACGTTTTCCACGAAGCTGCCGTCGATAAACTGTACGCCCGTCTCGTAACCGTCTTGGGCAAGTAACCGCCGGTAAGCGATAAGGTTGCGTAATAGGCCCCGACGATGAGGAGTGGTGCCGAAGCGGTGGACCAATTCGCCCATGGTTGCGAAGTAGGGTGACCGCTCCGGTCCGGCTGGGTTCTGCATATCAACCGGTGGAATTAGCCCTCGGGCGTCGAAGTCAGGAATTGGCACGGCAGGCAGCCTCAGGTGTATATTAGCGCGATCGAGCAATCATACGGCGAAAACGGTTAACCAACAGTTTGGCTAGGAACCCATTGCCAGCGTGAGCCTTGACCCGATTTGCGCTCACCGTGCGCGGGTCGCGATGTCTCAAAAGGCTAAAAGTTCGGGCCATGCTCGCCGAGGCCGGGATCAACAGGAACCTCGCCAATGAAGGTGGCCCTATGCGGCCATTCCGCACGGCGGCATCTTCCTCCGGCCGAGGCCCGGAACCGCGCTGTCGGCGTCCCTGGGCGGCAAGGCAAGGCATCAGCGCCGCGTTACTAGTCTCCACATCCCGCAAAGATCATCGAGGGCCATCCGCAGCATGTCGGCTGCTGTAAGCCGGTCCCGCTTGCCGTCACCTACTACTTCATGAAGTGCGCGTCCTTCGCCACAGACCGCTGAGACTAGCCAGTAGAGGCGGGCGCCGAGAAGCTCCCGACATCGCGCCAGTTCCTTGCCCGCGCTGACCTGCCGCTCAGTGATCGGCTCCCGTGTCGTCCCACCGTCCACCGGTTCCCGGCCGTAATCGATAGCGCCGGCTCCCTTGCCGCCCATCGCCTCGAAGAGGCGCCGGAACCGATCAGCAGCGGCTACCTGAGCCGCGTCGAGGACGCCGCGCGTCGCAAGCGTGGTGACGGCCGATTCGCGGACGTTGATGACGGCGGAGATGGTCGAAGGGTTCGTCACGCCTTCGGGATGGGCGCGCGAATAGTACGGATTCGCGACGGTTACGGGGCGAAGTTTGATTTTCGACGGGGTGGACATGCCGCAAAGAATGCCATGGCGGGGGCGAATCGTCACCCTCCGCATTGCCATTTTTGGACCCAAAATGGACCCAATTTTTCTATTTTGCCTCTTTCGAGGTTTTCCCGGTCCTTAGAAAACCCTTTGTTTGCAAGGGTTTAAATGGTCGGAGCGGCGGGATTCGAACCCACGACCCCTTGACCCCCAGTCAAGTGCGCTACCGGGCTGCGCTACGCTCCGAACCGAGGAAACCCCTATATAACCAGCGCTTAGAGCGCAAGCGGGAATTTCGAACTCGGCGTGAAAAAGAAATCTCCGGCGTGGAAAAGCTGCGGGCACTCGGCGGGTCGATCAGAAGAAAAGTCCATTTTGTCGGAAGATCGCCCATGGATCGGCGATCCTCGATCGCAATGGAACCTTCACCAAACCTGAAATCACATCGTTGGAAACGCTGCCCTGACGTAACGTGAGCTTGCCATCACAACCGATTTGAGGGACAGTTTGGTACTGGCCCTTGAGGCCTGGAGCCTCCCTTTCAGGAGTAGACCATGCCTCTTAAATCTCTGATGGCCGTAACCGCACTTGTCGTCCTGACGCTGTCCGGATGCGCGACGTCCGGTTCGACCAACACAACCTACGCGCAGTGGAACGGCCCCTATCCGCAGCCTGATGTTTCCGCATCCAGCCCCGGTGGTTTCCGTATGTCCTACTAAACGCGGCAACTTTAGTGTGAGCGACAGAACACGGGCCCTGTGGGCATCCCTCAGTCGCTCACGTCAATGCATGCGGTTTGCCCCTTCCCTTGGGCCTGCAGCATTTGAATGCGAGCCGCCAATCTCACAAACTGACGATCGAACGAGTATTCCCGATTGCTCGGCCGGAACCGTCGGCTGACTGTTATGCGACCCACGACCGCGCAAGCGTCACGCCTGCGTCGTCGGTCAATTTTCCTATGGTCTTGAAGGCGGGGCGCCTCGTCGGACGAGCACGCGCTTGGTAGGCGACCGCGGTACTCTCAGCGCACCTGATCGAGCAGGCGTTTGCATTCCAGGAGATCGTAGAGCGCCTCCTGCAGCAGCGCCCGGTCTTCCTTGCCGACGGACGACGATTTGCCGAGCGAGATTTCCGGCACGTCGTCGCTGCCGCCGCCGAACGAGAAGAAGCGGCGGCTCGCCGGTGCCTTGGCGCGGCCGACGATCTGATCTTCTTCCGAAACGCCGGCCTTGGGCGGTGCCGGCTCCTCGTTGCTCGACGCCGCAAGCGCTTCGACGGTTGCGAGATCGCCGCTGGCAATGGCGGCAACGAACTTGTTGCCGTTGGTTTTCAACAGCTTCTGCACGCCCTTGATGGTGTAGCCGTGATCATAGAGCAGATGCCGGATACCCTTCAGGAGATCGACATCCTCCGGCCGATAATAGCGACGACCGCCGCCGCGCTTCATCGGCTTGATCTGCTGGAAACGGGTTTCCCAGAAGCGCAGAACATGCTGCGGCAGATCGAGGTCGTCGGCGACCTCGCTGATGGTGCGGAAAGCGTCCGGGCTCTTTTCCATGTGGTTCCCAATCCATGTCACGCGACTCACGCTCGCGGGCCGCAATGAACCGATATCATACCGATGATGGCACGAATCGGGTCCATTTCAACGGCTTATGGATGGGTTTTCAACCACATTTGTGGCTGACACCATGACTTCACGCCGCGGGAGATGCCGGCTTCTGCTTCGCCCTACGGCTGAGATGGGCCTTCAGCACGCGCTGCTTGAGCACGTTGGACGCCTTGAAGGTCATCACACGGCGCGGCGAGATCGGCACTTCCTCGCCGGTCTTCGGGTTTCGCCCGATGCGTTCGTTCTTGTCGCGGACCTGGAAGGTCGCGAAAGAAGACAGCTTCACGCTCTCGCCACGCACGATTGCGTTGCATATTTCGTCAATGACGGTTTCCACCAACTCGGCAGACTCTGTCCGTGACAGACCTACCTTGCGAAAAACCGACTCAGCCAAGTCTGCTCGTGTTACTGTTTTTCCGCTCATCTTCCCCCACCAACGTCTGGCACGCCGATCAGCGACCGAAGACTATTGCCCTTGCCTATTGTGGTCAAGCGCCTGCGTTGCCTCAGCATTTTTTACCAGCGTATCAGAACGGAGCCCCAAGTGAAGCCACCACCCATGGCTTCGAGCAGAACGAGATCGCCCTTTTTGATCCGGCCATCGGCCGCCGCGGTGTTCAGGGCCAGCGGAATGGACGCCGCGGAGGTGTTGCCATGGAGATCGACTGTCACCACAACCTTATCGAGCGGGATGCAGAGCTTCTTGGCCGAGCCATCGATGATGCGACGGTTGGCCTGGTGCGGCACAAGCCAATCGATGTCCTCGGCCGTCGTGCCGGTCGCCTCGAAGGCTGCCTCGATAACGTCGGTGATCATGCCGACCGCGTGCTTGAAGACTTCGCGGCCTTCCATCTTGAGATGGCCCACCGTTCCCGTGGTCGAAGGACCACCATCGACATAGAGCTTGTCGCGATGGGCGCCGTCCGAGCGAAGCTTCGCCGTCAGCACGCCACGGTCGGCATTCGTACCCTCGCCTTCCTGGGCTTCCAGGATGATGGCACCGGCGCCGTCGCCGAAGAGCACGCAGGTCGTCCGGTCGCTCCAGTCGAGGATGCGCGAGAACGTCTCCGAGCCGATCACCAGCACGCGCTTGGCAAGACCGCCGCGGATGTAGGCGTCGGCCGTCGTCACCGCATAGACGAAGCCGGAACAAACGGCCTGCATATCGAAGGCTGCGCCATGGCGCATGCCAAGGCGATCCTGGATATTGACGGCGGTTGCCGGAAACGTGTTGTCCGGAGTCGAGGTCGCCAGGATGATGAGGTCGATGTCATCTGGCGTAAGCCCGGCATTGGCGAGTGCGGCGCGCGCGGCGCCTTCGCCGAGCGACGCGGTCGTTTCGCCCTCGCCGGCGATGTGGCGCTGCCGGATGCCGGTGCGCTGCACAATCCACTCATCGGACGTATCGACCTTGGATTCCAGCTCCTGATTGGTAACAACGCGCTTCGGCAAAGCTGCGCCGAAGCCGCGGACGACGGAACGGATCATCTATTCAAACCTCATCATTCATGCCGGCGGAAAGGGCCTGCGGCGGTTCTGCACCATGGTACTTCGCCAGATCGAGCTCGATCTTCGACTTCAGGCCATTCTTCACCATGTCGTAGCCGACATCGATCGCGGCTGCGAAACCTTCGGCATCCGCACCACCATGGCTCTTGATCACGACGCCATTGAGGCCAAGGAATACACCACCGTTGACCTTCCTGGGATCCATCTTCTCGCGCAGGCGATCGAACGCACCCTTGGCCAGGATGTAGCCGATCTTGGCAAGCAGGGTGCGCGACATTGCAGCGCGCAGATATTCGGCAATCTGGCGCGCGGTGCCTTCGGCTGCCTTCAGCGCGATATTGCCGGAAAAGCCTTCGGTCACAACGACGTCGACCGTCCCACGGCCGATGTCGTCGCCTTCGACGAAACCGTAATAGTCAAAGCCATCGATATTGGCTTCACGGATCAGGCGGCCAGCTTCCTTGACCTCTTCCTGTCCCTTGATTTCCTCGACACCGACGTTGAGAAGCCCAACCATCGGTCGTTCGATCTCGAAGAGGGCCCGCGCCATGGCGCCGCCCATCAGCGCGAAGTCCATGAGTTGCTGCGCATCCGCACCGATCGTCGCGCCGACGTCGAGCACGATGCTCTCGCCCTTCAGCGTCGGCCAGATGGCAGCGATCGCCGGGCGCTGGATCCCCTGCATCGTGCGCAGACAGAAGACCGACATGGCCATGAGCGCGCCGGTATTGCCGGCCGAAACGACGACATCGGCCTCGCCGGCATTGATCGCGTCGATCGCCTTCCACATGCTCGATTTGCCGCGGCCGCGGCGAAGCGCCTGGCTCGGCTTCTCGTCCATCGCCACGGCGATTTCACAATCGTAAAAGGTGCTGCTGGCCTTGAGCTTCGGATATTTTCCCAAGAGTTCCGCGCATTGCGCTTCGATACCGAACAACACGAACTTGATGTCCGGATGACGCTCGAGCGCTCTTGCGGCACCCGGGATGACGACTTCGGGACCATAGTCGCCACCCATCACGTCAAGTGAAATTCTGACCACGCGTGTCTTATCCTTCATTTCTGCCACACAACACGTGCCGTCGTGGCGCACTCACCTGGGACGCAATGACGAAACATATTGCTTCTGACGCTTGAGCCAAGCACGCGGCAGATCGCTTCACGGCTCTTTTGGCCGGTTTGGGGCCAAAATACTGCTTTTCCTTTGCGTGACAACCGAATTATAGAAGAGGCTTTCGCGGCCTCAGTCCTTTTTCCAGTCCTTCAGGACAGCAAACGGGTTCGGCTTCTTGTCGTCCGCTGAGGTGCTCTCGATTCGCTCGCCGAAAGCCGCACCCGGCTTGCGCGGATAGGGGTCGATGGCAAGCGCCACCTGCTCGCTGACGACGACGCCGGCATCGATCGTGTCGCCCGTGAACGTGTCGGGGATGTCGGGACCATCCGGGTCGAGAATCATCTCGCCGCCGTCGTTGCTCGCCTGGCGGGCGAGCCGCGATCCTTCGGGAACCAGGATCGCTTCGACCGGTTCATGGATGTCGGCCTCGACGGGCTCGAGCGTCACCACGCAGCTTTGCACGATGCGGGCCGTGACATCGCCCTTGATCTTGACGCCATCCTTCTTCCAGCGCGCGATCTGCAACTCTGCGCTGAGCGACAGCACGTCCCTGACGCCCCAGAGCTTCGCCAATGCCGCCCTTTCCCGCTCGTTTGCTGAAAGCTGCACGCTGACAGCGTTCGCCGAGATATGCCCCACCTTCACCGGATAGGAGAAGGCCGGCTGGCTATCGTCTTTCATGATCGGATCCTTCCTCGCCAGGGCGATTGATGCCGCCCAGTCGCGAATGCAGCTGCCGCCCGGGTTCCGGCTCGCGGCGCTGATATCTCTTAATAACCGCTCTATTAAACGCCAGCGGATGGAATCTGCAACTGACCGGCCTCGACAACCTCTTCGGCAATGTCGGCGAGGTGCGCCTCGACAGTCAGCAGATAGGCTGCAAGCGCCTCCATCGAGGGTGCTGCATCGCCGCCTTCCGGATGAAAGTTACGCTTGAGTGCCGCTGCCAAGGCGGCCGTATCCTTCGCTTCCAGCGCTGCCGCGTAGGACTCGAGGCGACCGTAATACATGCCGGCCAGCTTCTTCATCTTCTTCGGAACGCCGGCATCGCCCACGCCGAGTTCGCGGATCGAGTGATCGACGTCCTCGAAGAAAGCGTCGATGATCTCCTGCGCGATTTCCTGGCCGGGCCTTGCCGAAGCACGGGTGCGGCGGAAGTAGAGGATCAGCACAGCCGACAGCATCTCGAACCGCCCCATGACCGTGTCCGGCACATCGAGGTCGGTGTAGAGATAAGGTTGGCGCGCGGCCGACGTCAGCAGTGCATACTGACGCTCGACAATCGCGGCATTGCCGCTTTTTCTTTTGAACAGTCCAAAAATCATCACAAAGCTCGGGCTTGGCTTTCTCGAAATGCGCGCAAGCGCCCATCCCGTTGTTGCATGACAGCCGAAGCTGGTTTACCGAAGCAGGCACGAATTGCAATGGCGGATCTGCCATCGTTTCTCCAAGGGGAGCTGTCGTTGACGAAGCGGTATTTGAGAAAAAATTTTAAAACCCTAGGCCGCGTGGCGGCCGTAGCTACCATCGCCGGTCTCACCCTTTCAGCCTGCCAGTCCGCCAATGTCGGTGAAGTCCTTCATCAGGGTTATGTGGTTGACCAGGAAACGCTAAACCTCGTTCCGGTCGGCTCCAGCCGCGAGCAGGTGCTCCTGTCGCTCGGCACCCCGTCGACGACCGCGACCTTCGACAACGAAGTGTTCTACTACATTTCGCAGACCCGCAAGCGTCCCGTCGCCTTCATGAAGCCTCAGCTGGTCGACCAGTCGATCCTCGCCGTTTACTTCGACAAGGAAGGTACTGTCAGCCAGCTCGCCCATTACACGCTGAAGGATGGCAAGGTCTTCGACATGCTGTCGCGCACGACGCCGACCGGCGGCAAGGAAACGAGCTTCCTCGGCCAGCTGTTGAGCGGACCAGGTGCCGGACAGGCTGCCGCAAAGAGCCTGTTCAAGGACTTCGGCAGCAAGTAGTTCACCCGTCACAAAGCAAAAGGCCCGCGGAAGTCTCTTCCGCGGGCCTTTTTCGTTTCAGCGATGCGATCAGGCGAGGACGGCCAGAAGCAGCAGCGCCACGATGTTGGTGATCTTGATCGCCGGGTTCACCGCCGGACCGGCCGTATCCTTGTAGGGATCGCCCACCGTGTCGCCGGTGACGGATGCCTTGTGCGCCTCCGAGCCCTTGAGATGACGCTCGCCATTCTTGTCGACGAAGCCATCCTCGAAGCTCTTCTTGGCATTGTCCCAGGCGCCGCCGCCCGACGTCATCGAGATCGCCACGAAGAGGCCGTTGACGATGACACCGAGAAGCGATGCGCCGAGTGCTGCGAAGGCCGAGGCCTTCGAGCCCGACAGAAGCAGCACGCCAAAGTAGACGACGATAGGTGCGAGCACCGGCAGCAGCGAGGGAACGACCATTTCACGGATCGCCGCCTTCGTCAGAAGGTCGACGGCGCGACCATAGTCCGGCCGCTCCGTGCCTTCCATGATGCCGGGTTTTTCGCGGAACTGTCGACGAACCTCCTCAACGATGGATCCGGCCGCACGGCCGACCGCCGTCATCGCGATACCGCCGAAGAGGTAGGGGATGAGACCGCCGAAGATCAGGCCTGCCACAACGTAGGGGTTGGAGAGATCGAAGGAGATCTGGCCCACATCGGCAAAGTACGGGTACTTGTCACCATTCGCCGCAAAGTAGCGGAGGTCGTTCGAATAGGCCGCGAAGAGCACCAGCGCGCCGAGACCGGCCGAACCGATCGCGTAACCCTTGGTGACGGCCTTGGTCGTGTTGCCGACAGCATCGAGCGCATCGGTGGATTTGCGCACTTCCGGCGGCAGATGCGACATTTCCGCGATGCCGCCGGCATTATCCGTCACCGGACCGAAGGCATCGAGTGCCACAATCATACCGGCAAGGCCGAGCATGGCGGTGACGGCGATGCCGGTCCCGAAGAGGCCGGCGAGTTGGTAGGTGAAGATGATGCCGCCAACGATGACGATCGCCGGCAGGGCCGTCGATTCCAGCGAGACGGCAAGCCCCTGGATCACGTTGGTGCCATGGCCGGTGACCGAAGCCTGGGCGATCGAGTTCACCGGCCGTTTGTTGGTGCCGGTATAATATTCCGTGATCACCACGATCAGGGCCGTCACGACCAGGCCGAGAATGCCACAGAAAAACAGATTCCAGCCGGTGATGTCCTTGCCGTCAACCGTACCAATGGTGCCCCATCCGATCGTAAAGGACGTGGCTGCGCCGAGACCGAGGATCGACAACACGCCGGTGACGATCAGACCCCTGTAGAGAGCGCCCATGATCGAATTGTTGGTACCGAGCTTGACGAAGAAGGTGCCGATGATCGAAGTGATGATGCAGGCTGCGCAGATGGCCAGCGGATAGACCATGACCGTCGCGAGCAGCGGCGTGCCGGCGAAGAAGATCGCCGCCAGCACCATGGTCGCGACGACCGAGACGGCGTAGGTCTCGAACAGGTCGGCCGCCATGCCGGCGCAATCGCCGACATTGTCGCCGACGTTATCGGCAATCGTTGCCGGATTGCGCGGATCGTCTTCCGGAATGCCGGCCTCCACCTTGCCGACGAGATCGCCGCCAACGTCGGCACCCTTGGTGAAGATGCCGCCGCCGAGACGGGCGAAGATGGAAATCAGAGAAGCGCCGAAACCGAGCGCGACCAGCGCGTCGATGACTTCGCGCGAGGCGGGCTCATGCCCGAGGCCGGCCGTGAGGACGACGTAGTAGACGGAGACGCCGAGAAGCGCCAGGCCCGCTACGAGAAGGCCGGTAATCGCGCCTGACTTGAAAGCGATGTCGAGGCCGGAGGCAAGGCTGACGGAAGCCGCCTGGGCAGTGCGGACGTTTGCCCGAACAGAAACATGCATGCCGATGAAGCCCGCAGCGCCCGAAAGGATCGCACCGACCAGAAAGCCGAAAGCGGCGGCGGAAGAAAGAAGAACCCAAGCGGCGATGAAAACGACAACACCGACGATGGCAATGGTCTTGTACTGACGCGTGAGATAGGCCTGCGCCCCTTCACGAATGTAGCCTGCGATTTCTTGCATGCGGGCGTTCCCCTGGTCGGCGGCCATCACCGACTGTGTTGCCCAGATGGCATAAACCACCGCGAGCAACCCGCATGCGATAACGCCCAATAAAATGGTCATTTCGCATTACCCTCCGTTACAACCCGCGGACTCACTCCCGGCCACGGGCCCCTCAAAACCGCGAATCACGCGCCACCTCCTCAAGCAGCACCCCCCACGGCGCGGCCAGAGTGCGGTTGCAACGGGAGATCGTCAAGCCCCGGAAAACGCCAGTGAGAAGGCGCTCCGGCGACTTTGAATGTCGGGAGAATGGAGTTAGGCGGCGGCCTTCCGCGGTGTGCGCTTCAGGAGCAGCAGAAGTACCAGGCAGACGATGGTGACTGGCCACACGACCGCGTTCAGCATGTCCCATCCATAGGCAGACAGCACTTTGCCCGAGGCAAAGGACGAAAGCGCCACGGTGGTGAAGAGGATGATGTCGTGGAAAGCCTGGACCTTGTCGGCTTCCTGCGGACGGTAGCTGCTGGCGACGATCGCCGTCGAGCCGATGAAGCCGAAATTCCAGCCGAGGCCGAGCAGCACCAGCGCACCCCAGAAGTTCCAGAGTTCGATACCCATATGCGCCACAGTCGCACAGGCCATCAGGAGAAGCAGGCCGCAGCCGACGATACGCTCGGCGCCGAAGCGGCTGATCAGCCAGCCGGTGAAGAAGCTCGGGGCGAACATCGCCAGCACATGCCACTGGATGCCGAGCGTCGCGAGCTCGGTCGAAAACCCGCAGCCCACCACCATCTCGACGGGAGCACCGGTCATCATGAAGGTCATCAGCGCATAGCTGGAGATGCCGCAGACCATGCCGGTGGCGAAGCGCTGGCTGCGTACGATCGCGCCGAGAGGACGCGCGGCCTCATGGTGGTGATCTTTGACCATCGCACCCGGTTCGGGCAGCCGCAGGGGTGCGAAAAAGAACGCAGCAAGCAGACAGATCGGCAGCAGCACGACGAAGGCGCCGGCAAAGGCGACGGGCGCGAACAGGTCGCCGGCAAAGATGACGATCTGGGGACCGAGCACGGCCGAAACGATACCGCCGCCAAGGATCAGCGAGATCGCCTTGGGTTTGTAGAACGACGGGGAAGCATCGGCGGCGGCGAAACGCAGCTTTTGGGTGAAACCGTTCGACGAGCCGAGCATCGCGAGAGCAAAGGCGAAGAGCCAGAAGCTTTCCCGGAAGAGCGCGACGGCGGCGAGCGCCGCGCCTGCGGCAGCGATACCGGTCCCGGTCATGAAGGCAAACCGGCGGCCGATCAGGCGCGAGAGCATCGCGACCAGCACGACGCCAAGCGCCATGCCGACGTTGAAGGCGGTGAGAGGTGCTGTTGCCAGCGACTTGTCTTCCGCCAGCAACTGGTAGCCGGCGACACCGCCGATGGAGAAGCAGATCGGTCCGACGACGCCGAGAATGGCCTGCGCGGCAGTCAGATGGAAAACGTTGCGGCGCGCTTCGCGAAGGGTGGCCCCCATGTCATCCGCAGCAACCGCAACCATAAACTCTACTTCCTGGACTCGCTACGAACCTGCTTGGCAATACGATCGAGAACGGCATTGACCAGCTTCGGCTCGTCATCCTCGAAGAAGGCCTTGGCGATCTCGACATACTCGGTGACGATCACCGGAACCGGCACGTCCTTGCGTTCCAGCATTTCGAAGGTGCCGGCACGCAGGATGGCGCGCACGGTAGAATCGAGCCGCGACAGTGCCCAGTCGTCCTGAAGCGCCGAACCGATCAACGGATCGAGCTTGCGCTGGTCGCGCACGACGCCGGCGACGATCGAGCGGAACCAGGAGGCGTCAGCCTTCAGATAGGTGTCGCCGTCGACGTCCTGGCCGAGGCGATGGGCTTCGTACTCGGCAACCACTTCGAGCACGCCGGTGCCGCCAATGTCCATCTGATAGAGCGCCTGCACCGCGGCAAGGCGCGCTGCGCCGCGCTGGTTGACCTGCTTCAGTGGCTGATCCGAGGGTGTCTTCGTCACTTTTCCGTGCCCAGTTTCTTCTTCAATTCAATCATGGTGAGCGCCGCACGCGCAGCAAAGCCACCCTTGTCACCTTCCGAACGGCGGGCGCGTGCCCAGGCCTGATCGTCATTCTCGACCGTCAGGATGCCGTTGCCGATGGCGAGGCTTTCGCTCACGGCGAGATCCATGATGGCCCGCGAAGATTCGTTCGCGACGATATCGAAATGATAGGTCTCGCCGCGAATGACCATGCCGAGCGCGACGAAGCCGTCATATTCCGTACCGCCTTCGTCGGCACCGTCGAGTGCCATGGCGATCGCCGGCGGGATTTCGAGCGCGCCCGGAACCGTCACGATATCATAGGTGGCCCCGGCTGCGTCCAGCGCATGTTTGGCGCCGTCGAGCAATGCATCGGCCATATCGTCATAGAAACGCGCTTCCACAATCAGAATGTGGGCTGCCGTGGTCTCTGCCATGGATCACCTGTCTTTGAGAGTTCGTCGCCGGTTGCGACCGGCAGGCGGCGGTCAAACCATGCCCGGCGCCGAATGGCAAGCAAATTCCGCCGCAAATGGCCTTTTGCCGCGCCGGACGGCGCCAGAAGACCAAGCCCGAAGGGCTATCCTTGCCGTTCGGGCTTCGAACACAATCGCATGGTTGCTTGCGGTTTGCCACGCGGAACAGCAAGTTCAGGTACCAGACAGGAATTGAACGAGGCATCCGCATGCTTGCGACCCCGTCAACGATCCGCCTCCCCCGCGCCCCTCAAGCGGTCCTCTTCGATATGAACGGGCTGCTTTTCGACACCGAGGCGCTTGCCCGCGACGCCATGATGCGGACCGCACCGGATTTCGGCTACGAGATGCCCGCCTCGCTCTACTCGACACGATCGGCCTCCCGGGCGACGCGACGCGGTCCGTGCTGAGGCACAGCGCGCTCCGCCGCCGCGGCTACCGTCATAGGATTGCAAAATCGAGGCATAAGCAACGTAACGTTTATCAATTTCGACGCTTGTCGGTTGACGTTCCCTCGATCGCGCGACACGGATAGGAACGGACCGTGGATGCTTATTGCGAAATGCACGGCGTCAGGGAGATAGACATGACGGAAACGCGAAAACCGATCGTCAATCCGAAGACCCTCAATCTCGACCATTGGACGAAAGGCGAAGGGTTCGAATCGAGCGACGCTTCCTTCGGCGCGTTGCTGGGCCTTAAGGATCTCGGTATTGGCTACGGTGAAGTGCCGCCGGGCAAGTCCGGCTGCCCGTTCCACAATCACCACGTCGAGGAGGAGCTTTTCATCATCCTCGAAGGCGAAGGCACGTATCGCTTCGGCAACGAGCGCTATGCGGTTGGACCGGGCGACATTCTTGGCGCGCCTGCAGGCGGGCCGGAAACGGCGCATCACCTGATGAACACTGGCAGCGTGGCGCTCAAATACTTGTCCATTTCGACCATGGCGGCCACCGAGATCTGCGAGTACCCGGACTCGGGCAAGTTCCTCGCCAAGACGCGCAGTGCTGATGGCCAGAGGCGATTCCGCTTCATTGGCAGACTGGAAGACACTGTCGACTATTGGGACGGTGAGCCCGGCGCCTGAGTTTACCCACAACATAGGATCGAACATGCATAGCGTGCCTATCATCGAGACAGACCGCCTCATCCTGCGCCCCTATCGCCGTGACGACTTCCCCTCCTACGCAGGGCTGTTCGGCGATGCCGAGGTGATCCGCTATGTCGGCGGGGTGCCGTTTACGCGCGAACAATCCTGGACCCGTTTCCTGCGCCAGGTCGGCATGTGGCACTATTTCGGCTTTGGCTTCTTTGCCATTCAGGATCGGGAAACAGGTGCCTTTCTCGGCGAGGCCGGGTTTCACGATGTACACCGCGCCATCACGCCCTCGCTTGAAGGCACGATGGAGACCGGATGGGCGCTTTCACCAAAGGCCCATGGCCAGGGGCTTGCGACAGAAGCGGTCAGTGCGGCGCTGAAATGGGCCGATCACCAGTTTCCCACGCTCCGCAAAACCTGCATCATCGATGTCGGCAACCGTGCCTCAATCCGGGTTGCGGAGAAGCATGGCTTCAAGGAATTCTGGCGGACGACCTACCATGGCAACCACGTGATCATGTTCGAGCGCCACCAGAAGGCAACGACGACGCACAAGTTGCGTGCGCACGCCGAAACATGAACAATTTTTAATTGTTTTCCAGACCTTTACGCCACGGAAACGGCCAGATTCCGGGCCAGCTTTCTAGGCGTTGGCACGACGCGCCCCCGCCCCAAGCCGAGGAAACGCCGCCCCAATCAGTCGAAGCCGTCCAGCACGTCTCAATGCGGGTGACGCCACCCGCAATCGACGTTTGCTGGCCGCTGCGGCACGAGATGGTGACCGGTCTCCGAGGCCCATAAGGGTCACCCGTTCGGGTAGGAGCCCGGCAGTCGCGATGTCGCAAGCAAACAAAGGAGCATGACCATGAACCGCATAGCCAAGCTTTCCGTCATCGCTGCCCTCTCCGCCCTGTCCTTCGGCGGCGTTTCCTACGCGGCAGGCGCCGCGATGAACTGGCCGGCCGAGATCGACCACACGGTTCGCGAATTCAAGGGCGACCAGTTCACCGTCGTTGACGTCAACACGCTCAAGGAATCGAGCCAGACGCGCCTGTGGATCGACGAAGCCACGCCGCAACAACTCTCGTCCCTCCACGCAGCGGTCAACGCCAACAAGCCGCTTGCAGCCAAGCTGAAGGGCCAGAACGTCGAGATGAACAACATCGCGGGCGCTGAACAGGCGGCCGATGGCAGCCTGACCTTCTATCTACGCTGAGCCGCCAATCGCCCTCTCAAAACGCCACCGCCCCCAATCGGGGGCGGTTTGCTTTTTTTGAGATATATTCGGCAAAGAATCTCAGACTTCGCTCATGCCGGCTTCGGCGCCGGGAACTCGGCCAGGCGCGCCGCGTAACGGGCCATGGTGTCGACTTCAAAGTTGACGAAATCACCAGCCTTGCGGTCGCCCCAGGTGGTGACCTCCAGCGAATGGCGGATGAGCAGCACGTCGAATTCGGCGCCATCGACCTTGTTGACCGTCAACGACGTACCGTCGAGCGCGACGGAGCCCTTCGGTGCGACAAACCGCGCCAGATGTTCCGGTGCCCGAAGGCGAAAGCGCACCGCGTCGCCCTCCGACTCCACCGAGAGGATTTCCGCCTTGTCATCGATATGACCGGAGACCAAGTGGCCGCCGAGCTCGTCGCCAATCTTCAGCGACCGCTCGAGGTTGATCCGCGTGCCCTTTGTCCAGCCCGCAATCGTCGTCAGCCGCAGCGCTTCTTCCCAGGCCTCGACCTCGAACCAGCGCTCGTTGCTGCCGGCTTCAGGCAAGGCGGTCACCGTCAGACACACACCGGAATGGGCGATGGAGGCGCCCATGTCGATGGTCTTCGGATCATAGCTCGTGGCAACACGCAGCTTGATGCCTTCCTTGAGCGGGGTGACGGCATCGACGGTGCCGATGTCGGTAACAATGCCTGTGAACATCAGTTTTCTCTTTCGTATTCCTCGAACAGATCCTCTCCGTAGCGCGCTTCGGCGACACGCGTGAAGCCGGTCGGCACGGACTTACGGTCAAATGGGGATGCAATGCCGTTTTCGCCAATCGTCCCCGGCCCGGTGTAAAGCTGGATACGGTCGACGAGGTCCGCATCGAGAAAGGCGCGCGCCGCGACCGCTCCACCTTCGACCATCAGCGAGGAGATACCGCGCGAGGCGAGGGCCGTCAGAAGGTCCGCAATCGAACCGGCTTCGAGCACCTCAACGCCGGCGGCCTCCAGGCCCGCCTTGCGTGCGGCCCGGCCGTCATCGACATCCGCGTCCGGACCGCCGGATCCGTCACTGGAGACCACGATCACCGGAACATCCCGCGCCGTTCGCACCAGTTTCGAGGAAAGCGGCAGGTCGAGCCGGCGGTCGAGGACGATGCGCAGCGGCGAGCGATTTTCGAGCCCGGGTAGCCGCACGGTCAATTCCGGGTCGTCGGCCGTCGCCGTGCCGATCCCGACGAGGATCGCGTCCGTCTCGGCTCTCAGCATTTGCACCTGCCCCCGGGAGATGGGACCGGTGATGCGGACCTGCCCTGCCCCCTTACGGCCGATCATGCCGTCGGCGGAAACAGCAAGCTTGAGAATCACATAGGGCCGCCGGCTTACCTGGCGCATGAGATAGGCTTCGAGTGCGTGCTGCCCCTCTTCAGCGAGAACGCCGATATCGACGATGATGCCGGCATCGCGCAGGCGCACGACGCCGCGCCCGGCGACACGCTCATCCGGATCGAGGATCGAGATCACCACGCGGGCAACGCCGGATGCGACAAGGGCGTCGGCGCAAGGCGGCGTCTTGCCGTGATGCGAGCAGGGCTCCAGCGTCACATAGGCGGTCGCGCCCCTCGCCGTCTCTCCGGCCTCTGCCAGCGCCTGGGTTTCCGCATGCGGACGACCGCTTCGCGCCGTCACGGCGCGGCCGACGATGACGCCTTCCTTGACTATCAGGCAGGCGACGGAGGGATTGGTGGAAGTCTGTCCGAGATGATGGCGGGCCAGCCTCAGCGCCGCGGCCATGAACCTCTCGTCTTCACGGGTGGGTCCTGCCATGGCTCTATCCAGCTTTCGCCTATTCGCCCGGATCGCGCGCGATCTTGGCGCTGATCTCGGTGATGACCTTCTCGAAATCCTCGGCATGCGAGAAATCGCGATAGACCGAAGCGTAGCGCACGAAGGCAACGTCATCGAGGCTCTTCAGGGCCTCGAGCACCTGCAGGCCGATTTCCTCCGAGGGGATCTCGGTCTCGCCGGAGCTTTCGAGGCGCCGAACGATGCCGGAGACCGCCCGCTCGATGCGGTCGCGATCGACCGGGCGCTTCCTGAGCGCGATCTCGAACGACCGCAAAAGTTTATCCCGGTCGAAAGGAACCTTCCGACCGGTCTTCTTGATGATCATCAGTTCACGCAACTGCACCCGTTCGAAGGTGGTGAAACGACCTCCGCAATCCGGACAAATCCGGCGGCGGCGAATGGCGTTCCCGTCCTCTGCAGGACGGGAATCCTTCACCTGACTGTCTTCAGAACCGCAATAGGGGCAGCGCATGAGCGACCGATCACATGTAGCCGTACATCGGGAAGCGGTCGGTCAGCTTGAGGACCTTTTCGCGAACGCCGGCTTCGACGGCGGCATTGCCTTCGTCGGAGTTGGCGACCTTCAGGCCGTCGAGGACCTCGACGATCAACTCGCCGATTTCCTTGAACTCGGCTTCCTTGAAGCCGCGGGTGGTACCGGCCGGCGTGCCGAGACGGACGCCCGAGGTGACGAACGGCTTTTCAGGGTCGAACGGGATGCCGTTCTTGTTGCAGGTGATGAACGCACGGCCGAGGGCGGCTTCCGCGCGCTTGCCGGTTGCGTTCTTCTTGCGCAGGTCGACGAGCATCAGGTGGTTGTCCGTGCCGCCGGAGACGATGTCGAGGCCGTTGGCCTTCAGCGTTTCTGCGAGCGTGCGGGCGTTCTTGACGATCTGGGCCGCATAGTCCTTGAACGACGGATGCAGCGCTTCGCCGAGAGCAACAGACTTGGCGGCGATGACGTGCATCAGCGGGCCGCCCTGGAGACCCGGGAAGACGGCCGAGTTGATCTTCTTGGCGACATCTTCGTCGTTGGTCAGAACCATGCCGCCGCGCGGGCCGCGCAGCGACTTGTGCGTCGTCGTGGTGGCGACGTGGCAATGCGGGAACGGCGACGGATGCTGGCCACCGGCAACGAGACCGGCGATGTGCGCCATGTCAACCATCAGCCAGGCGCCGACTTCGTCGGCGATTTCGCGGAAGCGCTTCCAGTCCCAGATGCGCGAATAGGCAGTGCCACCAGCAATGATCAGTTTCGGCTTGTGCTTGCGCGCCTGCTCGGCAACGTTGTCCATGTCGAGCAGGTGATCGTCTTCACGTACGCCGTAGGAGACGACGTTGAACCACTTGCCGGACATGTTGACCGGCGAACCGTGCGTCAGGTGACCGCCCGAGTTGAGGTCGAGGCCCATGAAGGTGTCGCCCGGCTGCAAGAGCGCCAGGAACACGGCCTGGTTCATCTGCGAACCGGAGTTCGGCTGAACGTTGGCGAAGTTGACGCCGAAGAGCTTCTTGGCGCGTTCGATCGCCAGTTCTTCGGCGATATCGACGAACTGGCAGCCGCCATAGTAGCGCTTGCCCGGGTAACCCTCGGCATATTTGTTGGTCATGATCGAGCCCTGGGCTTCGAGCACGGCGCGGGAAACGATGTTCTCGGAGGCGATCAGCTCGATCTCGTGGCGCTGACGACCCAGCTCCTTCTCGATCGCACCGAAGATGTCCGGATCGCTGTCGGCCAGAGAGCGGGTGAAGAAGGCGTCATTGGATTGTTCAAGCATCGGCGCGAGGCTCCTCTCAAGGGTGGCAGTTCTTTAGCTTCCTCGCACGGCAAGAGCAATATCTGCTGTGCGGATTGCGCCATTTCCCCCATCTGCCGCGCCGAAATATCGCGAGCGCTGGCGCATGAAAAAGCCGCGCTTCCAGGGGAAGCGCGGCTTGTCGATCTCGTGTCGCAAATTCGCTTATTGCGGCAGCGCGTCCTGATCGACCGAGCCGGGCGACTGCTCGACGCCATAGGGCGACTGCAGCGCCAGCTCGGTGGCACCGTCGCGCTGGTAGATATCATCGCGGAACTGCACCACGCCATCCTTTGCGGACCAGGCCGTGATGTAGGTGAAGAACACGGGCACTTCCTCGGCGAGCGTGATCGGCGTGTTGACGCCGGTCTTGATGGTCGCCTCGATCTGCTGGCGCGACCAGCCGGGCGTATCCTTCAGCAACCAGGTCGAAAGATCGCGCACGTTCTGCACGCGAACGCAGCCGGAAGACTCGAAACGCATCAGCTTGTTGAACAGACCCTGCTGCGGGGTATCGTGCATGTAGACCTGATGCTCGTTGTGGAAGTTGATCTTCGTCGACGACATCGCGTTGATCTTGCCCGGGTCCTGGCGGAACATCAGGTTCGGCGCCTTCTCGGCGTTCCAATCGACCGTTTCCGGCGACACTTCGCCGCCACTGCCGTCGAACAGACGGATCGAGTTGCGTGCGAGATAGGTCGGGTCCTTGCGCATCAGCGGCATGATATCCTTCTGGATGATCGAGCGCGGCGCGGTCCAATAGGGGTTGAGGATGACCTCGTAGATCTTCGAGTTGAGGATCGGCGACTGGCGGTCGATCTTGCCGACGATCGCCGTATGGCGCAGCGCCACGCGGCCGTTCTCGACCGCTTCGATATAGGCGGCCGGAATGTTGACCATCACGTAGCGGCGGCCAAGATCGCCGGACATCGACTGCAGGCGAACGAGGTTGGTCTGGAGCTGGCCGAGGCGGGTGTTGGCGTCGACGTTGATCGCCTTCAGCGTGTATTCGCCGATGACGCCATCAGCCGGGAGGCCATGGCGAGCCTGGAAGCGCTTGACCGCGCCTTCGACGTAGGAATCGAAGGACGAGGAGACGCCTGCCGACTGCGGCAGGTCACCGGAGACCATCAGGCGCTGGCGAAGCTGCTGCACCGACGGATCCGTGACGCCGAGCTCGAGCTTGACGCTGGTCTGGACCATCGGCCAGCCGCCTTGCGAAACGATGTTCTGGTAGTCGAAGATTGCCTGCTGCACGTGGGCGATCGTTTCCGGGCCGAAGACCGGCGTGTTCGAAACGACCGTCGTCGCGGTGCGCGATGCCTTGGCGTCGTACTGGTCGTCCCAGGAGCCGCGGCGTGGCGAATTGATGATCTCGTTCAGGGCGTCCTGTGCGCTTGCCGCGCCGGCGACTGCCACGGCGCCGAAGGTTGCTACCGAGCGCAGAAAGGCGCGGCGCGAGAATGCATCAATTCCATTCTTTTTCGACATATTCCTACCATCCCAATGCGTTGGCACGCGCCCTATGCGCTGACACGCACGTTGCCGGAGCCCTAACACGATCGTGGTTAACAAAGGTCAACCAACGAGCCACCCTGCCCTCACAAGATTTCACGACACCGCGAGTGAGGACCCTCATCCGGCAGGCGAAACGCGAAACGAATCCACGCTCAAGAAAACACGTGGCCGCACCTACCGCATGTCGTCGTCGCTGTCACAGCAATATGGCCAATTCGTGTCTCGGACAGGTTGAACGGCGACATGGCACGCCTTTTGCTTTTCGCCGTAGCGGACAAGCCGGCGGACGAGCTGCAGACGGCAACATTTTGATTTTCTAATATTTTCCGTTTGGAAAGCCGTCCGAACGCAGGAATGGCGCGCAGAAGTGGTGCGGCTTTTCCGCAACAGGATGAGGAGCCGGCAAATGGCAAAGGTCGGACACGCAGGGATTGCGCCCGACCCTTGAACTGGAGGTTCTACAGCGCCGCGCGTCTNACCACATTGAGTTTCTGCATAACTTTGTCCTTAGATCGCTTCGATCTAAGGACAAAGTTATGCAGGGCCTGGATTACAGGCGGTACATGATCGAGTCGTTCCAGAAGCGATCGAGGCGCTGCAGGAGCTTGTTCATCTGGGTGAACTCGTCCGAACCGATACCGCCGACCTTCTGGATCGAGCCGATGTGGCGCTCGTAGAGCTTGGCGACGGTTTCGGCGATTTCCTGGCCGTCTTCCGTCAGGCTGATACGAACCGAGCGACGATCGACGCGGGAGCGCTGATGGTTGATCAGGCCGAGGTCGACGAGCTTCTTGACGTTGTAGGAGACATTCGAGCCCAGGTAGTAACCGCGGGAGCGAAGTTCGCCGGCGGTCAGTTCCGAGTTGCCGATGTTGAACAGCAACAGGGCCTGGACGGCGTTGACGTCGCTGCGGCCATCGCGGTCGAACTCGTCCTTGATGACGTCGAGCAGACGGCGATGCAGACGCTCGACGAGGTGGAGGGATTCCATGTAGAGACCGCGGATGGTTTCTTCCTGAGGGTCTCGGGGCTGAGCCGCCTGCGGCTTCATCTTCGTGTTCATTTGACTGCCTCACTGTTTTGTTTGGCGGTGTCAGTTTGTCTTCCCGCCTTGAGTGAGACCCTATCGAATACGTCTAAAATTCTACTTAAACCGCAGCCTTAACAAGAGCTTGCCATTTGACGAGCCTGTCTCAGGGTGAATCAACTCTTACCTGCTTGGCCTGCCGCCAGCGCTGAAAGACGAGTGCCGCCCGGAAAAGAACGAAGGTGACGGCAACCGCCACATGCAGCACGACCAGCAAAGGACGGGCGCCGAAACTCACCGGATAGAACTCATACATGGCGATCTCGATCGCCGCTGCGACCACCCAGACCACAGGCCCCCAGGAGACGAGCAACCAGAGGCCGAGCGCCGCAACGGGATAAACGACGGCGAGCGCCGTCGCAGCCGCGCGCCACTCCGGCGACAACAGATCGAAGCGCCCGGCGCCACCATGGGAAAAGCCAATCAGCATGGCCCAGTAGTTAAGTGCGAACCAGATGCACGAGGCAGAGACCAGACGCAGGAAGACGCCGAAGAGGATCTCGGTCAGCGATGGTTTCAGCACGTGGGCAGAATCATGAAGCATGGCCGGCAAGATAGGGCGGGTCTTCCTCATCCGCCAGCAGGATCGCAGTTTCCCCTCCCCTGCTGCTATCTTTTTGAAGAGAAGAAATGCCGCAGTTCGTTCGCCCGGCGCGCGGTTCCCAATTGCCGCCGCCCCATGATAAAGCGCTTGGCTAACGATGATTTTGACCGGAAAGGCGTGGGCGCGATGAACGACAGGACAAATCTTGTGGACAGGATCACCGGCCACCGCCGCATGCGCCGCAACCGCAAGGCCGACTGGACGCGGCGACTGGTGCAGGAAAACCGCCTGACCGTCGACGATCTGATCTGGCCGATCTTCATCGTGCCGGGCAGCAACATCGTCCAGCCGATCGAGGCGATGCCCGGCGTCAGCCGCATGAGCATCGACAAGGCGGTGGAAGCGGTCAAGGAAGCGGCCGATCTCGGCATTCCAGCGATTGCGACCTTCCCGAACATCGACATGGGGCTGCGCGACGAGACCGGCTCCAACAGCCTTGCAGCCGACAACCTGATCAATCAGGCGACGCGGGCCTTCAAGAAAGCGGTGCCCGAGATCGGCATCATCACCGACGTCGCCCTTGATCCCTTCACTAGCCACGGCCATGACGGCATCTTTCGCAACGGCGAGATCGTCAACGACGAAACCGTCGAGATGATCGCAAGGGCGGCGGTCGCCCAGGCGGATGCCGGCTCCGACATCATCGCCCCCTCCGACATGATGGATGGCCGCATCGGCGCGATCCGCCAGGCGCTCGACGCCGCCGGGCACCAGAATGTCGGCATCATGTCCTATGCGACAAAGTTCGCCTCCGGGTTCTACGGCCCCTATCGCGAGGCGATCGGCACCGGCGGCCTTTTGAAGGGCGACAAGAAGACCTATTACATCGACCCGGCCAACGGCACCGAAGCGATCCGCGATGCTGCCCTCGACGTCGAGGAAGGCGCCGACATGCTGATGGTGAAACCGGGCCTGCCCTATCTCGACATCTGCTGGCGCATGAAGGAGGCCTTCGGCCTGCCTGTCTTTGCCTACCAAGTCTCCGGCGAATACTCGCAGGTCAAAGCCGCCGCCGCCAACGGCTGGATCGACGGCGAGAAGGTGATGCTGGAAACGCTGCTCGCCTTCAAGCGCGCCGGTTGCGACGGCATCCTCAGCTATTTCGCCGTCGAGGTGGCTCGTATCCTTGCCAAGGGCCGTTAAGCGCGAGCTTCTGTTGCAGCAAATCAATCTTCTACAGCGACCTTTGCGCGTCTGATAAGACGCGCGGCGCTGTGGTGAGCCTCCAATCCTTGTTTTGCAGGCATCACCATCCCATATCCTGCATGCAACCAAGCGAGGCTTAGACGGATGACCATGCACAACGAAGACCTGAGGCTGCCGAGCAATGACTGGCGCGCCTATCAGGGCGTGCTGTCGCGACGCATCTTTGCCTTCCTGCTCGACTACGCCATCATCGCGCTTCTGTGGATCCCGGCGGCGGTCGTCGTCTTCTTCCTGGGCATCCTGACGCTCGGCCTCGGCTTTATGCTTTACCCGGCGCTCTTTGCGATCGTCGCCATGCTCTATTTCGGCCTCACGGTCGGCGGCCGCGAACAGGCCTCCCCCGGCATGCGCATGATGGGCCTGGCGATCGCCCGCACCGACGGGCGCCCGATGGACTTCCTGACCGCCATCGTCCACCTCGTCATCTTCTGGATCGCCAACGCTCTGCTGACGCCGCTGATCCTGCTGATCGGCCTCTTTACCGACCGCAGCCGCCTGCTGCACGACCTCCTGATTGGCACCGTCACGGTCCGCCGTGACATGTACTGACCGGACGCAGCCATTGTCGGCAACGCTAAAATAACTGGACGGCGGAGGCGGAAGCTGCAAACGAGTGAGTTGACGTTTTCCATTCTTCCGCCATGCTATTGTCATGAACAACCGCGCGCAGAGTGACCTCCGCACTCGATGAACACACAGACCACACCGTCTCCGCAATTCTACCTGACTGCGCCGGCAGCCTGCCCTTATCTGCCGAACGAGATGGAGCGAAAAGTCTTCACCCACATGGTGGGCGAACGTGCGCCGGAACTCAACGATCTCCTGACCCAGGGCGGCTTCCGCCGGTCGCAGAACATCGCCTACCGCCCAGCCTGCGAGACCTGTCGCGCCTGCATTTCGGTGCGCATTCTTGCCAACGAGTTCAAGCCCACGCGCTCCATGCGCCGGGTGCTTGCCACCAATCAGGATGTGATCTCGGCAGAGTATCCGGCTGAGCCTTCCAGCGAACAGTACAATCTCTTCCGCCGCTATCTCGACCGCCGGCATCAGAAGGGCGGCATGTCGGACATGTCGGTGCTCGACTACGCAATGATGGTCGAAGATACGCACGTGCACACGAAGATCATTGAGTACCGCCTGCGGGTCGAAGGCGACGGCATCAGCGAGAAGGCACGCGGGCCACTCATCGCAGCAGCGCTGACCGATCGCATGGGCGACGGTCTTTCGATGGTCTACTCCTACTTCGACCCGGCGCGAGAGGACCGCTCGCTCGGCACTTTCATGATTCTCGACCACATTCGTCGCGCCCGCGAGCGCGGCCTGCCCCACGTCTATCTTGGCTATTGGGTCAAGGGATCGCGGAAGATGGGGTATAAAACAAAATTTTTGCCGCAAGAACACCTTATGGCCCGTGGCTGGGAACGCTATGAAGGCGGAGACGCCACCTTGGAAGCCGCTCCTACGAAAACGGGTTAGACATTGAGTTCATCTTCTGATGCCGTGATGCACCGGCGTGGCCTTGCCATCACCGGCCTCGGTGGCCTTGCCCTTTCCTTCGATATCCCGCTCATCCGTTCCGCCGGTGGCGACGTCTGGTCGCTGCTCGCGGTGCGCAGCCTGTCGACGTTCGTGATCGCGCTCGGCGCCTGGTTCGTGATCAACCGCGTGTTCGGCCGGAAGATTTCACTGTTGCCGGGCAAGACCGGGCTCGTCGTCGGCCTGTTCTACGGCATCAATTCCTGCACGTTCCTGCTCGCCGTCTTCAACACTTCGACGGCGAATGTGGTCTTCATCCTCGCCTTCACCTCGATGTTTGCCGCCATTTTGTCCTGGATCTTCCTGAAGGAACGACCATCGAACGCCACGCTCGTGACGATGTTGATCATGGTGTTCGGCGTCGGATTGATCGTTCAGGACGGGTTGGAAAGCGGCCACCTCTTCGGCGATGCGATGGCAGCATCCTCCGCCTTCCTGCTTGCCAGCGCGATCACGATCAGCCGCGCAAGCAAGCGCGACATGGCGCTGGTGCCGCTGGTCACGGCGATCTTCCCGGCAGCGGTCGCTCTGTTGATGCTGTCCCCTTCGGGATTCACGATTGCGGAACCCGGCTACATCTTCTTCAACGGTCTGGTGATGATCCCGCTCGCCTTCTTCTGCCTGGCGACGGGACCGCGTTTCCTCTCGGCGCCGGAAGTGGGCATGTTCTACCTGCTGGAAACGATCCTGGCGCCGATCTGGGTCTGGCTGGTCTTTGCCGAAACCCCGACAACGCAGACCTTGATGGGTGGCGCGATCCTGATCTTCGCCCTCATCGGCCATTCGCTCTGGCAGATGCGCAGCAGAGCGCTGAGGTCCGCGGTGGCCTGCGCCGAGTAGCGCTATCGATCAATTTTCACGGCGAGGACCGGTCGGCCGGGGGCGGCGCGACTTCTGTTCGGTTTCGCTGCGGCGGTCGCGAATCGGCGTCCGCTCGGGTACAGGCTCCGGCGCGCCGGAGGCCAGCCGGGTTTCCGGCATCTGCACACGCATCGCCCAAAGCTCGCGGTTGGTGTTGATCCAGGTGGCCGCCTCGCTCAAAGGCGCAGGATTTCCGCTTAGGGATTCGCCTTCGCGGCGCCGCAGGCGCGTGATGAGGCCCGCTGCCTCGAGGAGTGCTATGTGCTTCTCCAATTCTTCGCCGCGCACCGCAACGGCCGAGGCGATATCGGCGACACGCGCCTCACCGGCAAAGAGGATCTCGAAGATCCGCCGGCGTACCGGGCTGGCGAGCGCCAGGAGAATTTCGTCGAGGGCATTGGCGTTCGGCATCGTATCCATCCTGTTGGATGGGCAGTCATCCATGATACGCCGGCACATACAAGCGCCGCTTTTCGCTCGAGTTCGACTGTATTTCCAATACCTTAATGCGCAAATTCAATGCCCCGGATTGGGACACCAGCCATGCGGCTCATCGGCCGCACGGCTGGTATTTTATGGTCAGCCGCTGAACTTTCCGCTGCGCGGGAAGCCCTTCGGAACGACGCGACCGGCCGAGGCGCGATCGGCCTGCCATTCGATCAGTTCATCCTTCGTCTTGGTAAAGACGCGGCCAGCGCTGTCTTCCCAGATGAGCCCTTCTGCGATCGTGAAGCAGCGAATATCGGAGATGCCGCCATCCTTGTAACGCTGAAGCCGGACGCCCTTGCCGCGCGCCATCTCGGGGATCTGGACGAGCGGGAAGACGAGCATCTTGCGGTTCTCGCCAACGACGGCAACGTGGTCACCCTTGACCGGCACGACCAGCTTGGTTTCGTCCGGCATCGAGACGTTCATCACCTGCTTGCCCTTGCGGGTATTGGCAACGATATCGCTTTCCGTCACGACGAAACCGTTGCCGGCAGCCGACGAGACGATGAGCTTGCGCGCCGGATCATGGACGAAGGCGGTCAGGACGTCCTGGTCGTTCTCCATGTCGACGATGATGCGCAGCGGCTCGCCATGGCCGCGACCGCCAGGCAGCTTGTCGCCGCCGAGCGTGTAGACCTTTCCACCGGTCGTGAAGACCAGGATCTTGTCGGTCGTCTGCGCCGGGAACGCCACCTTGAGCGCGTCGCCCTCCTTGAACTGGAGCGACGACGTGTCGGAGATGTGGCCCTTCAGTGCCCGGATCCAGCCCTTTTCCGAGATGACGACGGTGATCGGTTCCTTCTCGATCATCGCCTGCTGGATCGCCTCCACGTCAGCCTCCGGTGCATCCGCGAAGGTGCTGCGGCGCTTGCCGATTTCGGTTGCCTTGGCAAACTTCTTTTTGACCTCGCCGATCTCCCAGGCGACGGTCTGCCACTGCTTCTCTTCCGACGCGAGCAGCGCTTCGATCTCGGCCTTCTCCTTCGACAGGGCGTCGAATTCGGTGCGGATCTCGAACTCTTCGAGCCGGCGCAAGGAGCGCAGGCGCATGTTGAGGATCGACTCGGCCTGCAGATCAGTGAGCGAGAACCGCTCCATCATGACCGGCTTCGGCTCGTCTTCTTCGCGGATGATGCGAATGACTTCGTCGATGTTCAGATAGGCGACGAGATAGCCGGCGAGTATCTCGAGCCGGCGATCGATCGCCGCCAGGCGATGGCGGGACCGGCGCTGCAACACCTCGCGGCGATGCGCCAGCCATTCCGAGAGCACCTCGTTGAGCGCCATGACCCGCGGTACGCGCCCCATGGACAGCACGTTCATGTTCAGCGAGATGCGGCTCTCAAGCTCGGTCAGCTTGAACAGCGACTCCATCAGGATGCCGGCATCGACCGAGCGGCTTTTCGGCACGAGAACGATGCGAACGTCTTCCGCGGATTCGTCGCGAATGTCTTCGAGCAGCGGCAGCTTGCGCGCAACCAGAAGCTCGGCAATCTTTTCGATCAGGCGCGACTTCTGAACCTGATAGGGAATCTCGGTGACGACGATCTGATAACCGCCACGGCCGAGATCCTCCTGGGCCCAGCGGGCGCGGACACGAAAACCGCCACGGCCGGTGCGGTAGGATTCGGCCATGCTTTCGCGGCTTTCGACGATCACCCCACCGGTCGGAAAGTCTGGCCCCTCGATGCCGCCCTTCTGCGGATTGGCCGGATCGTAAAGCAGATCTTCGACGGTCGCTTGCGGATGGCGGATGAGGTGCAGCGCCGCGTCGCACAGTTCATGCGCGTTGTGCGGCGGGATCGAGGTCGCCATGCCGACCGCGATGCCGGTTGCGCCGTTTGCGAGCAGGTTCGGGAAGGCCCCAGGGAGCACGGTCGGCTCCTGGTCTTCCTCGTTGTAGGTGGGGCGGAAATCCACCGCGTCCTGGTCGATCCCGTCGAGAAGGAGCGAACAGACGTCCGTCATCTTCGCTTCGGTGTATCGCATCGCCGCGGCGTTATCGCCATCGATGTTGCCGAAGTTGCCCTGGCCGTCGACGAGCGGGTAGCGGATTGCAAATTCCTGGGACAGGCGCACAAGCGCGTCGTAGATCGAGGCGTCGCCGTGCGGGTGGAACTTACCCATGACGTCGCCGACGATGCGGGCGCATTTCTTGAACGACGAGTTGGGTCTGAGGCCCATTTCGCTCATCGCATGCACGATACGGCGATGCACGGGCTTCAACCCGTCGCGGACGTCCGGAAGCGCGCGGTGCATGATGGTCGACAAGGCATAGGCAAGATAACGCTCTTCCAGCGCCGCCTTGAGGTCAACCGGCTGAATATTGTCGTCCCCGCCTGACGGGGGATTAAGGCTTTGTCCCATGGGACCTTGCTAGCGCAACAAACCCGGAACAGCAAGGTTTTCAGGGGATGCGATTGTGGAGAACCCCTTACCCGCCAACAGTTGGCGCGTGAAGCGATCCGCTTGCTCCGGCGCAATGTTCGTGTAACGGTCGGACGGCTATGCGTCGGAGGCGAGCGCTTGGTAACATCCCGGAAAGCATGCCCGACCAGGAACATGTGCGGTTTGGCCAAGCGAATATAATTTCGCCCTGTTTCGTAATAGCTTCGGCTGTAGTTGATTTGGACGATTTGTGAGGGGGATTGCAAGACACGAACTGGCCGCCGAAAACTTCCGGATGTTGCCGTTCGCTCCCAGTTGACGCCCTCTGCGGAGACAAACCAGATTAGCCACGCCTCATCTTCGAAACAGTTACACAATCAAAGATTTTACGAAGGAACTCGACAATGATGCACACGCGCAAGATCCGCCTGATGATGGCGAGCGCCGCGCTCCTCACGCTTACCAGCCCGGCCTTCGCACTCGACGGCGCGGACCTGATGAAGAAGCTCGACGCGGCAACGAACGCGAACGGCACCTCCATCACCTATGACAAGGCCGAAGTGGACGGCGACAAGGTGACGGTGACCGGCGTGCAGCTGAAGGTCGCCAGCCAGCCGGGCGAACCGACGAGCCTGAAGATCGGTGATCTGACCTTCGAAGGTGTCGAGGAAACCGAAGGTGGCGGCTACTACGCCGAAACCGTGTCGTTCCCTGACGTCAATGTCAGCCAGGACGAGGGAAGCATTTCGGTCAAGGACATCCTACTTTCCGGCCTGACGATCCCCGCCAATGCCAACGGTGGAACGATCAACGACATTCTTCTCTACGAAAGCGCCAGCACCGGCCCGATCGCTCTCAACGCCAAGGGCAAGGAAGTCTTCTCGCTCGAAAGCACCGAAGCGAACCTGGCACGCCAGGAAAATGACGCCGGCTTCGACTTCGACGCGACCGCCTCGGGCATCAAGGCCGACCTGTCGACCGTCGAGGACGCCAAGACCAAGGAGGCGATCGAAAAGCTCGGCCTCACCACGATCGACGGCGCCTTGACGATGAAAGGCAGCTGGGAGGTCGAAAGCGGCAATGTCGCACTCGAAGAATATGCCCTCGACTTCAAGAACGTCGGCCGGCTGAACTTTGCCCTGGACATTTCCGGCTACACGCTTGCCTTCGTGAAATCCATGCAGGAAGCGATGAAGGCCGCCGAGGCCAATCCGAACAAGGAAGAGGCGAACCAAGCCATGGGCCTTGCCATGATGGGCCTGATGCAGCAGCTGACCTTCAACAGCGCCGAAGTCCGCTTCGACGATGCCTCGATCACCAAGAAGGCGCTGGACTATGCCGGTTCGCAGCAGGGCGTTTCGGGTGAGCAGATGGCTCAGTCGCTGAAGGGCCTGGTGCCGATCATGATGGCGCAGCTCAATGTGCCAGAACTGCAGAACCAGGTGTCGGCCGCCGTCAACGCCTATCTCGATGGACCGAAGAGCCTGACGATCAGCGCGGCACCGGAAAAGCCGGTTCCGTTCCCGATGATCATGGGCGCTGCCATGGGCGCACCGAACACCATTCCGTCGGTGCTCGGCGTCAAGGTGACCGCGAACGACTGATCGCCCCGCTTGCTCCGCCCGGAGCAACCGACCTTACCACGAGCTTTGCGCGCCCACCGGGCGCGCAAACTTTAGCGGCTCAGCCTACCTGATTTGCCGTAGCCCACAGGACCTCTGGTCCAGCTTCATTCAGCAGATCTGTATTTTGCACCCGCCGGCCCTCCACAGGACAAGGGCTGTTTCTACTTGCGGCCATGCGAACGGTCGGCACCGTACGTCTTGAAGGCGCGCGCTTCGGTTGCAGTGGCCGTTACTCTCTCCGAACGTCGTTCATGGCGCCAAGAAAATTTCACCGCCGGGCGATAGCGTTTTTCATCAAAATCGTGCATGCCACACTCAGGCGGCCGAGAATTCGACGTTCCGTGAACTTGAGAGCATTTCAGCCTCGACGAGGAATTCTCGGACTCTGTGTAAGAAATACAAATATACGCCTGAATATCATCTTCATATTACGGCAGATCGGACGTAAATGCTCGCCTGGCTCCAGCAATCTGTAAATTTCAGGGAAGAATTGCTGGAGGGGAAATTCGCCCCCGTCCGTGCCGATTACTATTCGGGTCCGCCAGGTAAGCCGCTACGGCTCCTGCTTCAGGCGCGGACGGATTTCCTGTCGATCTGGCGCGCCAGCGACTATACCGAAAACGTCTCGCAGACCCGGATCCTCGGCCGGCAGATCATCGTCGTCAACTCGCCCGATCTGATCCGACAAGTGGTCGTCAAGCGACACGAGAACTTCGAGCGCAAGAGCCCGCAGATGCGCCGGGCGCTCGAGTTTCTGCTCGGCGACGGGTTGTTCATCTCGGATGGAGACACCTGGAAGCAACGCCGGCCGCTGGTGGCCGACATCGTCCACGCCAAGAGAGTGCCGTCCTTCGGTCCTGTCATGGAGAAGACAACCAGCGAACTGGTCGAGCGCTGGAACCAGATGCCCGACGGTGCCGAGGTCAACGCCCTGCACGAAATGGCGGGCCTGACCGCCGAGATCATCGCACGCAGCGTCTTCGGCAACCAACTCGGAGACGACAGTGCGGCTGCCGTGACCGAGGGCTTCACCAGCTACCAGTCGCTGGTCGATTCCATCAACATCGGCTATTTCCTCGGCTTCGACGACGGCTTGCCCGTCCTGCGCACACCGAGCCTGCGCCGCTCGGTCAAGCGCATCCATGGGACCATCGACAAGGTGGTGGAGGATCACCTTGCCGGCCGCGGCGACCACAATTCGATGGTCGAACTGCTCATCCGGCGGCAGCAGCGAAATCCGGAGCTGAAGCTCGACCTCGTCGCCTTGCGCAACGAAGCCGCGACCATCTTCATGGCCGGTCACGAGACGACGGCAGCCACACTTACCTGGACCTGGTATCTGCTTTCGAAAGCAGGCTGGATCGAGAAGGCCGTGCACGACGAGATCGCCAGGGTCTGCGGCGACCGGACGCCGACGATCGACGACGTGCCGCAGCTCGAATGGTGCCGGGCCGTCATTGAAGAAACGCTTCGCCTTTACCCGCCGGTTCCGATCCTGGCGCGACAGACGCGCGAGGCGGACATGATCGGCGACGTTGCCGCCGAGCCGGGCTCGCTCGTCCTGATCGTGCCATGGCTCTTGCACCGCACGGAAAGTCTGTTCGAAGACCCACACCACTTCCATCCGGAGCGGTTCACCGAAGGCCGTCGCCCGACGCCCTACAGCTTCATTCCCTTCGCCAGCGGCCCCCGCGTCTGCCCGGGCCTGCATTTCGGCCTGACGGAAGCGATCCTCTGCCTGGCGATCATCGCTCAGCGCTACCGGGTTCGCCTGCGCGAACGCCACGCGGTCGAGCCGATCTGCCGGCTGACCCTCAGACCGAAGGGCGGGCTTCCGGTCACTTTACACAGGCGAGAAGGCACGTCGCATGGCGCCGGATAATCCTGGCGTCAGGGGACCGATTGCCAAGCGCAAGGCCTGGACTTTCGCTGAGGAGCAACCGCCGCGTCTTGGGGACGCATTGGCAGGCGGTGACCGGTCCCGGGCCTTCCGGCGCTATTGGATTACCGACAATCTGTGGAACCTTGCCAATCTCACTGCCCATTTCGGCATGAAGCTTCTGCCGATGGATGCATGCTCACGCCTGGGGGCCGCACTCGGCCTTTTCGTGGTGCCGCGCTTTCACAAGATCGCCACGCAGCGCGCCCGGGATACGATCAAACATCTGCGTCCGGACCTGAGCCCCGAGGAACAGGAAGCCTTGTTCCTCGAAAACTGCCAGGCCCAGGGACGGCTGATGACAGAATTTTCCGTCATCAACAGGTTGCAGCGGCATGGCGAGAGGTTGCGGACCGATGGCCTTGCTCCGATCCGCGACGTGGCGAAAGACGGCCCCGTCGTCCTCGTCGGGCTTCATCTCGGAAATTGGGAAGTTGGGACGATCGCGTTCCGCAGTCTCGGTCTCCAGCCTCATGCCTTCTACGTACCACCCAAGAGCCGTGCCAAAGCATGGATCGCCGAGCGCGTCCGCAGCAAGGCCGGATTGCGGTTTCTGCCGCCGGGCATGGAAGGAATCCGACCGGCGATCAAGATCCTGAAGAGCGGCGGCGTCGTCAGTATGTTCTGCGACGAAGGCTTTGGCGGCATGATCCGCGGACCGTTCTTCGATCGCAAACCTCATCAGGAAGGCAATCTCGCGCTTGCCATCCGCCTGGCGCGCATGACGGGTGCCACGATCTGCCCCTGGTACGGCTTGCGCACCGACGGTTTCCGTTTCGAATGCCAGGCGCTGGAGCCCCTCCGGCTTCCGGCTTCCGATGAGCCGAATGCACGCCTCGTGAAAGATATGCTGCTGTTGAACGATGCGATCGAGCCCGTCGTTCGCGCGCATCTCGACCAATGGTATTTCCTGGACAACGCGCTTCGGCCGGAATGACGCCTCATGGTTTTCCGCCCACTTGGCTTCCATGATATGATCAGCGCTTGATGCCTTCAGACCCCGGCCTATTTACATTGGGCGGGGATCCGAGGTCCCCGCATTCCTGACCGATAAAACGGAAGGAGGAGCCCATGGGACTGAAGCATGCGGATATCACCGCTATCCTTGGCCCGGTCGACGAGACACTGATGGCCGAGTTGCTGGCGACGGGGGCCACGGCCGGCGAACTCGCCGAGGCCATTGCTTGGGTCAACAACGACGAGGCGCTGATCGGCGAAGGCCGCCACTTGCCGGCTGGCCGGGTTGCGGCGTTGATCGATATCCTGACGCCGGACAATGACGAGGAACGGGACTTCGCGACCTAGCCGATCAGGCGGCGAGGCTGCGCTAGTGATTTTTGATTGCATGCAAGGTTGCCCCCGCGCGGCGGGCGGCGGGAGCATCAGGCCACGTGTTTTGTGTTGAGGGAGGTCAACGATGGCAGCCAAGGAAGTCAAGTTCAGTAGCGATGCCCGCGACCGTATGCTGCGTGGCGTCGATATCCTCGCCGATGCCGTGAAGGTGACGCTCGGCCCGAAGGGGCGGAACGTGGTGATCGACAAGGCCTTCGGTGCGCCGCGTGTCACCAAGGATGGCGTCTCGGTTGCCAAGGAGATCGAGCTCGAAGACAAGTTCGAGAACATGGGGGCGCAGATGCTGCGCATGGTGGCGTCACGCACCAGCGATGTTGCCGGCGACGGAACGACGACGGCCACGGTGCTTGCTCAAGCGATAGTCCGGGAAGGCGTCAAGGCAATCGCATCGGGTATGAACCCGATGGACCTCAAGCGCGGCATCGACCTCGCCGTCGAGGCGATCGTGGCACAACTGAAGATCCATGCCCGCAAGATTTCCAACAACGAGGAAATCGCCCAAGTCGGCACGATCTCCGCCAACGGCGACAAGGAAATCGGCAACTATCTAGCACAGGCGATGGAGCGCGTCGGCAACGAGGGTGTGATCACCGTCGAGGAGGCCAAGACCGCCGAGATCGAACTTGAGATCGTCGAGGGCATGCAGTTCGACCGCGGCTATCTCTCCCCCTATTTCATTACCGACCAGGAGAAGATGCGCGTCGAATTTGAGGACCCGTACATTCTCATCCACGAGAAGAAACTCTCTAACCTCCAGGCCATGATCCCGATTCTCGAATCGGTCATCCAGGCGAGCCGTCCCTTGCTGATCATCGCCGAGGATGTGGAGGGCGAAGCGCTTGCCACGCTCGTCGTCAACAAGCTGCGCGGCGGTCTCAAGATCGCAGCCGTCAAGGCCCCCGGGTTTGGAGATCGGCGCAAGGCCATCCTCGAGGACATCGCCATCCTGACGGGCGGCACGGTCATTTCCGAGGATCTCGGCATCAAGCTTGAAAACGTGACGCTCGACACGCTCGGGCACGCCAAGCGGGTGATGGTCGAGAAGGAAAACACCACGATCGTCGATGGCGCCGGAACGAAGGCGGATATCGGCGGACGTGTCAGCCAGATCAAGGCACAGATCGAGGAAACGACCTCCGACTATGATCGGGAAAAGCTGCAGGAACGGCTCGCCAAACTCGCCGGCGGCGTTGCGGTGATCCGGGTTGGCGGCTCGACCGAAGTCGAAGTGAAGGAAAAGAAGGACCGGGTCGACGATGCCCTGCATGCGACGCGAGCCGCGGTAGAGGAAGGCATTCTGCCCGGCGGCGGCGTCGCGCTGCTGAGGGTCGTCCACGCGCTCGACGGGCTCAAGGCCGCCAATGACGATCAGCGCGTCGGCATCGAGATCGTTCGGCGGGCGCTCGAGGCGCCGGCGCGCCAGATCGCCGAGAATGCTGGCGCTGAAGGTTCGGTGATCGTTGGAAAGCTGCGGGAGAACAGTGACTTTGCCCACGGCTGGAACGCCCAGACCGGAGAGTACGGCGATCTGTTCCGCATGGGTGTCATCGACCCCGCAAAGGTCGTGCGCGCGGCGCTGCAGGATGCGGCTTCCGTCGCCGGCCTTCTGGTGACGACCGAGGCCATGATCGCCGAAAAACCGAAAAAGAACGGACCGACGCCGCCGTCTGGTGCTGGAATGGACTTCTGACGGCCGCCAGACGCTCATTCTCGCATGGCGAACGCGACCGTCGAGGGCTTGGGGCCAATTCAGCCGCGCCGTTCTACGGCAAGCACTGAACCCAGATCACAGGCAGACCATGAAAAAAGCCCGGCGAAACGATCGCCGGGCTTTCGTTTTTGACAGGTCTCTTCGACCTCAATCCTTCTTCTGCGGGATCGGGCGAAGCGCCAGTTCACGCAGCTGGGCCGGCGTCGCCTCGGACGGCGCCCCCATCAGGAGGTCGACCGCCTGCTGGTTCATCGGGAAGATCGAAATCTCGCGCAGGTTCTTCGCGCCGACGAGCAGCATGACGACGCGGTCGATGCCGAATGCCATGCCGCCATGCGGAGGCGCGCCGTACTGGAACGCACGGTAGAGGCCGCCGAACTGCTCTTCGACTTCCTGCTGCGACTTGCCGGTCAGCTCGAAGGCCTTGACCATGACTTCCGGGAGCTGGTTACGGATCGAGCCGGAGGCGATCTCGAAGCCGTTGCAGACCATGTCGTACTGGTAGGCCTTGAGCGACAGCGGATCTTCGGTGTTCAGCGCCTCGAGGCCACCCTGCGGCATCGAGAAGGGGTTGTGGGCGAAATCGATCTTCTTTTCGTCTTCCAGCCATTCGTAGAACGGGAAGTCGACGATCCAGCAGAATTCAAAGCGGTCACGGTCGACGAGGTTCAGCTCCTCGCCGGCGCGTGTGCGGGCTTCGCCAGCAAACTTGTAGAACTTCGAAGGGTCGCCGGCGACGAAGAAGCAGGCGTCGCCGTCATCGAGGCCAAGCTGGGTGCGGATCGCATCGGTGCGTTCCTCGCCGATGTTCTTGGCAAGCGGACCGGCGCCTTCGAGCTTTTCGCCTTCCTTGCGCCAGAAGATGTAGCCGAGGCCCGGCTGGCCCTGGCTCTGGGCCCAGGCGTTCATGCGGTCGCAGAAGGCGCGCGAGCCACCGGTCTTGGCCGGGATCGCCCAGACTTCAACCTTCGGGTTCGAGGCGATCATGTTCGCGAAAACCTTGAAGCCGGAGCCGGCGAAGTGCTCGGTAACCGCCTGCATCTCGATCGGGTTGCGCAGATCCGGCTTGTCGGAGCCGTATTTGCGGATCGCCGTGTCATAGGGGATGCGCGGGAACTTTTCCGTCACCGGCTTGCCATCGGCAAACTCGACGAAGATCTCGCGGATGACCGGCTCCATCGTCGACCACACGTCTTCCTGCTCGACGAAGCTCATTTCCAGGTCGAGTTGGTAGAACTCGCCCGGCAGGCGGTCGGCGCGCGGGTCTTCGTCGCGGAAGCACGGCGCGATCTGGAAGTAACGGTCGAAGCCGGCAACCATCAAGAGCTGCTTGTACTGCTGCGGCGCCTGCGGCAGGGCGTAGAAGCTGCCGGGATGGATGCGCGACGGCACCAGGAAGTCGCGTGCGCCTTCCGGCGACGAGGCCGTCAGGATCGGGGTGGTGTATTCGGTGAAGCCGACTTCGCCCATGTGGCGGCGCATCGACGAGATGATCTGGGTGCGCTTGACGATGTTCTTGTGCAGCGTGTCGCGGCGCAGGTCGAGGAAGCGGTACTTGAGACGCACGTCTTCCGGATAGTCCGGCTCGCCGAAGACCGGCAGCGGCAATTCCTTGGCGGCCGAGAGAACCTCGATCTCCTGCGCGTAGAGCTCGATTTCGCCGGTCGGCATGCCCTTGTTGACGGTGTCGTCGGTACGAGCCTTGACGCGGCCGTCGATGCGGATGACCCACTCGCCGCGAACGGTTTCAGCCGACTTGAAGGCCGGGCTGTCCGGATCGGCGACGACCTGGGTGATGCCGTAGTGGTCGCGCAGGTCGATGAAGAGCACGCCGCCATGGTCACGGACACGGTGGACCCAGCCCGAAAGGCGAACGGTGGAGCCGACGTCCGACTTGCGGAGGGCGGCACAGGTGTGGCTGCGGTAACGATGCATCGTTTTATCCCGGAATTGCGAAAGAGCCGCGCAGGCTCGTGGGACACGGCGCGCGGCACATGGTCAAAATCGGGCGGAAAAGCGCATGATGCGCCGGCTTTGTCAAGCCGCGCGACCGCCGCCGCCCCAGATGGAGATGCGTTCTAAACCAAGGAAACGGCCAGTCCAAGGCCGCTTGAGACCGAAGCCGGCCGAAATGCCGCGAAAAGAACGGCAATCGTCACAATTCGGGGCTGTCCGGCCACGGAATGCGGGGCTACACATTGGAAGGCCCCACAATGATCCCCCGAGTCGCGGCCGCTTTCCCGGATGTCGCCTGCCCCATGTCTCAGATTCGCCCGCTCATCCCCCTCCTCGTCACCGCAGGCATCCTCATCGGCGGCAATGGCCTGCAGGGCACCTTCATCTCGCTTCGTGCGTTGGAGGAAGGTTTCTCGACATCCCTGATCGGCGTCGTCGGGGCCGGCTACAATATCGGTTTCGCGCTCGGCTGCGTCTATGTCACCCGCATGCTGCGCGCCATCGGCCACATCCGCACCTTCTCGGCCATGGCGGCAATAGCCTCCGCCGCGGCCATTTCGATGGTGCTCGTCATCAATCCGCTGATGTGGTTTCTGATGCGGCTGCTTGCCGGCATCTGCTTCGCCTGCCTGTTTGCGACCGTCGAAAGCTGGCTGAACGCCAGCGTCACCAACGCCAACCGGGCGCGTACGCTTTCCGTCTATCGCCTCGTCGACCTTGGATCGGTGACGGCGGCGCAATATGTCATCCCGGGCATCGGCCTCGAGGGCTTCGAACTCTTCGCCATCATCTCCATGGCACTGACCCTGTCGCTCGTGCCGATCTCCTTTGCCGACCGGTCGAGCCCGGTAGCGCCCGAAGCGATCCGGTTCGACGTCAAGGCGCTCTGGAACATTTCGCCGCTCGCGACTGTCGGGTGCATCGTCGTCGGCCTCACCAACGCCGCCTTCCGCTCGCTCGGGCCCATCTATGCCCAGGGCATCGGCCTTTCAGTGACGGCGATCGCCACCTTCATGAGCGCCGGCATCATCGGCGGCGTCGTGCTGCAATATCCGCTCGGCCATTATTCCGACCGGATCGACCGCCGGCTGATCATCCTGATCGCCACCTTCGGCTCGCTGCTCGCCGGCCTGTTCCTGGCCTTCGGCGCCGGCAACGACGAATGGCTGAACTTTGCCGGCATCTTCCTCTTCGGCGCTTTTGCCATGCCGCTCTATTCGCTCTGCTCGGCGCATGCCAACGACCACGCAGCCGAGGGGCAGCATGCGCTGGTATCTGCCGGCATGCTGTTCTTCTGGTCGCTCGGCGCGATCATCGGGCCTCTTTTTGCGTCCTTCCTGCTCGACATCTTCGGGCCGCAGGCGCTCTTCATCTACACGGCGGCGATCCTGTTCCTGTTCATGCTCTACACCTTGCACCGCATGACGGCGCGCGGGCCGGTGCCCGCCGGCGAGCGCGCAATGCCGTTCCGCAACCTTTTGCGCACCTCGTCCTTCTTCAACAAGCTCGCCGCCGGCAACAACCACAAGCGCAAGGATGGCTGAGCCTGCGGCAAGATGCGCGCAGTTCGGATAATTGCTGAACTCCACAATCAGGTTTAGAACCGGCAGCAACCTGAACAGCAGCCGAGATTGCCGAAATGCCCGTCATCAGTCGCCGCACTTTTCTTCAAGGCTCCGCTGCTCTGGGAGGTGCCTTTGCGCTCGGCGCCGGCATGGCGGCCCGCGCCGGGGCCGCGCCGGATCCGCAGATCCTGACGGCACGCCTCACCGAAGCGCAGATCGGCAGGGATGGCGTGACGCCGAAGGTGATGACCTACGGTTTGGGCGAGGCTGAGAACAGCGGCGTGCCGCCGGTCCTGCGCATGCGCAAGGGTGCGCCTTACGCCGCGCGTCTCATCAACCGGCTCGACGAGCCGACGACGGTGCACTGGCACGGCCTTCGCATCGCCAACGCCATGGATGGCGTTCCCGAGCTGACGCAGCCCTATGTCTACCCCGGCGACCAATTCGACTATCTCTTCACGCCGCCGGACGCCGGCACCTTCTGGTACCATCCGCACTGCAACACGCTGACCCAGATGGGCAGCGGGCTCACCGGCGTGATTGTCGTCGAGAACCCCGAGGATCCGGTCTTCGATGCCGAGATCGTGCTCAACCTCCGCGACTGGCGGCTTGGCACGGGCGGCGCCTTCATCGATCCGTTCAAGCCGCGCGATGCCGCGCGCGGCGGCACCTATGGCACGGTGCGCACCGCCAACTGGCAGCAGGAACCGACTTACGACGCACCGGCCGGCGGGCTCATTCGCGTGCGCATCGCCGCGACCGACGTTACCCGCATCTACACGATCGGCCTCGATGGCGCTGAGGCGATGGTGATCGCGCTCGACGGCAACCCGGTCGACAAACCCTTTTCCCTCGATCGCTACGACTTCGGCCCAGGCCAGCGTGTCGACCTGGCGTTGCGCATGCCCGATGGCGAGGGCCAGACCGTTTCCCTCGGCAATTTCCGCGGATCGCATCCCTGGACCATCGCACGCTTCCGGGCGATCGGCGCGTCGCTGAAACGCGACCTTAGGGATGTCGCCCCCCTGCCCGCCAACCCGATCGCCGAGGCGGATCTCTCCGTCGCGACCCGTGTGCCGATCGAGCTGACGGCGACGGCCGAGCACAAGGCAGCACCTTCGATCTGCGGCTCGCTCGGCTATACGTTCTGGGCGATCAACAAGGTGCCGTGGCCGGGCGACACGCCGGACCCGATCGCGCCGATCGAGGAGATGAAGCTCGGCAAGAGCTATGTTCTTGAGGTCGCCAACCGGACGCCGCACGCGCATCCGATCCATCTGCACGGCCTGAGCTTCCGCATCCTCAATTCCAACAAGCGGACTTTCCTGCCGCCGCCGACCGATACGATCCTGCTTTTGCCCGACGAACAGGCGGAAGTGGCGCTAGTAGCGGACAATCCGGGCGACTGGGTCATCCATTGCCACATCATCGAGCATCAGAAGACCGGCATGACGGGTTATTTCAAGATCGTCTGAGAATTTCGATTGTGACAGATGCCGCGAAGAGCTACACGAAAATCTAAGCCGCATTTTTGCCACAGTGATTTAAATCTGATGATTGAAACAACCACAGACCTTGAGGCCGCCTGCGAGCAGCTGGCCCGTTCAAATTATATTACGATTGACACCGAATTCCTGCGCGAGACGACCTTCTGGCCGGAGCTCTGCCTGATCCAGATGGCAAGTCCGGATCTCGCCGTCATTGTCGACCCGATGGCCAAAGGCATCGACCTTTCGCCCTTCTTCGCGCTGATGGCCAATCCTGAAGTCATCAAGGTATTCCATGCCGCGCGTCAGGACATCGAGATCATCTTCCATCTCGGCAACCTCATTCCGCACCCGATCTTCGACACACAGGTCGCGGCCATGGTTTGCGGCTTCGGCGATAGCGTCTCCTATGACCAGCTCGTCAACCGCGTGACTGGCACGCAGATCGACAAGTCCTCACGCTTTACCGACTGGAGCCGCCGGCCGCTGACCGACAAGCAGCTCGACTATGCGCTCGCCGACGTCACGCATCTGCGCGACATCTACAAGTACCTGGCCGCAGAGCTGGAACGCGAGGGGCGCTCGTTGTGGCTGACTGAAGAGATGGCGATCCTTGAGGCACGCGACACCTATGACCTGCATCCGGACGACGCCTGGCAGCGTCTCAAGATGCGCGTCAAGAAACCGATCGAACTCGCCGTCCTCAAGACCGTCGCTGCCTGGCGCGAACGCGAGGCGCGCGCCCGCAACGTACCGCGCGGCCGCATCCTGAAAGACGACGCCATCTACGAGATTGCCCAGCAGCAGCCGAAGGACGCGGAAGCCCTGGGACGGCTTAGGACCGTTCCCAAGGGCTGGGAACGGTCCAGCGCCGGAACTGCGGTCATCGAGGCGGTCAACGAGGCGCTCGCGATCCCGAAGACCGATCTGCCGAAGCTACCGCGCCAAAACCATACGCCGGAAGGCGCCGCTGCCGCAGGCGAAATGCTCAAGGTTCTTTTGAAGCTCATCGCCGAAAAGCAGGGCGTGGCCGCGAAGATCATCGCCAACAGCGACGATCTCGACAGGATCGCCGCCGAGGGCGAGAAGGCCGATGTCGGCGCGCTCAAGGGCTGGCGGCGCGAACTCTTCGGTGAAACCGCGCTGAAGCTCATCAACGGCGAAGTGGCTCTTCGTTTCGTCGACAAGAAGATCGAGACGGTGGAGCTCGGCAGCTAGATTTGCTTCAAGCGGCAAATAGTATCGGACGGAGTCAAGTTTCCGCCCGAATCCGGCTCTAGCTGAAAGCCGGGCGGAACAGAATCACCATCGTCTCGAACGAAGGTGACTACTGCATGTTTCCTTAATCGTACCCGATTAAAGGGCAAAAACATGCAGAAATTCAAAGTGCTACAGCGACCCTTGCGCGTCTGATAAGACGCGCGCCGCTGTAGGCGTGGCAGAGCGGCAACGTTGCGTGCCGACTGACACGTATGCCGCTTCTTCCGTACCGGGGCTTCCTATGCGTTGGCGCTTCTCCACTTTCGAAGGACTTCTGCTGCTGCTCGTCATCGCGGGCGCAGGGGCAGTTTACGCATGGGTTTTCTATGGAAAGGGCGCCCTGATCGGCGCCACCTACGCGCTCTTTATGTGCCTGCCGATCATTGCCTTCGAGAGACGCATCATCTTCCGGCGCCTCAATCGGCGGATCCACGCCTTCTCGACGCCCGTCTTCTTTGTCGCCTCGCTTGCGATCTACTTCGTGCTTCTCGACGTCGGCTACGCGGCGGCCGGCCTGATCATGCAGACAAGCGGCGTTATGGACGACAACTGGATGGAGGCGATGACGCCATCCAAGACGGTCCTGCTCTTCGCATTGGGCATCTCGGGTTCGCTCGTCTTCATCCTCCGGGTTCGTGAACTGTTAGGCCGCGATGTCTTTCTGAGCCTGCTGACGGGCCGTTACCGCAATCCGGTTCAGGAAGAGCGCGTCTTCCTGTTCGTCGACCTCGCCGGCTCGACCAGCTACGCCGAGAAACACGGCGACCTCAGGATGCAGGAATATCTCGGCCGGCTGTTCGCGACGATTGCCGACCCTGTGCTGCGCTATCGGGGGTCGATAGACGACTATGTGGGCGACGCTGCCGTCATCACCTGGCCCTTCGACCGCGCCACCAACAATGCGGCCTGCATTCATTGCGTCTTCGACATTCTGGAAATAATTGATGTGGAGGCGCACCGCTGGCAGAAGGAATTCGGCGAGGTCCCGCGCCTGCGCGCTGCCCTTCATGGCGGCACCATCGTCGCTGCCGAAATCGGCCTCGACAGGCACAAGATCACCTATTTCGGCGATACGGTGAACACCACCGCCCGGCTGGAAGGCTTTTGCAAGACACTCGGCCACCAGGTGCTGATCTCCACCGACCTCGCCCGCAAGATGCGTCTGCCGCACTATGTCCGGGTCGAGGATCTCGGCGAGCACGCGATCAAGGGCCGCGGTCAAAAGCTCGGCGTTCTGGCACTGCGTGTCGGAGGCTCGACGTCCGCCCTTGCGCCCAGTGCGGCGGAATAGTCACCGTCGGGCCGTAGCCGCTTCAGCCGTGCAGTTTTGCGCCCTTGGTAATCTTGTCGACCAGCTTCTTGTCCGCATGGATGGCGATGCCGGCGACCGCGGCATCGTCCGGGCTGGTTTCCGCGAAAACCGCGCGATTGGCATTGTCGTGGCCGGTGGCGAACATGCCGTCGACATAAATCGACGTCCGCACATCCCTTTCGATCGCACGCCGTTGAATGTTGCCAAGCGTCTTCCCATCTGCGGCGAGCACGATGATCGGCTGAACACTCAAGGCGTTGTAGACGTTGCCAGCGCCATCGCGATAGTCTTCACCGATGATATCGGGCTTCTGCCCGGCAATACCGGTGGCGAGGAAGGCGGTGACGTTCAGCTTTTGCCAGGTTGCCAGGTCTTCGCGCAATACGATCGCAAATTTGGTATCGAACATGACGGTCATCTCCATTTCAGCCCGACAGGGCGTGCCGGAAGACGCATTATCGGAGGGTGCTGCCGTCGATCTTGAACGATTGTGCGGGACTCAAGGTGACGGTATCCGGGTCGCTCCCGCCGTCGATGGCATCGAGCGCATAGAAGCGCGCCTGCATGGGAAATTCTTTGAGCCGCACCGCCACGACACCTATGCGATCGGCGTGACGCTGGGCGGCATCCAGACATTCCAGTACCGCGGCGAAAGCCGCTTCAGCAAACCCGGGAGCATCATCATCCTCCACCCGGACGAGATCCACGATGGCGGCGCGGGAACGGAGATCGGGCTGCGCTATCGGATGATGTATCTGCAGCCGGAACGCTTGCTCGCCGCGCTCGGAGAAACGGGGCGCGCCCTGCCCTTCGTCGCAGCACCTGTCGTGGGTGACGAGGCCCTGCGGCAGGCGGTCGGAGAAGCCGTGATGGACCTCGACAATGGCATCGACGAGCTGGCGCTTGACGACATCCTCGTTCGGATCGCGGAGGGCCTCTACCGGCATGCCGGCGCCAAGGACATCAAGCCCGGAAAGGCCGACAAGCACGCCGTTCTGGAGGCAACCGAATACCTTCGCGCCAATCTCGAGCGGCCCGTGGGTTCCCAGGAACTCGAGGCCGTCAGCGGGCTCGATCGCTTCACGCTGGCGAGGCAGTTCCGCAAAGTTCTCGGCACAAGCCCGCATCGCTACCTCCTGATGCGCCGGCTGGAGCGCGCCCGGCAGATGATTGCCAGGGGAGAAAGTCTTGCAGGTGCTGCGCTCGAAACCGGCTTTGCCGACCAGGCGCATTTCACCCGCCACTTCAAGCGGGCCTATGGCATAACGCCCGGGCGCTGGGCGAGCCTCGCCATTGCCGGCTAAGCCTGTCACCAAAGCTTCATCGGTCTGTCAGACAAGCATCACCCCTTCGTCATCTAAGCCGCCTATCGGGTTGCGGTCTACAGCGCCGCGCGTCTTATCAGACGCGTAAAGGTCGCTGTAGCACTTCGAATTGCTGCATGTCTTTGTCCTTAAATCGAGGGCGATTTAAGGAGGCATGCAGGAGGCTCCAACCCATGGTGACTTTTATGACGAAAACGCTTCTCGCCACCGCGGCGCTCTCACTTTTGATGACGATGGCCGCCTCGGCCGAGGAAAAGTCCTTCACCGCAACGCTGAAGGGTCACGCGATCCTGCCGGCGAACACGATCATCGCCGCTCCCTCGGATGCGCCCGATTACCTGAAGACCTCCGGCAAGTTCACCACCGCGGACCGCAAGCGCGCGGAAGCGCCCGGCACCGTGCCGGGCAAGGACGGCGTTCGCCCGACCGGGCTTTCGCTGCCCTTCAACGGCCAGCCGATGCAAGGCTTTTCCGGCATCAAGGCGATGGAAGACGGTACGTTCTGGAGCCTCTCCGACAATGGCTTCGGCAACAAGCTGAACTCCACCGACGCCATGCTGATGCTGCATCACGTCAGGATGGATTGGGATGGCGGCAAGGTCGAAGCGCTGAAGACCCTCTTCCTCACCGACCCGGACAAGAAGGCACCCTTCCCGATCGTCATGGAAGGTTCTGACAAGCGCTATTTCACCGGGGCCGATTTCGACGTCGAATCGATCCAGCCGGTCGCCGACGGCTTCTGGGTTGGCGAAGAATTCGGACCCTACATCCTCAAGTTCGATCTCGACGGCAAGCTGACGGACGTGATTGCGACGACGGTCGATGGCAAGCCGGTCCTGTCGCCCGACAATCCGACGCTGACGCTGCAGGCCGACCCGTCGAAGAAGACGCCCGCTTTCAACCTGAAGCGCTCCGGCGGCTATGAAGGCATGGCCCTTTCCAAGGATGGCAGCAAGCTCTATGGCCTGCTCGAAGGCCCCCTCTGGACGGACGGCGAAACGGTCGAGCAGGCCGATGGTCGCCCGGCGCTACGCATCATCGAACTCGATGTCGCGAGCAAGGCCTGGACCGGTCGCAGCTGGCTCTATCCTCTGGCTGAAGGCGGCGAGGCGATCGGCGACTTCAACATGCTCGACGACAAGACCGCGCTGGTGATCGAACGCGACAACGGCGCCGGCACGGTCGACAAGGCGTGTGCCGATCCGAAGGACCCGAAGCCGGACTGCTTCGCCACCGGCTCCAAGGTCAAGCGCATCTACAAGATCGCCTTCGATGACAGCAATGTCGGCAAGGCCGTGCGAAAGATCGGCTACATCGACCTGCTCAAGATCGCCGACCCGGATAACAAGAAGCGCCAGGGCGGCGGCGAAGGCTTCTACGACATGCCCTTCGTCACCATCGAGAACGTCGACCGCGTCAATGAGACCCACATCATCGTCGGCAACGACAACAACCTGCCGTTCTCGGCCGGTCGCGCGCTCGACAAGGCCGATGACAATGAATTCGTGCTGCTCGAAGTCGGCGATTTCCTGAAGGCCGAATAATCAAAAAGGGCGCGCCAGCCCAGGTTGGCGCGGCCTTTCCGCAAGAAACAAGATTTTCCTCAGCCTCAGCTTTCGAAGTGGAAAGCGAGCCTCTTGCCGGTGAGCTTGCCGAGTTGCTGCAGGCGCCCATCCAGCCGCTCGCCGGCAAACTCCGAATAGGCGGCCGGAACGACGATCTCGAGATCCACGTCCGGCTGGGACGATTTGCGGAACGTCAGGTTCTGCGTAATCCCCGGCATCGACGCCGAGAACAGGTAGGCGACACGCAGCAGGCCGCCGAGCAGCTTCGCCAGTTCCAGCAAGCGCGGCGTGGTGATACCGGCAAGCGCGTTCGTGGCGCCGTCATCGTTCAGCCCTTCGAAGCGGTAGTAGTTGGCAAGCGCGATATAAGCGCGGCCCGCATGGGTGATACCGGAGAAGGTCGAGTGGGCGATGATGTTCAGCGCCTGCAGGCCGCGATAGTCGGGATGCGCGCGCCAGCTGATATCGGCGAGCAGGCACGCGGCCTGACGATAACGGCTTTCCTCTTCCGTCTCTTCTATCCCGAAGAACGGCACCATGCGGCCCGTCCAGTCGGCCAGTTCACGCGCATGCTCGGGTGAGCGGGCGCGCAGGATGGCGATTTCATTCGCCGCCGTCAGCAGCGGATCCTGGGCGCGTTCCTCGTCCTTCAGCAACGAGAACAGATAGCCTTCGCGCACACCGAGTGCCGAGAAGGAAATCCGCTCCGGCTTCATGATCGAGAGCGCTTCCTGCATGGCGATCGCCCCGAAGGGCAGAAGGCTGCGGCGGCTCTTCGAGATCGTCGCATAGGCCGACGGCTTGATGCTCTTCGGCTCGATCACTTCAGGCAGCAGCGCCATCGCCTCGTCGTAGGAAATCTCGTAGCCCTGCATCATGTGCAGCGGATAGTCCCGGGTCTCCATGTGCAGCTTGGCGATCGAGCGCCATGTGCCGCCGACGGCGTAGAAGGTGCGGCCCGTACCGGTCCTCAGCACGGCCGAGTTCTTCATGAACTTGCGCACCCAGGTGCGCGCTTTCGTGAGCGAGCCATTGCTGTGTTCGAACAGCCGGATGCCGCCGAGCGGCAGGGTGATACCCTTGCCGATCTTCGTGCCCGAGACGTCGACGAGCTCAAGGGAACCGCCGCCAAGGTCGCCGACGACGCCATCAGGATCGTGATAGCCGCTGACGATACCCATCGCAGAATAATAGGCCTCCTCCTCGCCGGTGAGGATACGGACCTTATGGCCGAGGATCGCCTCCGCCTTCTCGATGAAGGCCGGACCGTTGCTCGCTTCGCGTGCTGCCGCCGTGGCGAGCACATACATCGATATGGCACGCGCCTGCTTCGAGAGCGCGTGGAAGCGATGCAGCGCCCTGAGCGCGCGCTCGACGCTTTCTTCGTCCATGCGTCCGGTCGCATCGATGCCCTTGCCGAGACCGCACATCACCTTTTCGTTGAACAGCATGGCCGGCGAGCGGCTCAGGCCTTCATAGACGACAAGGCGGATGGAGTTCGAACCGATATCGATAACGGAAACCGGGCGGATGCCGGGCAGACGCCCCTGCGCTTCTGATTCGACCATGCAATTCCAGTTTATTTGTGCCAGCCGCTCTTCCAGCCAGCTATGAGCTTCGGTGCGCTGGACTTCAGGGCTTCACCCCGGCCGGAGAGGCTGGGATTGGTCATGAAATAGTGCTGTGCGTTGAAAGGCTCGGCGTCCTTGCCGACTTCCATCCGGCGAGAGGTGCCATCAGGAAGAATTTCGTAGCTCTGCTGGTTGTCGATGAGATTGCCCAGCATGATCTGCGACAGAACCTGTTCGTGCACAGTCCGGTTGATGAGAGGCACGAGCGTCTCGACCCGCCGGTCCAGATTGCGCGGCATCATATCCGCCGAGCCGATATAGACAAGGGCATTTTCCGATGGAAGCCCATGGCCGTTGCCGAAGCAGAATATGCGGGAATGTTCGAGGAAACGGCCGACGATGGACTTGACACGGATGTTGTCGGAGAGCCCGGGGACTTGCGGCCGAAGGCAGCAGATGCCGCGCACCACGAGGTCGATCTCGACGCCGGCGCGGCTCGCCTTGTAGAGCGCGTCGATGATTTCCGGGTCGACGAGAGAATTCATCTTCATCCAGATCGCCGCCGGGCGCCCGGCCTTGGCATGTTCGATCTCTTCGTCGACGTGCTTGAGGATGCGCGGGCGCAGCGTGTGCGGCGAAACCGCGAGCTTCATGCCGGCTTCCGGCTCGCCATAGCCGGTGATGAAGTTGAAGATGTTCGCCATGTCGTGGGCGATCACCGGGTTGCAGGTGAAGAACGACAGGTCGGTATAGATCTTCGCCGTCACCGGGTGATAGTTGCCGGTGCCGAGGTGGCAGTAGGTCCTGAGCCTGCCTTCCTCACGCCGCACCACCATCGACATCTTGGCGTGAGTCTTGAGTTCGATGAAACCGAAAACGACCTGCACGCCGGCGCGCTCGAGGTCGCGCGCCCAGCGGATATTGGCCTCCTCGTCGAAACGGGCCTTGAGCTCGACCAGCGCCGTCACCGACTTGCCGGCTTCAGCCGCATCGATCAGCGCGCGCACGATCGGACTGTCGTTCGAGGTGCGGTAGAGCGTCTGCTTGATGGCGACCACTTCAGGATCGCGTGCCGCCTGCAACAGGAACTGCACGACGACGTCGAAGGATTCGTAGGGGTGGTGGACCACCATGTCCTTCTCGCGGATCGCCGCCAGGCAATCGCCGGCATGCTCGCGGACGCGCTCGGGAAAGCGCGGATTGTAGGGGTCGAAGCGCAGATCGTCGCGCGGCGCCTTGGTGATTTCAGAGAGCGTGTTGAGCGCCAGCAGGCCGGGGAGAACGGCGATGCGGTTTTCCGGAACGCCGAGTTCCTGCACGACGAACTGGCGCAGCGACGCCGGCATTTCCGAATCGGTCTCGATGCGGATCACCGAACCACGGCGACGGCGCTTCAACGCGGTTTCGAAGAAGCGCACCAGGTCTTCGGCTTCTTCCTCCACTTCGATATCGCTGTCGCGGATGATGCGGAAGGTACCGGAACCCTTGACCTCGTAACCGGGGAACAGCCGATCGATGAACTGGCTGACCATATCTTCGAGCGTAATATAGCGGATGACGTTCTTGACGTCGGGCAGCCGGATAAAGCGGTCGAGCGCGACCGGCAGGCGCAAGAGCGCGGTCATCGGCTCGCGGCCAGTCTTGCTGACGAGCTGCAGGCCCATCGAGAAGCCTAAGTTCGGAATGAACGGGAACGGGTGCGCCGGATCGATCGAGAGCGGCGTCAGCACCGGGAAGATCGACTGGTCGAACTCGTTGGCAAGCCAGCTCCTGTCCTGCGCCGACAGCGACGCCGGGCGCACGATCAGGATGTCTTCCTTGGCGAGATACTGCTGCAGGACCGCAAGCGAGGCCTGCTGCTCCATCTGCAGATTGTCGATTTCCTTGAGGATGTCTTCGAGCTGTTCGACCGGCGTCTTGCCATCGGGCGAGCGCATGGAAAGGCCCTGGCGCACCTGCCCTTCCAGGCCCGCAACGCGCACCATGAAGAACTCGTCGAGGTTGGCAGCGGAGATCGACAGGAAGCGAATCCGCTCCAGCAGCGGATGTGCCGTATTCAGCGTTTCTTCAAGCACGCGACGATTGAACTGCAGCCAGGAGAATTCGCGGTTGATGAAGCGCCGCGGGCTGGTCAGCAGATCGATGTCCTCCACTGCCGCCTGGTTTTCGTTCACCGCCGATACCGCGTTATCCATGCTCATTCGATCCCATTGCTCCGGCTGCACCGGCTATCTCAGTTTGACGACGGTTCTGTGACAGTCAATCGGACCGCCGCCGATTCCCCAGTTCTTCGAGAACTTCGGAAGCAAGTGCCCGGCTGAGCTTCGTTCCGCGGGAAAGCGCCAGATGGTCGATGCGCTCGACGATCGTCTGCGCCGCCTCCAGCGACCGCTCCATGCGCTGAACGATATAGCCCACGAGCCGCTCGTCGACGAAGAGCTGGCGGTCGGCGAAAAGCTTGATCAGCACCTGCGTCAGCAACTCGTCATCCGGCTCGCCGATCTCGACGATGGTCGCCGCCTTCAGGCGCGAGCGCAGATCCGGCAGCGTAACCGGCCAGGACATCGGCCAGAGCCGCGTCGTCATCAGGAGACCGGTGCCATGCTGGCGCACGTTGTTGATGACGTGGAAAAGCGTCGTGTCGTCAAAGCCGCTGCGGTCGGCGTCCTCGAAGAGGACAGGCTTTTCCGCGGCGATCAGGGCGGCATCGGAGCCGGCGAGCGGATGGATCGTTTCGGCCCCTGCCCGCTCTTTCCAGATGCTGGCGAGATGCGATTTGCCGGAGCCGACCGGCCCGGCGATGATGACGACCGGCGACGGCCAGTCCGGCCAGTGGTCGACGATGGCGATCGCAGCGCTCAGCCTGTCGGAGACGAGCAGGTCCTCACGGCCCTTCGCCGGGTCGTGGCCGAAGGCCAGGGGTATTTGTTCGAATGGGCGTTTTGTCATGCTGTACTCGGGACAATCGTCGGAAATCAGGCGGCCTTGTCGCTCTTCGCCTTCTTTTCCACGGCCTTGCCGTGCCCGTGATAGAGGTCGCTATCAAGGTACCGCTGGATGCCGAAGCGGACAAGCACGCCGATGGCGGCTGCTGCCGGCACCGCCACCAGCAGACCGACGAAGCCGAAGAGCGCGCCGAAGGCAAGGAGCGCAAACATCAGCCAGACCGGATGCAGGCCGACGCTTTTACCCACCAGCTTCGGCTGGAGGATGTTGCCCTCCATGAACTGACCGCTGAAGAAAACTGCAAGCACGAGGCCGATCCAAAGGTAGTCCGGCCAGAACTGCACCAGGGCAACGCCAACAGCGAGCACGAGGCCGACCATGGATCCGACATAGGGAATGAAGCTGATCATGCCGGCGAAGAGGCCGATCAGCAGGCCGAAATTGAGACCGACCAGCGACAGGCCGATACCGTAATAGAGGCCAAGGATGACGCAGAGCGAGCCCTGCCCGCGCACGAAGCCGGCGATCGTCGTGTTCATGTCTCGGGCGATCTGGCGCACATCCGAGACGTAGTCGCGCGGAACCCAGCTGTCGACCTTCTCCACCATCCGGTCCCAGTCGAGCAGAATATAGAAGGCGACGACAGGGGTAACGACCAGCAGCGAAATGACATCGAGCAGCGCCACGCCGGAGTTCCAGATCTGCTGGAAGAGCGTGCCGACGAAAGCGGCTCCCTGTTCCAGCAGCTTGCCGGAGCTCTGCTTGAGCGACGGCATCTGGCTCGCCAGCCAATCGGGGATCAGGCGCGTCTGCGCTTCGTTGACGAGCAATTGCAGCTTGGCGGCGTAGCCCGGGATGTTCGCGATGAAATCCGAGGCCTGGCTGACGACCACGGGAATGATGACCATGAGCGCCAGCACGAAGACCACGACGAAGCCGATCAGGATGACGACCGTCGCCATCAACCGGCTGAGGCCAAGCCGCTCGAGACGGTCGGCGACCGGATCGAGGAAATAGGCAAGCGCCATGCCGGCAAGGAACGGCAGCAGGATAGAGCTGAAAACCATGAGGAAGGCAATGAAGGCGGCAAGCACCAGCAGCCAGAATATAACCTGGCGCTGCAATCCGGAACCGCTGACCTTGATATCCATGACACTCCCTTTAGATCGCGATGATTTTAGGTCGGGTCGACCTAAAATCATAACCGTGGTCGCTTGTCACAAGCGAGGGCGGGATGCGGGCGGAAAACCGCGCACACTTTTCCACATCCCGCGCTGGCGCGCCGCATGCGCCGATCGCGTATCACAACCCTGCAAGGAGATAGGGGGCGGCGCGGGCGCCGGTCAAGTCCAACCGGGTGAGGCCGCACGGTTTGGAGCTATGCTGCTTCGCTTCTATCGTGGGATATGGGCAAAATGTTGAAAAAACGCCGCCAATGCATGCTCTCGGCTTGCACTCCCTTGCCTGCCGTGCCAATCGCATCCGCAAAATATCTGTCGCACGACGAGCCTTGGAGAACGAGCATGAGCCAGTCGGGAAAGAACGGCCTCACCTATAGCGATGCGGGCGTGGATATCGACGCCGGCAACCTGATGGTCGAGAAGATCAAGCCGCATGTGCGCTCGACGAGGCGTCCGGGTGCCGACGGCGAGATCGGCGGCTTCGGCGGTCTCTTCGACCTGAAGGCGGCAGGCTTCACCGACCCGGTTCTGGTTGCGGCCAATGACGGCGTCGGCACCAAGCTCAAGATCGCCATCGACGCCAACAAGCACGACACCGTCGGCATCGACCTCGTTGCCATGTGCGTCAACGACCTGGTGGTCCAGGGCGCCGAGCCGCTGTTCTTCCTCGACTATTTCGCGACCGGCAAGCTCGACCCGGACCAGGGTGCCGCGATCGTCGCCGGCATTGCCAGCGGCTGCCGCGAAGCGGGCTGCGCGCTGATTGGCGGCGAGACCGCCGAGATGCCGGGCATGTATTCGGGTGGCGATTATGATCTCGCAGGCTTTGCCGTCGGCGCTGCCGAACGCGGCCAACTCCTTCCCGCCGGCGACATCGGCGAAGGCGACGTCATCCTCGGCCTCGCATCGTCGGGCGTTCACTCCAACGGCTACTCGCTGGTGCGCAAGATCGTCGCGCTCTCGGGCCTTGCCTGGGACGCACCCGCGCCGTTCGGCGAAGGCACGCTTGCCGATCTCCTGATGACGCCGACGCGCATCTATGTGAAGCCGCTCTTGAAGGCGATCCGCGAGACCGGCGCGATCAAGGCGCTCGCCCATATCACCGGCGGCGGCTTCCCCGAGAACATTCCGCGCGTGCTGCCGAAGCACCTCGCCGCCGAGATCGACCTCGATGCGATCAAGGCGCCGAAGGTGTTCTCCTGGCTTGCACAGACCGGCGGCGTTGCTGCCAACGAGATGCTGCGCACCTTCAACTGCGGCGTCGGCATGATCGTCGTCGTCCCGGCGGACAAGGCTGCGGAGATCGCCTCTGTGCTGACCGACGAAGGTGAAACCGTCTTCACGCTCGGCCGGATGGTCGCGCGCGACGAAGGTGCTGCCGGCACGATCTACAAGGGCACCCTCGCCCTATGACGACTGAGGTCTCGACGGGCAAGAAGCGGGTCGTCGTCTTCATTTCGGGTGGCGGCTCCAACATGCTGGCGCTGGCGAAAGCCGCGGCCGAGCCAGGTTTTCCCGCCGAGATCGTTGCGGTCATCGCCGACAAGGCGGATGCCGGCGGCCTCGTCAAGGCGGCAGCACTCGGTATTGCCACACGCAGTTTCCTGCGCAAGGATTTCGACAGCAAGGACGCCCACGAGGCGGCAATCCTTGCCGAGCTCGATCGCCTATCGCCGGATATCATCTGCCTGGCCGGCTATATGCGGCTGCTTTCGGCAACCTTCATCCAGCGCCATCAAGGGCGGATCCTCAACATCCACCCCTCGCTGCTGCCGCTCTTCCCCGGCTTGCACACCCATCAGCGGGCGATCGACGCCGGCATGAAGGTCGCCGGCTGCACGGTGCACTTCGTGACCGAAGGCATGGACGAAGGCCCGATCCTCGCGCAGGCAGTGGTGCCGGTTCTCCCCGGCGATACATCCGAAAGCCTTGCAGCGCGGGTGCTGACCGTCGAGCACCGCACCTATCCGATGGCGCTCCGGCTGATGGCCGAGGGCAAGGTGCGCATGGAAGATGGTCGCGCGGTGAGCCATAGCGCTGCCGAAGCAACCGCCACGCTGATCTCGCCTGCCGCCTGATTAGAGCACCCCGCTTTCAGTGAAATTACTGGAAGCGGAAGATGCGCTGGATCAATTCATCACTTCGCCGACGCCAGCCTGCGATCGAGCGCATCGAGCACACGCCGCGTCAATGCCGGATAGTCCTCGTCGAAGTGATGGCCACCGTCGATGCCGATGACGTCGACGCCCGTTCCCTTCAATTCAGGGCAGGCATCATCCTCTTCGTCGGTGCCGTAGATGCATTGCACCAGCGCCGGATCGATGCGCTTGATGTCGTCGAGCGGATCGCCGCCCTTGCCATCGCCTTCCGCACCCAGCCAGCCGAGCACCGACACCTTGTAGTCGACCAAGTGCGACAGCGCCATCAGCGTCACCTGGCGGACATGCGCCTTTTCGCCTGATGGCAGCAGGTTGAAGGTTCGCGGCAGAACGTCGGCACCGAAGGAATAGCCGATCAGCAGTACGTTGCGCACGTTCCAGTGCTTGCGGTAGTAGCTCATCACTTTGGCAAGGTCGTCCGCCGTCGCCTGGGGATCGCGTTCCGACCAGAAATAATGCAGGGAATCGAAGCCGACGACCGGCACCCCCTGCTGCTGGAGGACGTCGCCGACTTCCTTGTCGATGTCACGCCAGCCGCCGTCACCCGAATAGATCACCGCCATCGTATCGCGCGTCGGCTTGGCGTCGAGAATGGTCAGCGGCAGGCCGAACGGGTTGCCGGCGTCGCTTTCGCTGTCGATGATATCCGAGAGATGGTCGGACAATGCCGTGAAGGCATCATCGTCACTGTCTTCCTGATCGACATCCGGATGCTTTGCGATAAGCGCGGCCACATGCGAGCGCCCATCCGCGGAGGCTGCCGGCGAGAAGACGACGGAGACCGGGTCCGGCAAGGCACCATCGGTCAAGCCATAGACCATGCGGTCGCCTTTCTTCACCTTATCGGCCGGAGTGCAGAGCTGTTTCCTGAGCGCGATGCCCTCCTCCGGATCGACCGCCAGCGTCTGGCCGATCGTGGCTGGCGGCGTCTGGGCGGCAATCGCGAGCGCCATGGCGCCACCGGCGCCGACACCGGCAACGATCGGCAGTTGGTAGGCATCGCTGCCGATGGCGCGCTGTACCTGCTGGCTGAGCGATTCGATATCGGAGACCATGTAGATGCAGTCGCCGTCATCCTTGGCGAGCGACGCGAGATAAGCCTTGAGATCGACACCGATGACGATGGTCTTGTCACCGGTGAGCGTATCAGCGACCGCCTGCTCCTTGTCCGTCCAGCCTGAAGCATCCGAAAGCAGCACGACCAGTGCGGTCGCCTTTTCCTTGGGCAACATGATGCGCGGCGACGGGATCATCCCGGTATCGTAGCTCTTCGGCGCGTCTTCCGCGGCAGCAGGAAGAATGGAAACCGAAAGCAGCAACGCCGCCGAGGTGAGGCATTTCCAGGCGTTCGCGACACGGATCATTTCTTCACCACTCCCTTGAGACCGCCGCCGATCAGGAATGTCGCATCCATCAAGGCGAGGATCGGATTGATGCCGCCACTGGCGACAAGATAGCGCGGTTGCCACTGCGGATGAAACTTCGACTTGAAGGCGCGCAGGCCCTTGAAGTTGTAGAAGCGCTCGCCGTGTTCGAAGAAGGTACGGCCGGCCCGATCCCATACCGGCGCGATCTGGCGCGTCGACATGCCGGACAGGGGTGCCATGCCGAGATTGAAGGCGCGGAACCCCTCCCCCTTCAGATATTCCATTACCTGGGCGAAGAGGAAATCCATGGCTCCCTTCGGCGCGTCCGGCGAGAAGCGCATCAGATCGACGGTGCCCTCCTCCTTCGTCCCGGTCACGAGGATATTGGCGAAAGCGACAATGCGTCCGTTACATGTGAGGATCGCAACCGGCTGCTCCGTCAGATAGTCCGGATCGAAGGCGCCGAGCGAGAAGCCCTTTTCCTTGGCGTTGTGATGGGCGAGCCAGGCATCGGAAACAGCCGTCAGGTCGGCCATGATTTCAGGAACGTCCGCCGGCGGCACGACCTGGAACTCCAGCCCGTCGCGCTGGGCGCGGCTGACCTGCTGGCGCAAGTTTGCCCACTTGCCGCCCTTCATCTCGAAACGGGCGAGATCGACGCGCGCCAGTTCACCGAGCCGGAAGGCGCGCAGCCCCGCATCGGCATAGTAGGCAAGCCCTTCGGCCGACACCTGGTAGAAAACCGCACGACAGCCGGCGGCTCGCGCCTTCTCGATGAAATGCCAGATCAGTTCCGGCCAGGCGTCGATTGGTCCGACCGGATCGAAGAGCGCAATCCAGGAACGGGCCCGCTGCCCGTACATGATGAAGGCCCGCCGGTCGGCCGAGAACAGGATGCTCTTGTCGCCCATGCGCACCAGATTGGCGTCGGACATGTTTTGCGCCTCGACGATCGCCAAGGCGCGCTCCATCGCATCGTCGGACGCGGGCTCCGCCGCCCCGGTTGCCGGGCGCATCAGGCTCCAGATCGCAAGCATGCTGGCACCGATGGTGACGCCAAGGAGCGCCCGCAGCCCACGCGGCGCCTCGGCCGAAAATTCGAACTGCCACCAGAGCTCGTGGCTGTATTCGACATCGCGGTAGACGAAGAGCAGGACGACCAGTCCGCCGAGGCAGATGACCCCAAGCGCCGTCAGCCACGGTATGGTGAGCGCCTGGCCAAAGAGGGATGCCGGACGGACGAACAGGCGACGGCTGACGAGCAGCCCCAGGAGAAAGAAGGCGAGCATGCCCGCTTCCACCACCGCGATCGCCTTGATCAGCGACAGCAGGAGTGCGGCGATCGCAATCACGATCGACGCCCACCAGGCACCATCCAGGCGCAGCGCCAGGCCGCGGGAGACGACGACGAGCGCAAGGCCGAGCAGGCTTGCGAGGAAATGGGCGCCCTCGACGATCGGCAGGGGCAGCAGGCTTTCAAGAAAGGCCAGATTTTCGTCGGGTGTCGGCGTCACGCTCGAAAGCACCAGCATGATCGCGAGCACGACGCCGAGCGTCGCCAGCAGCAGCGGCGTCATCCGGCCGCCAACGCGCCGCACACTTGAGGCGACCGGATGGCCGGAGAGCTGGCGGAGCTCGATGCCGATAACGACGGCGATCGCAATCACCAGCGGCAGCACGTGATAGATCACGCGATAGAGAACCAGCGCGCCGAGAATGGTGTCGACATCGGTGTTGTGGCCGAGCGTCGCGATGATGATCGTCTCGAAGACGCCGAGGCCGGCTGGAACGTGACTGAGAACACCGACGCCGACGGCGAGCGAGTAGACGGCGAGGAAAGCCGGCCAGCCGATGGTGCCGGCCGGCAGGAGCACATAGAGGACGGTTGCCGAAGCGGCGAGATCGAGCGCGGTCACCAGGAACTGGCGCGAGACCGTGCGCGAATCCGGCAGCCGCAATGTCAGGCGTCCGAGGCTGACCTCGCGGCCGTCGCGCGCAAGGAAGAACACGGTGAACAACCCGCCGAGGATGACGACGGCGATCAGGCGCAGCAAAAGCGGATCGAGCCCGGTCATCGGCGCCACATATTCGCCGACCGCCAGCAGGCTGAGGCAGGTCACCGTCAGAAGGCCGAGCCCAAAGGCAAGCGTCACGAAGGCAATGATCCGGGCAATATTTTCCGGCTCGATGCCGAGGCGGGAATAGGACCGGTAGCGGATCGCGCCACCGCTCAAGGCGCCAAAACCGGCGGTGTTGCCGACCGCATAGGCGCAAGCGGCCGTCAGCGCCACATCGGCATAGGGCAGCTTGCGCCGGACATAATCGAGCGCGCCGACGTCATAGAAGGTCAGCGCCAGGAAGCTCAGCGCCGTGAAGAACACCGCCGCCGCAAGCGACGCCCAGGGCGTATCTGCCAAGGCTTGGACGACTTCATCGTACTGAACTTCGGATGTCAGGTGAAAGATCGCAAAGCCGAAGAGAGCGATCACAAATAGCGTACCAGCGGCCGAAAGAGAGCGACGGTTGCGGCGCAGGAAGGAAATCCAGCCCCCCTCCGCCTGCTGCTCGTCGTCGGTTGCGCTTTCCGAAAGGGAGGATGTCATGGGGCGCCCATGTCAATGATGAGAACATCAGCGCTTTAGCTTACCCGATACCGATCAAAAAGTGAAATATCCGTAATAAATTATCTTCTTATAAAACAATGATTTAGCCGCTGAGTTCGTTGCGGTTGAGCTTTGCCCATTGCAGCAGCATGATCGTCTTGGCGTCGCAAATCTCGCCGGTGGCGATCATAGCGAAGGCCCGATCAAGCGGTATTTCGAGAACTTCGATGTCCTCTCCCTCATGCGCAAGCCCGCCGCCATCCCCACGCTTTTCCGTGACGTCGATGTGGCCGACGAAAAAGCTCGTGCGCTCGGTGAGCGCGCCCGGGCTCATATAGGCATCGAAAAGGTGGGTGGCGCCTTCGACATGGTAGCCGGTCTCTTCCAACGCCTCGCGGGCGATCGCAACTTCCGGGGTGTCGTCGTCCAACAACCCGGCCACCGCTTCGATCATGTAGGCCTCGTCCCCCTGCAAGAGCACGGGAACGCGCAGCTGCCGCACAAGCACCACGCTTTGCCGCTTGGCGTCGACGAGCAGGATGGTCGCGGCACTGCCATGATCATGAACCTCGCGCTTCAAGGTCGCGGTCATGCCGTTCGACATGTCCTGTTCGAGCGTCACTTCCTCAAGATGGATGAACCCGTCCCAAAGCGTGCGGCGACCGATGATCCTGACGCGCGGATCGTGATGTGTGCTCATGCGAAATCCTTCGTTGGCGGCAGCCATCCGGCCGTTCCTGCCTCTAGAGCATCCCGCTTTCAAGTGGAAGCACTCGAAAGCTGAAAGATGCTCTACAATCAAAGTGCTAGAGCGTCCTTTGTGCGTTCGTCTGAACGCACGGCGTTCTAGTGAATGTGTTCCGTTGTCGCGCGGTCTTCGCGCTCCATCTGCAATGTCGTGTGATGCAGGTCGAACTCCTGGCGCAGCCGCTCTTCGATCGCCCGGCGCACCGTTTCACCATCGGCGCCCTCGGCGAGCACCGCATGGGCGGTCAACGACGGTTGGTTTTGGGTGATTGCCCAGAGGTGAAGATCATGCACCGAGATGACACCAGGCACGGCGGCGATCGTCGCGTGGACATCGGCGAGCCGCACGCCCGGCGGCGCGCCTTCGAGCAGGATGTTGATGCACTCCTTCAGCAGCACCCAGGTGCGCGGGAAGACCATGAAGCCGATACCGACGGCGAGCAGGGAGTCCACCCATTTCCAACCGGTGAACCAGATGACCGCGGCACCGACGATGACGGCGAGCGAGCCGAGCATGTCCGACCAGACCTCGAGATAGGCACCCTTGACGTTGAGGCTCTCGTCCTTGTGGCTCGTCAGGAGCCGCATCGAGGCGAGATTGACGAGAAGGCCTATGACGGCGATCACCAGCATGCCGCCCGACTGGATCTCCTGCGGCTCCGACAGCCGCTTCCAGGCTTCGTAGAGAATGTAGAAGGCAACGGCGAGCAAGAGCAGCGCGTTGAAGGCGGCCGCGAGGATTTCGAAACGCGCATAACCGTAGGTGCGCAGCAGATCGGATGGGCGGCGGCCCACATGGATGGCGACGAGCGCGATCGCAAGGGCCGCGGTGTCGGTCAACATGTGCATCGCGTCGGAGATCAAAGCCAGACTGCCGGTCAGTACACCGCCGACGACCTCCGCCAGCATGAAGCCGCCGGTCAGGCCGAGCGACGCCCAGAGCCTCGAAACCGGCGTGCTACCGACATCTGCATGGTGGTGGTCGCCGCTCATGGAGGGTTCCGTCTGCCGTTGAACAACCTGATTTAGCGCGCCAATCTGACCCAGACCCTGTTGTCGTGGAAGGCGGCACCGCCATAGGGCGCCACCGCATCGGCACCGGTCAGGACGTTGATCCCTTCCCCGTCGAGATGGGCGCCGTTCGGCCAGAGCCCTTCTGCGATCACAACGCCGCGACGCGTTCCCCCGCCGATCTTCGCATGCAGGCGGATCTCACCACGCTGGTTGCCGAGCTGAACGATATCGCCATCGGCGATGCCGAGCGCCTCGGCGTCTTCGGCATGGAGCATCACTTCCGGGCGCACTTCCTTCTGAATCGAAGAAGGCGTCTCGGCAAAGGTCGAATTGAGGAAGGAACGGGCCGGCGAGGTCGCGAGGCGGAAGGGATGCTCGGCGTCCGCAACCTCGATCAGGTCGACATGGTCAGGGAACTCCGGCAGCGCTGCATGCGGCCCCTGAATGCCCATGGACTTCGGCGGCCGGTTCGCCGCCGGCGTTCCCGTCCAGTCCGGCTTGAAGCGGAACTTGCCGTCCGGATGACCGAAGCCTTTGAGGTAGTGCGCGTCTTCGAATGCCGGCTGGCAGTCCAGCCACTTCTCTTGTCTCATCTCCTCGTAGCCGATGCCGTAGTTGGCAAGCAGCCGGTCGATATGCTGGCGCTCCGTCAGGCCGAAGCCGGCATGGTCGGCAACGCCCAAGCGCTTGGCCAGTTCCTCGATGACGAACAGGTTTGTGCGCACGGTCGACGGCGGCTCCACCACCTTCGGGCCGATCAGGATGTGCTGGTGACCGCCGCCACGATAGAGATCGTCATGTTCGAGGAACATGGTGGCCGGCAGCACGATATCGGCGACGGCAGCCGTATCGGTCATGAACTGCTCGTGCACCGCAACGAAAAGATCATCGCGCAGGAAGCCACGCTTCACCAGCCGCTGTTCCGGCGCGACGTTCACCGGATTTGTGTTCTGGATCAGCATCGCCGTCACCGGACCTCGGTGGCGCAGCGCCTCGGCATCGCCGGTCAGCACGCGACCGATCTGCGACTGGTCGAGCATGCGGACATCCGGATCGTGGAAGGCCGAGCCGATCAGTTCGCGCTTGTCGAGCTTGAAGATATCGTTGTTGGAGTGGAAGGCACCGCCGCCTTCATGCTTCCAGGAGCCAAGAACGGTGGCGACGGAGGCGGCCGCATGGATGGCGACCGAGCCGTTGCGCTGGCGGGTAAAGCCGTAGCCGAGGCGGAAATAGGTTCTGGGCGTCGTGCCGACAAGCTTGGCGAAGGCTTCGATTTCATCGACCGAAAGACCAGTGATGGCGGAAGCCCATTCCGGTCCGCGCGACTTGAGATGTGCTTCGAGCCCGGCGGGGTCGTCGGCGAATTCCGTCATATAGGCCCGGTCGGCATAGCCGTCGCGAAAGGCGATGTGCATAACGGCGCAGGCGAGCGCTGCGTCGGTGCCGGGTTTCAAGACGAGACCCATATCTGCCTGTTTGACCGTCGGGTTGTCGTAGATGTCGATGACGACGATCTTTGCGCCGCGATCCTTGCGCGCCTTCACCGCGTGCGTCATCACGTTGACCTGGGTCGCGACAGCGTTCGTCCCCCAGATCACCACGCAATCGGCCTTGGCCATCTCGCGCGGATCGGGTCCGCGCAAGGCGCCGGTCGCCATGGCGAAGCCGGTCCAGGCCATGTTGGTGCAGATCGAGCCGAAGAAGCCGGAGTAACGCTTGGCGTGGCGCAGGCGCTCGATGGAATCGCGCTGCACTTGCCCCATGGTTCCGGCATAGAAGTAGGGCCAGATCGCCTCCGCACCGTGTTTCTGCTCGGCGCGGATGAACTGGTCGGCGATCTCGTCGAGCGCCGCCTCCCAGCTGACGTCCTGCCAGTTCCCCTCACCCTTGTCGCCCTTGCGCCGCTGCGGCACCATGAGGCGGCCGGGATGGTAGATGCGCTCGGAATAGCGCGCCACCTTGGCGCAGATCACACCGGCGGTGTAGGTGTTGGCGGAAGCGCCACGCACGCGGCCGATCCGCCCTTCGGCAGTCAGATCCACCTCCAGCGCGCAAGCGGAGGGACAGTCGTGCGGACAGACCGAATGGCCGATCGATTTTTCTGCTTTGATGGGGGTCGCAACGTTCATGGCTTTTCTATATGGCATCGACAAACGGGCTCAAAGAGCCAATCGTTCACCCATCGCAACAATTGATCTCAGCCATCGGCGGCGCTCATGAACTATCGGCACATCTACCACGCGGGCAATTTTGCCGACGTCCTGAAGCACGCGGTGCTGGCACGCCTCGTCACCTATCTCCAGCAGAAGGAGAAGGCGTTTCGCGTGCTCGATACCCATGCCGGCATCGGGCTTTACGACCTCTCCGGCGAAGAGGCGCAGAAGACCGGGGAATGGCGCGACGGCATCGGCCGGCTTCTCGAGGACGATCTGCCTGTCGAAATCGCTGCGATCCTCGCCCCGTATCTCGAAACCATCCGTACGCTCAATCCCGGCAGCGAGCTGAAGCTTTATCCCGGCTCGCCGAAGCTTACGCGCATGCTCTTCCGTCCGCAGGACCGGCTGTCTGCCATGGAGTTGCACCCGGACGACTATGAAACCCTGCATCGGCTTTTCGACGGCGACTTCCAGAGCCGGATCACCGAACTGGACGGCTGGCTGGCGCTCGGCGCCCATCTGCCGCCGAAAGAGAAGCGCGGGCTGATCCTCGTCGATCCGCCCTTTGAAAAGGAAGGCGAATACGAACGCCTCGCCGATGGCCTGGCGCGCGCCTACCGGCGCTTTGCCGGCGGCATCTATTGCCTCTGGTATCCAGTGAAGCAGGGCGCGCCCATCAAGGCTTTCCACGAAGCACTGAAGGCGCTCGAAATTCCGAAGATGCTCTGCGCCGAACTGTCGGTCCGCAGCGACCGCGAAACCACCGGCCTCTCCGGCTCCGGTCTCATCATCGTCAATCCACCCTTCACGCTGAAGGGCGAACTCGATCTGCTGCTGCCGTTCCTGAAAGCACGGTTGGCGCAGGATCGCTTCGCCTCCGCCCGCTGCTTCTGGCTGCGCGGTGAAGAACAGGCAACCCGAGGGGCTTGACGGACGGGCGCGACACACCGCAATCTCCTGTGACGATATAGGGAGACGCCCATGACTCGCACGCTCGCAGCAACGCTTCTCATCTCGCTTTCCCTCGCCGCCGCCGCAGCGCCGGGCGCATCCGCCGCCGACTATATCGGCAGCGGCCAGGTCCAATCCTATAACGCAGGTGTTTGCAGCGAGTCCTCGGTGCTCGGTTTCATCACTTCGCGCTTCGAATACCGGGATGCGAACTACCTGCACGCCAATCTGTCGATCGCCGATATCCGCAACATGGGACAGAACCGGCAAGAGTTCCGCGATGAGACTCATCTGGTCGAGCGTGAATATTGCTATGCTACGGCGGTCATGACCGACGGCCAGCAGCGCTCGCTCTACTACCTCATCGAACGCCCCTGGGGCTTTGCCGGCGTCGGCAGAAGCATCGAGTTCTGCGTCGGCGGGCTTGATCCCTGGTATGTCTATGGCGCGCATTGCGCCTCGCTCCGCTAATCATGAAAGCAATCCGGAATGCGCGCCGGCTTCTGCCGGCGCTTCTCGTTGCGGCTAGCCTGGCCGGCTGCAGCGATCAGAGTACCGAGAAGGCGCCGCCGGCTGCCGAGACGAAACCTGCAAAAGCAATCGACGCGGTGCCGGTCGGCAGCGGATTCGATTTCTATGTGCTTTCGCTCTCCTGGTCGCCGACCTGGTGCGGCGACAACGATCCCAACGGAAAATCCAGCCAATGCGAGATCGGCAGCAACCGCGGCCTGATTGTGCACGGCCTATGGCCTCAGAACGAAAGAGGTTTCCCGGATTTCTGCCCGACGCGGCAATCGGACCGTGTGCCCTCCTCGCTCGGCAAGCGGTATCTCGATCTCATTCCGTCGATGGGCCTGATCGGCCATCAGTGGCGCAAGCACGGCACCTGTTCCGGGCTCAGTCAGGAGGACTACTTCGCCGTCACACGCGCGGCCTGGAACAGGCTCGCGCTACCAGCAGAACTCTCCCCGCCCCGGCAACAAACGAACATGTCCGTCAACGCGATCGAAAGCACGCTCGTCGCCCAAAACCCTGGCATGACAAAAGACGCGGTCGCGGTTACGTGCGAAGGCAACATGCTCGAAGAAATCCGGATCTGCTTCGACAAGTCGCTGAATTTCCGATCCTGCCCGGCGGTCGATCGCCAGGCATGCAGGAAAGACAGCGTTTCACTGCCTCCGGCTCCATAGGTATTTGTTCTTAGGCAATTCCGGACGCAATTCCGCTTCGCACTCTCGTCGGAATTGCTCTGGACCAGAAGAAAGACGCTCGATGAAGATACTGTACTCTCCTGCCTCGCCCTATTCGAACAAGGTTCGGATGGCGGCGCATTATGCCGGGTTCTCCGCCGACAGCGTCCTGACCGACACCGGAGCCAATCCACCCGAACTGATCGGCAACAATCCGCTCGGTAAGATACCGACACTCATCCTTAACGATGGGCGTTCGGTCTATGACAGCCGCGCGATCATGCACTTCATCGATCGGGAAACGAAGGGCAAGCTTTACCCGAAGAACGCGGGCAAGCGGACCGATGTCGAGATCCTCGAAGCTTTGTGCGACGGTGTCTGCGACAGCCTGCTGGCGATCGTCTACGAGAAACGTTCACACCCGCCGGAGAAGGTGCATCAGCCCTGGATCGACCGGCAATGGGAAAAGGTCGAACGCAGCCTCGACCATCTGAACGCCAACCTGCCGAAGACCGGAGCCAAGCTCCATGGCGGCCATTTCGCCCTTGCGGCGATGCTGCGCTACATCGAGTTGCGCTTTGCCGGCGAATGGCAGAAGGGTCGCGCCAAACTCAAGAACTGGCCGGCGAAGTTCGAAAAGCACTTTCCCGACTATTCCAAGTTCAAAGCGTAGGAAACGCGCACAAAAAAGGCCGGGTCGCCCCGGCCTTCTTGTTTGATCCGGCGAGAGCCGATCAGAACTTCACGCCCATACCGACGCGAACGCTGTGTTCGTCGTAACCGGAGGAGACGTTGGTGCCGCCCATCCGGAAGTCCTTCGAGCCGTAGTCCGTGTAACGGTACTCGACGCGTGCGGTGATGTTGTCGGTGACAAAGGTTTCCGCGCCGGCACCTGCGGTCCAGCCGACCATGGTGTTCTTGTCGGAAGCGCCACCAACGGTGCCCTTGGCCTGGCCGACGGCGAGACCGGCGGTGCCGTAAAGCAGAACCGGGTTCAGATCGACGCCGACGCGTGCGCGCAGCGAGCCGTTGACGCCCTGCTTCATGCGCAGGTTGCCCTTGCTCGAATCCTGACCGGAGTAGCCGACATCCGCTTCGCCGCCGTATACGATCTGGCCGCTCTGCATGTTGTAGCCGCCGTAGAGACCGCCGCCGAAGCCGGCTGCCGTGTTGCTGCCGGTCGCGTCAAACTGACCATGGTGCCAATCGGCGGTACCACCGACATAGGCGCCCGACCAGTTCTTCTGCGCCGGCTCGGTGTATTCGGCCTGCGGAGCAGCCGGAACTTCGTCGATCGCATCAGCAGCCTGGGCGGCCTGGAAGGCGATGAGGGTCATAGCCGAAGCCATGAGGGTGGTGGTGAGCGTACGCATAAATATTCTCCTTTTCGTACCGATGCCCCTTGGGCTTGGGGTCCCACAGTGAAACATCGGACAACTTTCAATTAACCCGCCCGGTTGAGCTGAAATTGGTCAGCAAATGCGGATTCACAAGAGCCAAAATGTGAAATTTTGGTGGCACAAACACGCCCGAAATTTGATGTTGCCTTGGTGCAACAGGGGATTTATTAACCATGATTCAAGATTAACGAAAGATATACTATACACATACAAAATAATACAATTTACGCCAATTCCATTAATTTTTCGGCAAGAAACTGTCAGGGAGTGTTTCAGGCTCACGTTTCTTGCCTATATCTTGGTCGGCTGACGCGAAGATTCGAAAAAGCGGGATGAAACGTTGAAGAAAGCACGAAAGGCCGCCCTCGTGACCGGGGGCGCCAAGCGGATCGGCAAAGCTATAGTTGAGGACCTCGCGGCCCATGGCTTTTCGGTCGCCATTCATGCCGACGCCTCATTTGACGAAGCGGAAGCTCTGGTCGAAGCACTCTCGAAAGGTGGAACGAAGGCCATCGCGCTTCGCGCCGACCTCACCGATACGGCGGAGACTTCGACGCTCATCGCACGCGCCGCAGAGGCGCTTGGCCCGCTGAACCTGCTCGTCAACAATGCCTCGGTCTTCAAGAAGGACAGCCTCGACGCTTTCGACGAATCAATCTGGGATCAGCACTTCGCCCTGCATGTGAAGGCCCCTTCCCTGTTGGCGCGCGATTTCGCTGAACTGCTTCCGGCGGACGCCAATGGACTCATTGTCAACGTGATCGACCAGCGCGTCTGGGCTCCCAATCCGCGCTTTTATTCCTATATGTTGTCGAAGTCGGCGCTTTGGACCGCTACCCGGACGATGGCGCAGGCGCTCGCCCCGCGCATCCGCGTCAACGGTATCGGCCCCGGGCCGACTTTGCCAAACGAGCGGCAGGACCCGCAGGATTTTGAGGCGCAGGTCGAAGCCCTGATTCTCAGACGCGGGCCGACGCTCGACGAATTCGGACGGACGATCCGCTTCCTGTTCGACACGCCGTCGATTACCGGACAGATGATCGCGCTCGACGGGGGCCAGCACCTCGCCTGGGAAACGCCCGACATCAGGGAGATAGTGGAATGAACGGACGCGTGCCGACAGACGGCGGCATCCTCTATGACGGCAGCGAAGCGGAAGACGACGACGATCTGATCGAGGTCGCAGAAAGCACGAGTGCCACGCCACCCGTCGAGTGGAACGAGAATCGCGCCGAAATGGAAGGCTTGAAGGGCGCGGAGCTGATCCAGGCCTTCGTCAAGCTCCTGCCAAACGGCCCTGGCGTCTACCGCATGTTCAACGAGACCGGCGACGTTCTCTATGTCGGCAAGGCGCGCAGCCTGAAGAAGCGCGTCAGCAACTATGCCCAGGGACGTGGCCATTCCAACCGTATCGCGCGCATGGTGCGCGAGACCGCCAACATGGAGTTCGTGACGACGCGCACCGAGATCGAGGCGCTGCTGCTCGAAGCGAACCTGATCAAGCGCCTCCGGCCGCGCTTCAACGTGCTTTTGCGCGACGACAAGTCGTTCCCCTATATCCTGGTGACCGGCGACAGCCGGGCGCCGGCGCTTTACAAGCACCGCGGCGCACGCAGCCGCAAGGGGGACTTCTTCGGCCCCTTCGCGTCGGCTGGCGCCGTCGGGCGCACGATCAATTCGCTGCAGCGCGCCTTCCTGCTCAGGACCTGTACAGACAGCGTCTTCGAGACCCGGACGCGGCCGTGCCTGCTCTACCAGATCAAACGCTGTTCGGCGCCCTGCACCCGCGAAATCAGCGACCCCGACTATGCGGAACTGGTGCGCGAAGCCAAGGACTTCCTGTCGGGCAAGAGCCAGGCGGTGAAGGCAACCATCGCGGCTGCCATGGGCGAGGCTTCGGAGAACCTCGACTTCGAGAGGGCCGCCCTTTACCGCGACCGGCTGGCAGCGCTCAGCCACGTCCAGAGCCACCAGGGCATCAATCCCGCCGGTGTCGAGGAGGCCGATGTTTTCGCGATCCATCACGAGGGCGGCATATCCTGCATCCAGGTCTTCTTCTTCCGCACCGGTCAGAACTGGGGCAACCGCGCCTATTTCCCGAAGGCCGACCCGTCGCTGCCGACAGCGGAGGTGCTCTCGCAGTTCCTGGCGCAGTTCTACGACGACAAGCCCTGTCCCCGGCAGATCCTTCTCTGCGAGGCGGTAGAGGAGCAGGAACTGCTCGGCCAGGCGCTGAGCGAAAAGTCCGGATACAAGGTCGCGATCCAGGTGCCGCAGCGCGGCGAGAAGAAGGATCTCGTCGATCATGCGCTCGCCAACGCGCGCGAAGCCCATGGCCGCAAGCTGGCGGAAACCGCCTCGCAATCGCGCCTGCTCGAAGGCTTCTCGGAAACCTTCAAACTGGAGCGCGCACCGCGCCGCATCGAGATCTACGACAACTCCCACATCATGGGCACCAATGCCGTCGGCGGCATGGTAGTGGCGGGGCCGGAAGGTTTCGTCAAAGGCCAGTACCGCAAGTTCAACATCAAATCGACCGACATCACCCCGGGCGACGACTTCGGCATGATGCGGGAAGTGATGACGCGGCGGTTCTCGCGACTGCTGAAGGAAGAAGGCAAGCCGGACCGGACCGCAGAGTCTGACGACGGCGCTTTCCCCGCCTGGCCCGATGTCATCCTCATCGACGGCGGCCAGGGGCAGATGACTGCCGTGCGGGCCATCCTGAAGGAGCTCGATGTCGAGGACTGCGTTACCGCGATCGGCGTCGCCAAGGGTGTCGACCGCGACGCCGGACGCGAACGCTTCTTCGCGCTTGGCCGCGACAGCTTCACGCTGCCGCCACGCGATCCGGTGCTCTACTTCATCCAGCGGCTGCGCGACGAAGCGCACCGTTTTGCGATCGGCTCGCATCGCGCCCGTCGCAAGAAGGAGATGGTCAAGAACCCGCTCGACGAAATCGCCGGCATCGGGCCGACGCGTAAGCGCGCGCTGTTGACGCATTTCGGCACCGCGAAGGCCGTCTCGCGCGCGGGCATCAACGACCTGATGGCCGTCGCCGGGATTTCCGAGACGGTGGCCCGGCTGGTCTACGAACATTTCCACGACGATGGTGCCAAATGACAACCGGGTGTCACAATTCACCGGGCGTTCACATGGAATCAGGCAAATATGACAATTGCCGCGTGATGACCTGTTGACCTCCGGTCAGCAAAGTCATTCTGTACCTGACGAACCAGAGAACACGAATCCATGCCCACGCCCGTCGCCTACAGCATCCCGAACCTGCTCACCTATTTCCGAATCCTGATCGTGCCGCTGATCGTCCTTTGCTTCTTCATCGAAGGGCGGCTGCACAGTTCGGATTTCGCGCGCTGGACGGCGGTCACGCTCTTCGCGATTGCGTCGATCACCGACTTCTTCGATGGCTATCTCGCCCGCATCTGGAAGCAGACGTCGAACATCGGCAAGATGCTCGATCCGATCGCCGACAAGCTGCTTGTCGCCTCGATCCTGCTGCTGGTCGCCGCTGACGGCACGATCGCCGGCTGGTCGATCTGGGCTGCGATCATCATCCTCTGCCGCGAAATCCTGGTGTCCGGCCTGCGCGAATATCTGGCGGCACTGAAGGTCAGCGTGCCCGTCACCCGCATCGCCAAGTGGAAGACGACGATCCAGATGGTCGCCATCGCCTTCCTGCTCGCCGGTCCTGCTGGCGACAAGATTTTGCCCTACACGACGGAAGCGGGTATCGTGCTCCTGTGGATCGCCGCCGCCATCACGCTCTACACGGGCTACGACTATTTCCGCGCCGGCCTCAAGCACGTGGTCAACGAATGAGCACCGTCAATCTCGTCTATTTCTCCTGGGTGCGCGAGCGCATCGGCAAGGGCGAAGAGACCCTGGACGTTCCCGCCAGCGTCGTCACCATTGCCGACTTGCTCCAGCATCTGAAGACGCTCGGCGACGAATACGAAGCGGCGCTCGAACATGAAAACGTCATCCGCGCGGCCATCAACCAGGAACATGTCGACCACAAGGAGCCGATTGCCGGCGCCCGTGAGATCGCCCTGTTTCCGCCCATGACGGGCGGCTGAGCCCATGAACGCGCCGGTGAACGTGCGCGTTCAGCGCGAGGACTTCGATCTCAATACGGAGGTCGCGAAGCTCTCTGCCGGACGGGCGGACGTCGGCGCGGTCGTCACTTTCTCCGGGCTTTGCAGAGATGAGGCGGGCACGCTCGCTGCGCTTGAGCTCGAACATTATCCAGGCATGGCCGAAGCGGAGATCGAGCGCATCTGCCACGAGGCGGTTGAGCGCTTCTCGCTGCGGGCCGCCACCGCCATCCACCGTTACGGCAAGATCATGCCCGGCGACAATATTGTGCTGGTCGTCGCCGCCTCGCGGCACCGGCAGGCCGCCTTCGACGGCGCCAACTTCATCATGGATTTCCTGAAGACCTCAGCGCCTTTCTGGAAGAAGGAACACCTCGGCGACGGCACCACCGGCGGCTGGGTCAGCGCCAAGGATGCCGACGACACGGCGCGGGACCGCTGGTCGACGAAATAGCGCTACATGCGGGGACTTCCCCTCCCGTTTGACTAGGGAATGACTTTCTCCCGGCGCGTCACGACCAGCACGATCACCAGGAAACCGAAGATCACGAAATCGCGCCAGAGGATGGGGCCATAGGCACTCCAGAGCGTTTCGAGGAAACCGACCCCGGCGGCGCCAAGGGCTGCAAAAAGCGGCGAAGCCTGGCCGCCGATTGCGGCGATGAACAGCACCTTGACGCCGAAGGTGAGCCCCGTGCCGAAATCCATGTTGCCGTAGTAGGAGGCTGCGAGAATGCCGCAGACGGCGGCGATCAAAGATGCCGCGCCATAGGCGGCGATGTAAACGGTCGCGGCGTCGACACCGCAGAGCGCTGCAGCCCCCCTGTCCTCCGATACGGCGCGCCAGAACCGCCCTGCCCGGGAATGCGTGAGATACCAGTGCCCGGCCGCCACGAGCGCAGCCATGAGCACGGTGTTGCCGAGCTGGATGACCGTCAAGGTCACCGGAAAGCGAGGATCGTCCCAGAAGACGATATTCCCGTTCAGGAACGGCGGCAGCCACAGGCTGCGTGTTTCAGAGGCGAGCCGCGCCGCTTCCATCAGCACCAACAGGCAGCCGAGCGAAGCGACGACGACGGTGTTGGCTGACGAAAAGGCGAGCGGCCGCATGACATAACGCCCGGCGACGAGCCCGGCGCCAACGCTGAAGCTCAGGGCCGCAGCCGCGCCGAGGCCAAGGGCGGCCGGCAACACCAGCCACAGCCGGTTCCAGCCGAAATCAGCAAACAGCACGAACATCTGGCCCGAGAAGGCAAAGAGCGCGCCATAGGTGAGATCCGCCCGGCGCGTCACCGCGAAGGCGATGGCATAGCCAAAGGCGAGCGCCGCATAGAGGGCAGCGACAGGGACGGCATTGGCGAGCTGCTGCAGAAAATAGAGCATGGCGCATCCGGAGCGTGACAAGATCAATATAACTGGTAAAATCATTTTTGCCAGTTAGGATTTTCGCATGACCTTCACCTGGACCGCCCATCGATTTGCCGGCGGCGCGCTGGCGCTGGACGTGGCCAATTCCATCATCCTGCGCGCCGATCCGGAGCGCCGGATCGACCGTTTCGCCGATGTTGCGGCAATTGATACCTTTGCGGAAGCGGCCAACCGTTTCGGAGCAGAGAGTGCCCGCTTCGGTGCGCTGGCGCCCGTCGCAGCGGAGAATCGCGGCCGGCTGCTGCAGCTGCGCGAAGCGACTGACCGGCACTTTCGCGCGGAGATATCGGCCGATGGACGGCCGGAGTTCTTGGCCGATTTGCTCGAGGCGATCGCCGCGGTTCTCCGCCGTTCCCTGCCTCACGGCGGCGCACTTTCGCTCGACACCGCAACCGCGCAATCCGCCCTCAGCCTTGCCGCCAGCACCGAGCCCGACCGGCTGAAGATCTGTCCGAACTGCGGATGGCTGTTTCTCGACCGCAGCCGCAACCGCAGCCGGACCTGGTGCGACATGGCCGTCTGCGGCAATCGCACCAAGGCCAAACGCCACTACCATCGCAACAGGGAGGAAACCGGCTTATGACGAGGATGATCGCTACGCTTGCGGCGGCCGCCATCACACTGCTCGCCGCCGGGTGCCAGCGTGAGACCGGTCCGGATCCGCTGAAGCTGACGGGCAAGATGTTCATCTTCAACTACCGCCTCGCCTATGCGGTCTACACGATCACGCTTCAGAAAACGGAGCCGGTGCCCGAAGGAAGCGTCGTCATCGCAACCTTCGAGAACCCGGTGGGCGGCGCGTCGCTCACGGTGACGCGCAAGCTCTTTCCAAAACTCGACAGAGTGGTGCTGGAAAGCCCCGATCTGACGTGCGTCAAAAAGGATAGGCCCTATGCGGTGACGATCGAGGTGAAAGGGCCTGCCGGCGAAACGCTGCAAAAGCTGGAAACGACGGTCACCTCTGACGTCGACCAGGATATCCTGCCGGCCAAGCCGCTGGTCGAAGGCCCCGCTTACGACAAGAACCCCGAGGTCTTCAGGGACGGCAAGGCGCCCGAACGTTTCGAGACGGCGACTTGCCCGATATGAAAAAGCCGGAGCGTTTCCGCTCCGGCTCAAATCCTGAAACAATTCAAGCCTTTGCGGCTCGAACCGAAGATTATGAATCAGCCGACGATCTCGGTGCCCGAGAACCAGTAGGCGATTTCTTCAGCAGCGGTTTCCGGAGCATCCGAACCGTGAACCGAGTTTTCGCCGATCGACAGGGCGTGAACCTTGCGGATGGTGCCTTCGTCGGCGTTTGCCGGGTTGGTGGCGCCCATGACTTCGCGGTTCTTGGCGATTGCGTTTTCGCCTTCGAGAACCTGAACGATCGTCGGGCCGGAGGACATGAACTCGACCAGTTCGCCGAAGAACGGACGCTCCTTGTGAACGGCGTAGAAGCCTTCGGCTTCGCGGCGGCTCATCCAGACGCGCTTGGAAGCGACGACGCGCAGGCCGGCATCTTCGAGCATCTTGGTGATGGCGCCGGTCAGGTTGCGCTTGGTAGCGTCCGGCTTGATCATCGAGAAGGTACGTTCAATAGCCATTGGCTCAAATCCCTTGTTTCTTGAGAAGTGGCGGTTCATTAGCCGCCAATCCCGCGCAAAACAAGGGGGTTCACCGATGATTCGGCTCGGGCCAAGCGGGTTTCACGCAGCCGTCACACTACGTCCGAGCCCACCGTGCAGATCGAGGCACCGCTCGAACCAATCGGTGACGGGATCGCCTGGCTGAAGCAGGCGCTGCGGCGAGACGATGCGCGCCCACTGAAACGCGCCGAAGACGATGTAGTCGGCGAAAAGCGGCGAGGCGCCGCCCAGGAATTCCTGAAACTTCAGCATATGGCGCAAAGGTTCGAGCTTTTCAGCGAAGGATTCGAGCGCGGCGCCGCCGCTTTCGGCTACCGCTTCAAGCGACGTGCCAAAACGCTTCTCGCGGCTCTGCCGGAAGTAGGCCTGATCGACCGGATCGAGGCGATCGTGAATATCCCTGATGATGATGCGGGTGATGGCGGGATGCAGCGTCGTCTGCGACCAGCCCTCGACGAAGCGGGAGATCGCCATCGCCCCCTCACCGGCGAAGAGCAGCGCGCGATCCGGATAGGTTTGTTCGAGATAAAGCGCGATCTCGAAGCTGTCCTTCACCAGACGTTCTCCGTCCCGCAGCAGCGGCACCAGGCTCGTCGCCCCATCCTCGACCGCGTGGATCTCGGTGAAGGCGATCGGCACGACGTCGAAATCGAGCCCCTTGTGCGCGAGCGACATCTTCGTCTTCCACACATGCGGCGAGAACGGACGCGTCCTGTCGGCCCCGCAAAGCGAATAGAGTTTTCTCGACATATGAACTCCCGGTCGGTTGGCGTCCCTTTGAACGACAAATCGGCCACGTCATCAAATCAGTAAATTTCATGAGTGATATCAGCCACAGAAATGCGGTTTCGAGTTAGCGTCGCCGCCCCTTCAAAGGAGATACCCGATGCTCGATCACTTTCGCATGTTCGCCGACTATAACCGCTGGGCGAACCGCCTGGTCTATGCCGCTGCGGCAGAACTGACCGATGCCGAATTGCGGGAAAGCCGCGGCGCCTTCTTCGGCTCGCTGCTTTCGACCCTCAACCATATCCTCGTTGCCGATCGGGTCTGGATGAAGCGCTTTACGCACGAGGGCGACACCCCGGCCTCGCTCGACACGATCCTCCACGACGACCTCTCGGCGCTCGCCGCCGCGCGAACTGCTGAGGACGAACGCATCATTGCCTGGATCGACGGCCTGAGTGATGCACGCCTCAGCGCCGACCTCACCTATACACCGCTCACCAACCCCACGGTCATCACGCAGAAGCTGGCGCCGACGCTCGGGCATTTCTTCAACCATCAGACCCATCATCGCGGCCAGGCGCATGCAACGCTGACCGCACTCGGCCGCCCATCCATAACGCTGGATCTCGCGTATTTCCTGAGAACCGAAGGGTCAAAGTGGGCGTAGCGGAGACCGGAGCGCCCCCAACCCAGGCGACCGCAGTGGCCGGAGCTCACACTCCCGCCACTCCGCAAGCTTCTTGAGCACCTGACGCTGGCCGAGCCAGGCGACCAGGCCGAGAACCACACCGCCGACGATCGACAGGACCGAAAACGCCACGGTTGGCAATGCCGGTTGCAGCGGCGCCAACAGAAGTTCGGGAACGAAGCGGTGCAGGATGTAGATGTGGAAGCCCGCCGCCGACAAAGGCAGGATGAGCTGTGCCGCAGAGCGCGGCACGCTGATGCGCGGGAGATAAAGCAGCGCCGCGAGGACGGCGATTTGCAGGAGGTACTTGACCTTCGTCCCGATCCAGACCCCCTCGTATAGACCGAAGAACAGGAACGCCCCTGTGCCGGCCATCATCAGCAGCAGCCGTTGTTTGCCCGTTTCGGCGACAGCGGCGCACCAGCCGATGACCGCGAGATAGAAGATCCACGGCAGGGTAAAAATCTGGCGATTGCCGATCGGCCACAGGAGCGGCAGCGCCAGCCTGGCGGCGAGCGCCGCCAGGAGCAGGCTCATACCGGCGGCGAAAGGCCTTGCCGACACGAACCGCCGGAACTGTGGGATGGCGAAGAGCCCGACGAAGACGAGCATCATCTGGCAATAGGCTTCGATGAACCAGTAGAGATACGGCACCATACCGTGCGTCTCCGGCAGGGCCACACCGAAATTGCCGACGAGGAAGACCGAGGCCCAGGGCACCTCGCCCCAGGCGACCGCATAGGCGGCGACGATCAGATAGTATGGCACGAGCACCTGGGCGAGCGGGCGCAGGATGGCCAGGCCGTCTCCCGCCAGAAGTGGGCCCATCTGGAAGCGGGCGAGGCTGAAGCCCGCGAGAACGACCATGGCTGCCGATCCGCCGGGGATGGGCCAAAGTAGTTCGTGGTGCAGCACGACCAGCAGAATGGCCAGTGCGCGAATCAGCAGATCCATCCCGATCCGCCGCGTGGCGGTCTCGCGACGCTCCTCGGCCGATAACTTGGCGATAGACAAGGTCTCCCAGGCGTCCGGAACTTGCCCCAGCGCCTTTTCCAGACCGATCGAGAGCTGAACGAAGCGCAGGGAATCGCCGCCCAGCGACACAAAACTGTCGGAGCGCTTTACCCTTTTCGGATAGAAGACCTGCGCAAAAAGCTCTTCGATGCCGCCGTTGTCGTCGTCAACGTTCGCCGCAGCCTGGCGGGCCGCCATGTTCAGCGCGTTGTAGTCGACCTTGCCGCTGGCAAGCCGCGGCATTTCGGCAAGGGGGGTGGCCTTGAGATGCGAAAGCGTCAGCCCGCTTGCCTGTGCGAGGAACCGTCTGATCTCTTCCGCATCGCGGCTGCCGGCATAAAAGGCGTGAAGGCCGGCATCGTCACCGACGACAGAAGCAGTGATGCCGCGCCTTTCGAGCGCCGCTTCCAACACATCGTGAGCGATCCTGAGGCCGGCGATCTTGGAAATCCGCTTCATGCGGCCGACGATCTGGAACAGGCCGTCGGCATGGCGCATCGCGAGGTCGCCGGTGCGCAATTCGGCGAGTTCGGCGCCGCGGCAAAGATCGTCGCGCGATGTGGCATAGCCCATCATGACGTTCGGGCCGTGATAGACGAGTTCGCCGGCCACACCATCGTTTTCGATCGGCGCTCCGCTCTCGTTCTCGATCAGAAGGCGCCCGCCGGGGATCGCGACGCCGATCCTGTCTTCGTTACCGGCAAGCAGGGTGGGCGGCACATAGGCGATCCGAGCGGTGGCCTCGGTCTGGCCGTACATGGCGAAAAAGGCCGCGCCTTGGGCTTTGAGGTGGTCGTTGTAGAGACGGATGACGTCCGGGCTCAACCGACCGCCCGCCACGGTCATGAAGCGCAAGCGCGGGAACCGCCGATCGCGGAAGCCCACCTTCTCCAACAATTCGTAGGAATAGGGCACGCCCGCAAGGTTGGTACTGTCGCTTGCAGCGAGACCTTCGAGAAAATCGGTATCGAGGATCGATCCACCGGGAATATAGAGGCTGGCGCCGACTGCCAGGTGAGAATTCAGTACCGACAGGCCGTAGGAATAATGGAGCGGCAAAATGAGGCAACCGCGGTCATCCGCCGTCAGGCCGAGATAGTCGGCGATGGACGCGGCGTTTGCGGAGATGTTTTGCCGGGACAAGCGGACGGCCTTGCCGCAACCGGTGCTGCCCGATGTCGAGAGCATCACCGCCAGCTCGGAATGCGGCGCACTGTCACTTTGCCGCAGCGGCTGTTCCGTGCGCCAGCGGCCGTCGATCCGGCGAAAGGCATAATCGGGATCGAAGGCATCGACCCAGGATCCGGCAGCCGCGTTCTTCGGGGCTTGCATCGCCACGGCATGGCCAGCTGTCAGCGCTGCCAGATAAGCGACGATCGCATGTTCGGAAAGCTCGGCCTCGATCGCCACCAGCCCGCGTGGGCTTCGGAAAGCAAGTGCCTGGCGGGCGACCCGCTCGCCGAGTTCCCGATAAGTGACGACCCGCTGCCCGGAAAAGACCAGCGCCGGCCGGTCGCCCCATTTCGCCAGATCCGCAATGAACGAGAGGGACATCCTTGACCGTCGCTGTTTGCCTCGGGCCCCCATGCCCGATTTAGCAGCGCCGAATATAATTGGTGACTAAAGGCGTCAAGTATAAAGATTGCCGGGACTGACGGCTGTCAGTTGGCATGCGATTCCCGGTTGCGTCCGACCCCGAGCAGAGGGAATTCAGCAACCATACCGGGCGCGAATGGGCGGCCGGCCGAAATCTTCAGACTCCCTTAAATGCAGGCTTCCATAGTGCCGTTGGATCCGGACACCACGATCCGGCACACATTGGGGACCACGACAGAATGACCAGGCAAGTTCCAGCGGACGCCAGCCGATCGCAGGCGAGGCAGGCGGCGATCATTCTGAAGGTGGCGCACGCAATGTCCGCGCACGGGGTCGCTGCCCTGCCCCGCAACTACGAGCTTTTCTACGAGGCGCTGTCCGGTCGCCTGCCCCAGCTTTCCCGGGAGCTTCCCGAGCTCGGGCACAATCCGCAACAGGACTTGCTGGACGCCTTGGGCCTCAAGCATCACCTCGTCTCCCACGCGGCCCTCGCCGCGGACCGGGCGAGAGCCGCAGCCCAGGAAGCCCTCGCCGACATGGCCAGCACGCTCAAGCTTGCGCTGGCGCAGAAGCAGTCATTCAAGACCGAACTCGATCATTTCGCCGGTCGGTTGGCAGCTGACCCTGTCGTCGGCCTGTCGGAGTTCGCGGACGACGCCGCGCGGCTGCGCGAAGCGGCAGGCCGTTTGATGAACGAAGAGAATGCTCTGCAGCACGCCTTGGAAACCAGTGCGCAGCGCATGGCCGAACTCGAGGGAGATCTCGCCGAAAGCCGCCGGTCGCTCACCCGCGACCCCGCTACCGGCTTGCCGAACCGTCTGGCGCTGACAGCGAAGCTCGACTCCATTCTCGAAACGGAGCGAACCGACCGGCCGGTCGCCCTGCTTCTCGTCTCTGTCGAAGGGCTTCGCGAGATGGCCGAGCACCACGGTGGCACGGTTGCGAGCAAGGCGCTTACCAAGCTGTCGGCGCTGTTTCGCAAGTCGATCAAGAAGAACGACTTCGTCGCCCGCGTGGGTCAGCAGGACTTTGCCGTCGTCTGCCGGGACGTCAGCGTCGAAAACGCCGAAGCCATTGGTCGGCGCCTGTGCCAATCCGTGGAGGAACTGAAGGTCACCCTTCCCGGGCGCGCGTACACCGCCGAGACGCTCTCGCTTGTGGCCGGCATCACCATAGCCCAGCCGGCAACGACGAGCGCCGATCTCCTGACCCAGGCCGAATTGGCACTGGCCGGCGCGCGCGATGGCGCCGGCATCCTTAGCTATTCGGCGGCACTCGGCCGCGACCGCGGCAGGACCTACGGTCAGAACGCCGCCTGAGTGTCGCGTGTCAGGCAGCGACCGGCTGGCGGTTTTCGTCGATCTCCGTCGCCTTCTCTCGGAGACAGCCAAGCAAGCGAAAGAGTTCGGTACGCTCACAATCATCGAGCGCCGAGAACAATTCGTCGATCGTGCGATGACGTGGCTGTAGCGCCGCTTCCAGTGCCAACCGGCCGCGATCGGTGATCGAAATGATCTTCGCGCGGCGATCCTCCGGGTCCGCGTCACGGACGACCATGCCGTCCCGCTCCAACCCGTCGATCGCTTCGGTGACGGTTCTCGCCGCAAAGCCGAGCGCTGAGGCGATATCCGCGCAGCGACAAGGGCCCAGCGTGTTGAGATAGAACAGGAATTTGCTGCGCGCGAGCGAAACGCCTTCCTCCGACATCGATGTGTTCACCAGGCGATGAACGCACTGATAGAGATCGAAGAGCCGCTCGGCGACTTCGATTTTTTCTGTCATGGCAATGTACCTCATTTGGCAACGCCAAAACGAAACAACCCGGCCCCGCGTGGCGGGACCGGGCTGTTCGGTCAACCGTTTGGCGTGACTTACTGCTTGTTTTCGTCGGCCTGGCCGAGACCCTTGGCGCCGCTGTCGGCGATCGCGCCGGTTGCCGTCGTGTCGACGGATCTGTCTTCGACGCCCGCATAATAGTCGCCGCGGCTGGTCGTGCTCGCGGAGACACCGGTGCCGGCGGACGCTTCGGCGCGGCCGGTGAAGAGCGGCGTGGAGCTCACACCCTCATAGTAGCTGCCGCCGGCCACAGCGGCCGACGCGCCGCCAAGCATGGCGGCCGCAACGAGGATCGCGGCAATGGACTTCTTCATAGATCGGTTCCTTGGTGGAGATAGACGGTGGGGGCTAAGCCCCGCCTGGGCGCTTGGGAGGTCGCCTCATAGGATCATGGCAATGATCAATCAAATCCCTTGAAAGAGGGTGCGGGGAGAAACCCGCACCCCTTCTTCGTCGCGGTTAGCGCGAAATACCCTGATAGTATTCACCTTCGCCGCCGATCACGCTCTTCGGCGCAACGCCGTAGTTGACGACCGAGCCGGTCCGGGTGCTGTCAACATAGCCAGCTTCCGAATTGCCGATGGTGAAGGAGGTCTTGCCCGTCACCGCAGGCGTGCGCTCGGTGTAGAGCGGCGTCGGGCTGACGCCTTCGTAGTAGCTGCCGCCGGCGAAGGCAGCGGAGGCGCCACCGAGGATAGCGGTTGCAACGAGAGCGGCGGAAAGAGCGGTCTGGATTGCAGTTTTCATGGTCTTCACTCCTGGGAGGCTCGTTCACATGAACGAGGTTTCATCTAAATTGTCCGTGGCCGGATCGGTCGTCTCTCCAAACGCGGGGCCCTTGCCGATGGCGTTCAGTCGATCGAGGCGGTCAGAAGAGCGTTCCCCGCCCTTCCGTTATTGAGATGGTCCCTCACGATGAGGATGTGTAGTATCGATTGTCGGAACGCCTTGTTCAAAAATCGATAACAATGACCCCTTGAAATCGAGAACGGGCACCGAGCGGTCACTCAGGCGAACGCGGCCAGGATTGTGCCTCTTGCCTTCCCGGACGAGTCCGGGCAAAAGGCCGCAATGATCCAGATTTCCGGCCTTTCCGCCCGTATTGCGGGCCGTCTCCTCATCGAAAACGCATCCGTGACGCTTCCGGCGGGCACGAAGGCCGGGCTCGTGGGGCGCAATGGTGCCGGCAAGTCGACGCTGTTTCGCATCATCACCGGTGAATTTGCCTCCGAGGCCGGCAGCGTCTCCTTGCCGAAGAACGCCCGTATCGGCCAGGTGGCGCAGGAAGCGCCCGGCACCGAGGAGCCACTGATCGAGATCGTGCTGAAGGCTGACAAGGAGCGTTCGGCGCTGATCGCCGAGGCCGAGACCGCAACGGATCCGCACCGCATCGCCGAAATCCAGACGCGGCTTGCCGACATCGGCGCCCACTCAGCGGAAGCGCGGGCCGCGAGCATTCTCGCCGGCCTCGGCTTCGATCATGACGCGCAGTTGCGCCCGGCCTCCTCCTTTTCCGGCGGCTGGCGCATGCGGGTGGCGCTCGCCGGCGTGCTCTTTTCCGAACCGGACCTGCTGCTGCTCGACGAGCCGACCAACTATCTCGACCTCGAAGGCACGCTCTGGCTCGAAGACTATATTCGCCGCTATCCGCACACCGTCATCATCATCAGTCACGATCGCGACCTGTTGAACACGGCGGTCAACGCCATCGTGCATCTCGACCAGAAAAAGCTCACCTTCTATCGCGGGCCCTACGACCAGTTCGAGCGGCAGAAGGCCGAGGCCGACGAACTGCAGATGAAGGCGAAAGCCAAGAACGATGCGGCGCGAAAGCACCTCCAGAGCTTCATCGACCGCTTCAAGGCCAAGGCCACCAAGGCACGCCAGGCGCAAAGCCGCGTGAAGGCACTTGAGCGCATGGGCACGATTGCGGCGGTGATCGAGGATCACGTCCAGGGCTTCTCCTTCCCGGACCCGGAGAAGGAAGCCGCCTCGCCGATCATTGCCGTCACCGGCGGTACCGTTGGCTACGAGCCCAGCAAGCCGATCCTCAAGCGGCTGAACCTCAGGATCGATACCGACGACCGCATCGCGCTGCTCGGTTCGAACGGCAACGGCAAGTCGACCTTCGCCAAATTCATCTCCGGCCGACTGGCGCCGGAGGCGGGCGAACTGAAGATCGCGCCGAACCTCAAGGTCGGTTTCTTCGCCCAGCACCAGCTCGACGACCTCATCCCCACGCAGAGCGCCGTCGAGCATGTGCGCCGGCGCATGCCGGACGCCCCCGAAGCCAAGGTGCGTTCGCGCGTGGCGCAGATGGGGCTGGCGACGGAAAAAATGGAAACGCCTGCCAAGGATCTCTCGGGTGGCGAGAAAGCACGGCTGCTGATGGGCCTTGCCGCCTTCGACGCACCGAACCTCCTGATCCTCGACGAGCCGACCAACCACCTCGACATCGACAGCCGCAACGCGCTGATCACCGCCCTCAACGACTATTCCGGCGCTGTCATCCTGATCTCGCACGATCGCCATCTGATCGAGGCAACGGCCGACCGGCTGTGGCTGGTGCGCGACGGAACGGTGACGAGCTACGACGGCGACCTCGAGGATTATCGCAGCCTGATCGTCGGCGGACCCAAGCCCAAGGACGACAAGGCCAAGCCGAACGGAGCCGATGACAGCCTCTCGAAGGCGGACCAGCGCAAGGTCAATGCCGACAAGCGCGCTTCGCTGGCGCCGCTCCGCAAGAAGATCAATGAAATCGAATCCTTGACCGGAAAACTGGAGAAACTGATTCAGGCACTTGATGTGGAACTGGCCAATCCGGTGCTCTACGAAAAGTCGCCTGCGAAAGCCGCCCAGAAGGCCAAGGAACGCTCCGACGCGGCAGTGAAACTCGCTCACGCCGAAGAGCAATGGCTTGAGCTTTCCGCCGAGTATGAAGAGGCAATGGCCGGCTGACAGAAGCCTGCCCGACCGGTCAGCCCAGTTCGAACGTGGTGATGCCGTAGATCCGTGCCAACGGCAGCCCGGGGTCGGGCCCGCGATACATGCGCGCCGTCTCGAACACCGGCCGCAGATTGTAGCGATCGCAAAGCGCCTTGGCCGAGGCGTTCGGTTCGGGGATGTCGAGGTAAATTTCGCTGCCATTGACACCGGCGGCGAGCTTGCGAAAGACCAGATCGGCGCCGGTCTCGGTGTCGGAGAAGAGCGGTCCAATCTTGAACCCGTTTCGGCAAGCCCGGATCGTTCCATAGGCCGCCACCGCGCCGTCGCGCAGCAGCAGGATACTGCGCCGTCCATCGCTCGACTTCAGCCATTCGCGAAGGAACGCCTCGCGACGCGCCGGGACGAAGCGGCGGTCATACTCGGTGAGGAGCGACATATGGATCGGCGCGACCTCCAGGAGATCGGCGCCGGGCGGCTCGATGACATCGATGACTCCGCCGTAGCGGATGTTCGCATGGGCATAGGTGAAGCCGGACCGCCGATAATTCTCTTGCTGCGCGACCACGCCGTCGAGGCCGACGATGCGGTTCCCGGCGACGGCCATCGCCTGTTGCCACAGTTGCCGACCGATCCCCTTGCCGCGGTGTTCCGGTCGCGTGATGTAGAAGCCGAGAAAGGCGTAGCTTTCGTTGTATCGCACCAGCGAGATGGCGCCGACCGGCCCGTCCTCTCCATCGGCTATCCAGTAGCCGTCCGGATCGGCCGCCCAGAAGGGGCCGACATCACCGAGCCCGGGATTCCACCCCTCCTCGGCCGCCCACTCGATCATGACGTCGAGTTCAGCGCGGCTGGCCCGACGGATTTGCTGCTGCATGGTTCACTCCTCTTGGGCGGTCAGATCGCCCTATCGTCAGCCCGTTGACGGGACGAAACGGCACGTCCGGTGGTAGAGCTAGCGCGGTGGCGTTCAGAGGGAATGATAATCTGTCGATTTCCCCGACATTGATGGCATATGCTGGCGACGGACCGGCAGCGCTTGTCCACCCTGCGCAATCTGCTACAAGAGCCGACAATAAGTCATACAAATCGAGCGGAACACCATGGCCCCCATCAAAATTGCCCTTGTCGGCGTCGGCAAAATCGTTCGCGACCAGCACCTGCCGGCGATCGCCAAGAACAGCGACTATCACCTGATCGCCGCCGCAAGCCGGCATGGCACGGTCGACGGCATCGACAACTTCAAATCGATCGAGGCGATGCTCGAAGCCGTGCCTGCGATCGAGGCCGTATCGCTCTGCATGCCGCCGCAGTATCGCTACGACGCCGCCCGCGCAGCACTCGACGCCGGCAAGCATGTGTTCCTGGAAAAGCCTCCCGGTGCCACCCTCAGCGAGGTCGCAGACCTCGAGGCGCTGGCGGCATCGAAGGGGCTGTCGCTGTTTGCGAGCTGGCACTCCCGCTACGCGCCGGCCGTGGAAGCGGCAAAATCCTTCCTGGCGGCAACGACGATCAATGATGTCCAGGTCATCTGGAAGGAAGACGTGCGCCACTGGCACCCGAACCAGGAATGGATCTGGGCGGCGGGTGGCCTCGGCGTCTTCGATCCCGGCATCAACGCGCTTTCGATCGTCACCCACATTCTGCCGCGCCCGCTGTTCGTGACCTCGGCCGTGCTCGAGTTCCCCGAGAATCGCGACGCGCCGATTGCTGCCAACATCACCTTCACGGATGGGAAGAAACTGCCGGTTTCCGCCGAATTCGACTGGCGCCAGACCGGCAAGCAGAGCTGGGATATCGTCGCCCGGACGGCGGCGGGCGAGATGGTGCTGTCCGAAGGCGGCGCCAAGCTCGCCGTCGACGGCAAGCTCGTGCATCAGGAGCCGGAACAGGAATACCCGATGCTCTATCGGCGTTTCGCCGAGATCGTCAAAGCCGGGCGGTCGGACGTCGATCTGGCGCCGCTGCGTCACGTCGCCGACGCCTTCATGCTCGGCAAGCGCAAGTTCGTCGAAGCGTTCCACGACTGATTTTCCAGACAGGCAGAAACGCAAAGCCCGCGGTATCGGCCGCGGGCTTTGTTCGTCGCAATGCGTTGTAAACTCAGGCCTTCTTTTCCCAACGGCCGTCGCGGTTCTGCTGCCAGTAGGTGAGGTTGTGCCCCTCCCCCTTCAGCCGCTTCCAATGGGCGCGCGCGCCTTCAAGCTGATCCTGATCGTAGCCGTCGAACATGAAGACGATGCGCTCATAGGCCGAAACATCAGGCGGGCTGGCGCCATCGATGACGAAACGCACCGTCGCTGCATTCGCATTGCCTTCGTCGGCCACCAGCAACACCGGCTGATCGGCAGCGAAATCACCGGCATCCGTGCCATGCGGCAGGAAGCTCTCGTCGCGATAGACCCAGAGATGCGTGTCCAGCGCGTCACGCCGCTCGGCGTCGATCGTCTGCACGGCCACCCGCCAGCCGCGCTCGACACTCTTGTCGAGCAACGGCGGCAGCGCGTCTTCGAGCTTCGATTCCGTCAGGTGATAGAACAGGATTTCGGTCATGCCGATTGCTTCCCGCCTTTCGTCACGTCCAGCACGGCGGGTCAGGATTCGTAGCTCGCCCGCACCAGCTCGTCGAGCAGCCGGACGCCGAAGCCCGAGCCCCAGGACTGGTTGACCTCATCCGTCGGCGCGCCCATGGCGGTGCCGGCGATATCGAGATGCGCCCAGGGCGTGTCCTTGACGAAACGCTTCAGGAACTGCGCCGCCGTCACCGCACCGCCGTGACGGCCGCCGGTGTTCTTCATGTCGGCGAACTTGCTGTCGATCATCTTGTCGTATTCCTTGCCGAGCGGCATGCGCCACAGGCGTTCCTGCGTCGCCATGCCGGCGGCAAGGAGCTGCCCGGCCAGACGGTCGTCGTTGGAGAACAGGCCGGCGTGATGGGTCGCAAGGGCAACCATGATGGCGCCGGTCAGCGTCGCAAGGTCGATGATTGCCTGCGGCTTGAAGCGGTCGTTGCAATACCAGAGCGCATCGCAGAGCACGAGACGGCCTTCGGCGTCCGTGTTGATCACTTCGATCGTCTGGCCGGACATCGAGGTTACGATGTCGCCGGGGCGCTGGGCGCTGCCGTCGGGCATGTTTTCCACAAGGCCGATGATGCCGATGGCGTTGACCTTCGCTTCACGCGCGGCCAGCACATGCATGAGGCCGGTGACGGCGGCCGCACCGCCCATGTCGCCCTTCATTTCCTCCATGCCGGCGGCCGGCTTGATCGAGATGCCGCCGCTGTCGAAGACGACGCCCTTGCCGACGAAGGCAAGCGGCCGCTCCTTGGCCTTGCCGCCCTTCCACTGCATGATCACGAGGCGCGGCGGTCGGGTAGACCCCTGGGCGACGCCGAGCAGCGCGCCCATGCCGAGCTTTTTCATTTCCTTTTCCGTGAGAATCTCGACCTCGACGCCGAGCTTCTCCAGTTCCTTCGCCTTGGCGGCAAACTCGACCGGCCCCAGTACGTTCGCCGGCTCGTTCACCAGGTCGCGCGCCAGGAACACGCCTTCAGCCACCGCCTCTGCTGTGCCGAAAGCCTTCTTCGCGGCAATGACGGTACCGGTGACGATCGTGACCTTGGTCGGCTTGCCGGAGGACTTGGCGTCGTCATCGGCCTTCTTGGTCTTGTAGCCGTCGAAGCTATAGGCGTTCATCTCCATGCCGAGCGCGAAATCTGCTGCCGCCCTGCCGGTCACGTCGACCCCAGGCGCATCGACGAATACGGTCACCTTGTCGACTGAGCCGAGTTTCGCCGCAACGGCGCCGCCGGCCTTCAGCCAATCGTGATCCGAAAGCGCATCCGCCTCTCCGAGCCCAAACACGATGATTCGGTCAGCCGGCGAGCCATGCGGCGCAACGATATCGAGGCTGGAGAACGCCTTTCCGGTGAACTTCTTCACCTTGGCTGCCTTTGTCACGACGTCTTCCGGATCGGCGACATCCGCGCCGGCCGCGGCTCCGCCACCCGACGTCTTGAGGAGCACGGCAACGCCGCCGCTCGGCCGGTGGGACTTGGCAAAGGTGAACTCGAACTTCATCGGCATTGAAAAACTCCGGGATATTTTCCTGTTTCCGTGCGCAGCCAGAGAATCGAAAGTAGCTTCCGAGAGCCGGGCGCCAGGGCAAGGTGATCTGGCCGCGACGCATCTGGATGACACGGCGAGGCTTGTGGCGATCCGCCCTGTTACCGGGCGGTTACAGTGGAAAATATTCGCAACATTCGCCACCGTCAAAGCTGTGGCCGGCACCCTTCTCGCTTTTCAACCGCTTGGCAAGATGCCCCCGGATGTTTACATGCGGTTAACCGAGGTTCTTCGCCTTAAATTATCCCTGTTGCTTCACAGTTTGAGCGACACGAAATAGCGGGTAAGAACCGGGCTTCGGTTTGGACCCGGGCAATGCCCGGTCCGACGCCGCCGCCGGACAGAAACATGAGCAGGATTTTGGACCGGACACGGGCATGAAGCTGATCGAACGCTACATCTTCCGGCGTGCCTTGGTCATGTTCCTCGCGACACTCCTGCCATTGCTCGGCATTGTGTGGACGACGCAGGCGCTTGCCAACGTCAACCTGGTTACCGACAGCGGCCAGTCGGTTCTGGCCTTCGCCAAACTGGCAACCCTCATCCTGCCTTCGGTCATCCCGATCATCCTGCCCTTCGCACTGGTCATCGGCGTCACCCAGACCCTGACCACGATGAACACCGATTCGGAACTGACCGTGCTCAACGCCGCCGGCAGTTCGCGCATGGCCATCATCCGGCCGGTCATCTATCTGGCCGCGGCCCTGAGCGTCCTGTCCTTCGCGGTCGACAACTTCGTCGAGCCCTATTCGCGCGTTTCGGTACGCAAAATGCTGGCGACCGCCAACGCCGACCTTCTGTCGTCGGTCGTTCAGGAGAATTCGTTCCGCAAGGTTGCCGACGGGCTCTACGTTCAGGTCGGAGCACGGCGCAGCGGCGGCGTATTGCAGGGCATCTTCGTTGCCGATTCGCGCAATCCCGCCTTCGAGCTCGTCTATTACGCCCGCGAAGGCGCGGTGGATGAAAAGAGCTCCGCGCTGGTGATGAAGGACGGCGAGGTGCAACGCAAACTGCCTGACGGCAGCGTCTCGATCATCAAGTTCGATTCCTATGCCTTCGACCTCGCCGACATGACCAAGACCACGCGCGAGGCGACGATCCGGGCGAAGGACCGCGACCTGGCCGGCCTTCTCAATCCCGATCCGAACGATCAGGTCTACAAGAACAATCCGCTTGCCTTCACAGCCGAGATCAACCGCCGCCTGACGGAGTGGACCTTTCCGCTGCTCTTCGGCCTGATCGCACTGGTGTTCAGCAGCGATGCGCGCTCTCACCGGGAAGCACGCGTCCATCCAATGGTGAGCGCGCTCGGAACAGCGCTGCTCATCCGCTGGATGACCTTCTATGCCGGCAACAGCGCCGAGGATTCCATCTGGTTCGTGCCGCTGATGTATATCGTGCCGCTCGCAGCCGGCGGGCTCTGCATTCACCAGCTGGTGAGCAACAAACGTCTGGATATCCCGATGACCGGGCAGGAAAAGCTGCAGGATCTCCTGGTTCGCCTGCGCCTGGTGCGGCGTGACGCCGAGGGAGGGCAGCCATCATGATGGGCACGCTCGGACGCTATTTCTTCATCCGCTATGTGATCACCACTTTCTGGTTCCTCGTCGGCATCTTCTCGCTGATCTTCATCATCGACTTCAGCGAGCAGGCGAGCCGCCTGGCGAACCTGCCGCACTATTCGATCACCGGCGCTCTGCTGATGACCGCCCTCCGTATCCCGCTGATCCTCCAGCAGACGATACCGTTTGTGGCGCTGTTTTCGGCAATGGCGGCGCTCATCTCCCTCAACCGGCGCTACGAACTGGTCGTGACCCGCGCCGCAGGTATTTCCGTCTGGCAGTTCCTGCGTCCCTTCGTCCTTGGCGCCTTCCTCTTCGGCGTGCTCGCTGTCGTTGCGCTCAACCCGCTGGCGGCCTGGGGAACGAAGCGTGGGGAGGCACTGCTGGCGGAATGGGGCGCCTCGCGATCCTCGGATTCCGGATCGATTCCGTGGCTGCGACAGATCTACAACGGTACCGATACAATCATCGGCGCGCGCTCGGTCCAGGACAATGGCACGACGCTCCTCAACGTCACCGTTATCCACTTCGATCCACAGGGAACGATCATTCTGAGACAGGATGCGACGTCCGCGAAACTCGAAGATGGTTACTGGCTTCTTAACGAAGTAACTGAAACGCGAAACGGGCAGCTGCCGCGGCGTTTGAAAACAGCACAACTCAGCACCAATCTGAAAGCCGAGTTTGTTCAGGAACGTCTTGCAAAGGCTGATTCCATTCAGTTTTTTGACCTTCCGGCAAAGATCGAGGTGGCTCGCTCCTTTGGTTTTTCAACCAATGGCATGGAAACCCAATTTCACTCGATGCTCTCGCTGCCACTGCTTCTCGTCGCCATGACGCTGATAGCCGCCTGCGTGTCGCTCAAGTTTAGCCGGTTTAACCAATCTAGCTCCGTAATTCTCGGTGGCATCCTTTCAGGCTTCGTGCTTTATGTCGTCACCGTGCTTGTCAAAGCATTCGGGAGCAGCGGCATTGTGCCTCCTTTCGTTGCAGCCTGGTTGCCAGTTGTTGTAGCGATGGCGCTGGGCTCGACGATTCTTTTAAATCAGGAGGATGGCTAGTGGCGGTAGTGAACCGCAAACGCATGACGCTGATCAACGCTACCCTGCTTGCAGGCGTGGCGCTGCAGACACTTGCCATGGGAATGAGTGCGCCTGCGATGGCGCAGCAGACTTCGGACCGCCTCGATTCGCTGCGCCCGAACATGCCAGAAGACGCCAAGCTGCTTCTGTCCGCCAATGAGCTCGTTTACAACAAGGACGCCGAGAAGGTGATCGTGCGCGGCAACGTGCAGATCGACTACGGCGGCTATAAGATGGTGGCCCGTCAGGTCGAATACGACCAGAAGAATGGCCGCATCTATGCATCCGGGGAAATCCAGTTCATCGAGCCGGGCGGCAATGTCGTCTACGCCGACAAGATGGACGTCACCGACGATTTCGGCGACGGCTTCCTTGAGCAGATGCGAATCGAAACCACCGATCTGACCCGTCTTGCCGCCACGAGCGGCGAGCGTCGGAACGGTGAGGAGTTCATCTTGAACGAGGCCGTCTACACGGCCTGCACGCCCTGCTCGACCAAGCCGGAGCATCGCTCGCTGTGGCATATCAAGGCGCAACGCGTCGTTCAGAACGGTCGCACGCGGACGATTCGGCTTGAGAATGCCCGCTTCGAACTCTTCGGCAAGCCGATCGCCTATATCCCGGTGATGGAGCTGCCCGACCATACGGTCAAGCGCAAGAGCGGCTTCCTGTTCCCGACGTTCCGCTCGGCCCAGAAGCTCGGCGTCGGCGTCGGCGTCCCCTACTATTGGGCGATCTCGCCCTATATGGATGCAACGGCAACCGTGACGGGCCTGACCCGGCAGGGCTTCCTGCTGGAGGGCGAGTTCCGTCAGCGGTTCCACAACGGCTTCCATACGCTGAACGTTGCCGGCATCAGCCAGCTCGACAAGAGCAAGTTCACGCCGGGCACGGTCGACGCGATGAAGACCAATCGCGGCATGATCGCGTCGCGGGCTGAATTCGAGATCAACCCGCGCTGGACGTTCGGCTGGAACGTCCTCGTCCAGTCGGATGCCAACTTCGCCAAGACCTACGAACTGTCGAACTTCGATAACACGACCTATGTCAACCAGGCCTATCTGACCGGCCTCGGCAAGCGAAACTTCTTCGATCTGCGCGCCTTCTACTTCGACATTCAGGACGCGGACCCGAATAGCATCAATGAAAACCAGCAACCCGTTACGCAGGTCCTTGACTACTCCTACAAGGCGCCAAAGCCCGTGCTGGGCGGCGAGCTTTCGGCAACCGTCAACTTCACGAACGTCAAACGAAACCGGCTGGACCTCGAAACCGTCCCCGGTGTCGTCAATCGTTTCCGCGGCCTTGAGGGCACGACCCACCGCCTGACCGGCGAGCTTGAATGGAAGCGCATGTTCATCGCTCCCGGCGGTCTCGTCGTCACGCCGCTCCTTGCGGCGCGCGGCGATGCCCTCGGCCTCAACATGGACGCGCCGGGACCGCTCTACACCGGCGACTACGACACCAGCGACGCGGCGACGCGGCACATGTTGACCGCCGGTCTCGAAGCCCGTTACCCGATCCTGTTCGTCGGCGAAAACAGCAGCCACGTGCTTGAGCCGATCGCTCAGCTCTACGCACGCCCTGACGAACAGGACGCCGGTGGCCTGCCGAACGAAGACGCCCAGAGCTTTGTGTTCGATGCGACCAACCTTTTCGACCGCGACAAGTTCTCTGGCTTCGACCGGGTCGAAGGTGGTACGCGCGCCAATGTCGGCTTCCGCTATACCGGTACCTTCGACAGTGGCTACGGCCTGCGCAGCATCGTCGGCCAATCCTTCCATCTCGGAGGCCTGAACTCCTTCGCAACCGACGACCTGGTGAAGGCCGGCGCGAATTCCGGTCTGGAAACCAAGCGCTCGGACTATGTCGCGATGTTCGGCATCGACGCACCGTCCGGCCTGATGGCGAGCCTCTCGGGCCGCCTCGACGAAAAGGATCTGGCACTGCGCCGTGCCGATGCGACCGTCGGGTATCTCGGCACGACGTGGCAGGCGGCGATGACCTATACACGCATCGAAGCGCAGCCGCTTTATGGCTCGCAGGTGAACCAGGACGAAATCCAGACGGCGGCCGCCTACAAGTTCCATGACTACTGGTCGGTCTTTGGTGCCATCACTTACGACATCAACCAGGACGTCATCACGCGCAACGGCTTCGGCATCACCTACGACGATCAGGACACCCTGTTCTCGCTTGTCTACAAGCAGGAACGCGATACCGGCAGCACGCTGGCGAACGATTGGTCGATCGGCGCCAGAATCAGCTTCCGTACGCTCGGTGACGTGAATGTCGGCGACACCAAGTTCGAAGAGCTGGATTACTATTAAGATCATTGAAACGAGGGGGCGGAACGCGAAGTTCGCCCCCTCGCGCAATTTTGGGCTGCTCAAACGGTCTTGTCATCGTTTGGCCGCATGTATTATGCATTTCCTCCGACAAGATAAGGCAACGGCGCAAAGCCGGTAGGCGGACAAGGCCCGACGGCGGTGATCGTCCGGCAAACAGGAAAAGGTAATGGGCGGGAAAATGTCGATCTTGAGGACGCTTTCGGTATTGGCTGTGGCCGGAGCCCTGAGCATCGCGGCATGTGCCGGTGCGCAGGCTGCAAGCCAGGTCAAGGTAACGGTCAACAACACCGTGATCACCTCGGGCGATATTGCCAAGCGGGTTGCATTCCTGCGTCTTCAGCGCCAGAAGGGCGGCCCCGAGGAAGCGAAGAAGCAACTGGTGGACGAGGTCCTGAAGCGCGCCGAAATCGTTCGCATCGGACAATCCGTCAGCACGCAGGACGTCGATGCCGCCTATGCCCGTTTTGCTGCGGGCAACAAGCTTTCGGCGGAACAGCTCGGCAAGATCCTCGACCAGGCCGGTGTCGGCGCCGATCACTTCAAGCAATTCATCGCCGTACAGATGAGCTGGCCCCGCGCGGTCAACTTCCGCTATGGCAATTCGAGCCGCCTCCAGGGCGCCGATCTCGTCAAACGGATGATGGAAGGCGGCGGCAACAAGCCGGTGACCACCGAATACTTCCTGCAGCAGGTGATCTTCGTCATTCCCGAGAAGAAGCGCGGCGCCATCACGGCAAAGCGGCAGGCCGAGGCGAACGCCTCCCGTTCACAGTTCCCGGGCTGCGAGACGTCGAAGACCTTTGCCGCCAACTATCGCGACGTTTCGATCCGCAGTCTCGGCCGGATGCTTGCCCAGCAGCTGCCGGACGAGTGGAAGCCGTTGGTCGAGAAGGCCGGGGAGAACGGCACGACCGGAACCCGCGTGACCGAAAAGGGCGTCGAGTACCTGGCAATCTGCAAGAAGCGTGAAGTCAACGACGACACGGCCGCAGAAATCGTCTTCCGTGCCGAGGACATCGGCAAGAAGAAGGCCGGCGGGGAAGATCCGAACAGCGAAAAATACCTCGAGGAACTGCGCAAGAAAGCGCAGATCGTCAACAAGTAAGCACAACGGCAACATGCGCGAACCAACCGGCGGACCACTCGCCCTGACCATGGGCGACCCGGCCGGTATCGGGCCGGACATCAGCCTTTCGGCCTGGCTTGGCCGCCGCGAACACGCGACGGCACCCTTCCTGTTCATCGGGGATCCTTCGGTGCTTGCCGCGCGTGCGGCGACGCTTGGCTATTTGGTTCCCCTTCGGGAGACGGATTGTGCCGGCGCCATGTCCGCGTTCGATGCGGCGCTGCCGGTGCTGCCGCTTGCCTGCCCTCACCCGGTCACTGCAGGCGATCCCGACACTGCCAATGCCAGCGCCGTCATCGGCGCGATCGACACGGCAGTACGGCTCGTGACCGCCGGCGAAGCCTCCGCGGTCGTGACCAACCCGATCGCCAAGGCAGTCCTTTACGATGCCGGCTTCCGCTTTCCGGGCCATACCGAGTACCTGGCGGATCTCGCCGAGAAAGCAACGGGGCAACCTGTTCTGCCTGTCATGATGCTTGCCGGGCCGAAGCTGCGCGCCGTCCCCGTCACGATCCACATCCCGCTGAAGGATGTGCCGCACCAGCTGACGCCGGATCTCATCTATCGCACCTGCGTGATAACGGCGGCGGATCTGCGCAACCGCTTCGGGCTTGAACGCCCGCGCCTCGCGATCGCCGGACTGAATCCACACGCCGGCGAAAACGGCGCGCTCGGCCTTGAGGATGACGCGATCATCCGCCCCGTCATCGACCGGCTGCGCGCTGAAGGCATCGATGCCGTGGGGCCGCTGCCCGCGGATACCATGTTCCACGATCGGGCGCGCGCGACCTACGACGTTGCGATCTGCATGTACCACGATCAGGCGCTGATCCCGGCAAAGGCGCTCGGCTTCGACGACAGCGTCAACGTCACGCTCGGCCTTCCCTTCATCCGCACATCGCCCGACCACGGTACTGCCTTCAGTCTGGCCGGCAAGGGCGTTGCCCGCGACGACAGCTTGAGAGCTGCGCTCGACCTTGCCGCAACGCTCGCGGCCAATATGCCAGGAGATACCCGCTGATGGCCGCGCTCGACGGTCTCCCCCCCTTGCGCGACGTGATCCAGCGCCACGGCCTCGACGCCAAGAAGGCGCTCGGCCAGAATTTCCTGCTCGACCTCAACCTGACACAGAAGATCGCGCGGACTGCCGGTTCGCTCGAAGGCGTGACGGTCATCGAGGTCGGCCCTGGTCCCGGTGGCCTGACGCGCGCCATCCTGGCTCTCGGCGCCAAGAAGGTCATCGCGATCGAACGCGACTCCCGCTGCCTGCCGGCGCTTGCCGAAATCGGCGCGCATTATCCCGGCCGGTTGCAGGTGATCGAAGGCGACGCCCTGAAGACGCGGTTCGAGACGCTTGCCGACGGCGGGCCGGTCAAGATCATCGCCAACCTGCCTTACAATGTCGGCACGCAATTGCTGGTCAACTGGCTGCTGCCCGAACGCTGGCCGCCTTTCTGGCAATCGCTGACGCTGATGTTCCAGCGTGAAGTGGGCCTCAGGATCGTCGCCGAGGCGGATGACGATCACTACGGGCGCCTCGGTGTGCTCTGCGGCTGGCGTACAGAGGCACGGATGGCCTTCGACGTGCCGCCGCAAGCTTTCACGCCGCCACCCAAGGTGACGTCATCGGTGGTCCATCTGGAGCCCGTGGAAAATCCGATCCCCTGCTCCGTTTCATCTCTGGAGAAGGTAACGCACGCTGCCTTCGGCCAACGCCGCAAAATGTTGCGGCAAAGCCTGAAGCCGCTTGGCGGCGAGGCCCTGTTGGCAAAGGTCGATATCGACCCGCAGCGACGGGCCGAGACGCTTTCGGTGGAAGAGTTCTGCCGGTTGGCAAACTGCCTCTAAGCGAGAGACCAATCGCGACCGGTCAGCCGCCAGTCGGGCGAGATATGGCGCGATTCGAAAATGGCTCCCGAAGGAGCCATACTTTTGCAGTTGTCAGAACGGGTTCTCCGTCAGGAGCCCGTTGACGAAGTCAAACAGACCCGGGCGCCGGTCGCGGCGCAGACGCTCCGCCTCGACAATCGCCCGCACCGCAGAAAACGCGCGGTCGAGGTCGTCGTTGAGGACGATGTAGTCGTATTCCCGCCAGTGCTCGATCTCGGCGCGCGAATTGGCAAGCCGCGTGGCAATCACCTCTTCGCTGTCCTCCGCCCGGCGATGCAGGCGTGACTGCAGCTCGGCCATCGACGGCGGCAGAATGAAGATCGACACGACGTCGCCGGCCATCTTTTCCTGAAGCTGCTGAGCGCCCTGCCAATCGATGTCGAAGAGCATGTCGCGGCCGGCGGCCATCGCCGCTTCGACGGCGTCGCGCGGCGTTCCGTAGAAGTTGCCGTGCACCTCGGCCCATTCGAGCAGCGAGTCGGTTGCCCTGAGCGCCTCGAATTCACGGATCGTCTTGAAATGATAATGCCGTCCGTCGATTTCGCTCGGGCGGCGCTGGCGCGTCGTCACGCTGACGGAAATGCTCATCTCCGGATCAGCTTCCAGGAGGTTGCGCGCGATCGTCGATTTTCCAGCACCGGACGGCGAGGAAATGACGAGCATCAGCCCACGACGGGCAATCTTGATGGGCGAAGGGGTCGCCGGGGTCATGCTTTACTCCAGATTCTGGACCTGTTCGCGGAACTGGTCGATGACGACCTTGAGTTCGATGCCGGCGGCCGATACGGCGGCCGCATTCGACTTGGAACAGATCGTATTCGATTCTCGGTTAAATTCCTGTGCCAGGAAGTCGAGCTTGCGGCCAACCGGGCCGCCCTTCGACAACAGATCGCGCGCCGCAACGATGTGCGAGCCGAGCCGGTCGATTTCTTCCCGAAGATCCGCCTTGGTGGCAAGCAGCGCCACTTCGGCGTAGAGGCGTTCCCGGTCGAGCGAGGAGCCATTGTCCATGACCAGGGCCACCTGCTGCGCGAGCCGATCGGCGATCGCCGCGGCGCTGCGCGATGGATCAGCCTCTACCGTCGCCGTGAGTGTCTCTATGCCTTCAACCTGCGCCAGCAGGATCTGACAGAGCGCGGCTCCCTCGTCTTCGCGCATGACGCGGAGATCGGAAAGCGCCAGCCTCAGTCCTTCGAGGATGTCCATATCAAGCGCAGCGCGTTCCTCTTCACTTTCTTCCGGTTCGCGAAAATCGACAATGCCGCGGATGGAAAGCAACGTGTCGAACTTCAGCGGCGCCGGGTCGACGAGATCACCGAGTTGTTCGCGCAGGTTCAAGACCGCCGTCAGCGCACCCTGATTGACCACTGCCTCGACGGTCGCTTCCGCGCCGCTGACGGAAAGTCCGATCTGGAGATTGCCGCGCGAAAAATAATCGGCCGCGAGCCTGCGCACTTCGGGCTCGAAGCGCTCGAGCCCCTGCGGCAGGCGTAACCTGAGATCAAGACCCTTGCCGTTGACGGAGCGCAGTTCCCAGGCCCAACGGCGGCGGCCACTGCTGCCTTCCCTCCGGGCAAAGCCGGTCATCGATTGGAGCGGCATCGTCACCTCCGTTGTGTTTCAGCAGAAGCAATAAGTCGACGGCGCGGCATCCCGCAAGGGATATCCGCGCCGTGATCTATCCGTCCACAATGCAGGCGTTTATTGCGGCTGCGCTGCTGTCGCTGCCGGTTCGGCCGTTCCAGCGTCGGCGGCCGCCTTTGCGGCTTCCGCAGCCTTCTCGGCTTCTACCTTGCGCCAACGCCTTACATTCGCGTTGTGTTCGTCCAGGGTCTCGGCAAAGACATGGCCGCCCGTACCGTCGGCCACGAAGTAGAGCTCCGGCGTGCGCGAAGGATTGGCGACCGCCTCCAGCGCTGCACGGCCCGGATTGGCGATCGGCGTCGGCGGCAGCCCCTTGATGATATAGGTGTTGTAGGGCGTCTGCTTGTCGATGTCGGACTTCAGGATCGGTCGGTCCGCCGGCTTTCCGTCACCGCCGAAAATGCCATAGATGATCGTCGGGTCGGACTGCAGCCGCATGCCCTTGTCGAGCCGGTTGATGAAGACGGAGGCGACCCGTGGCCGTTCGTCGGCGCGGCCGGTTTCCTTCTCCACGATCGAAGCCAGCGTGACGAGTTCCTCGACCGTCGAGACCGGCAGGTTCGGATCACGCTTCTCCCAGATCTGATCGACCAGAACCTTCTGGGCGGCAACCATCTGCTGAACGATCTCGCCGCGCTTGGTACCGCGTGTGAACTTGTAGGTATCGGGCATCAGCGAACCTTCCGGCGGAAGCTCGGTCGGCAGATTGCCAACCAGGACCGGATCGTCGGAAAGCTTGTGGAACATTTGCTTGACGGTCAGGCCTTCGGGCAGAGAAACCGAATAGAGGATCGACTTGCCCGACTTCAGAAGCTGCATCACGTCCTGCATCGACGAGCCGGCTTTGATCTCGTATTCGCCGGCCTTCAGCGTCTCGTTGTCGAGATAGGCCTCCGAGACGAAACGGAAGACGCGCGCATCGGTGATGATGTTGCTGCGCTCGAGACCGCTGGCGATCTCGCTCATGCCGGCGCCGCCCCTGACGATGAAGTTCTGGTTTGCCTGCAGCGGACCCGGCTTCTCGTACTGATGCATGGCATAGTAGACCGTGCCGGCCGCAGCGAGTGCCGCAAAGACGATGATGGTCATCACGAAATTCAGGAAAATCACCACCTGGCTGCGCGCCTTGCGCGACCGCTTCGGGGGCTGTGGCACTTTTTCCGGGCGCAGTGCCTCGTTTGCCGATTTCGGAATGATCGGCCCGTTGCTCGCGTTTTCATTGCGGCCGAATTGCGCCGCGCCGTTATCGTTTGAGTCGCTCACGATTATCCCGAACCCGAAATTCGCAGCCTCATTCTCTATCCTGCCCCCGGTGCGAATTTCGGACTGGACCATGGCAGGCTTAAGTCAATTTCATAAACGGCGCCGACCTGGCGGGCGGCATTCCGCAGTCTTCAACACAATAGACCTGCGGCGCGGTGCATTGGCACCCAAGAACCACAGAAATGTGTCGGTTCACCGTCCATTCAAGAGAACGCGACGGGGACCTGACACTTTACAGAACCGCACGTCTTATAGGACGCGTTAAGGTCGCTGTAACACTCTAAATGGCTGCCTGCTTCATCCTTAAACCAGACAGGAGACATGCAGTCGTTCGGAACGCGCCGCCTTCGGTTATCCCTGGGGCGAACGACATGTTCCCGGCAATAGCTAAATGGCAAACTGACAGATATGCCTTGCGCGAACATAGCGGTCGGCAACGCCGCCGCGATGGCGGCGCATCCTCCCAAAACATGCTTGTAGCGAGCAATGCGGCAAAAGCAGGATCATCGGACCGACTTGTTGGATCGATCCGATGATTGCCAGGGCCCCGATCAGGCGCCCGTGTAACGGCGCAGGACCAGAGAGGCGTTCGTGCCGCCGAAGCCGAAGGAGTTCGACAGCGCCACGTTGATCTCGCGCTTGCGCGCGACGTGCGGCACGAGGTCGATCTTGGTTTCCACAGACGGATTGTCGAGGTTGAGCGTCGGCGGCGCAATATTGTCGCGAATCGCGAGCACCGAAAAGATCGCTTCGACAGCACCGGCAGCGCCAAGCAGGTGACCGATCGCCGACTTGGTCGAGGACATGGAGATCTTCGACGCATGCTCGCCGACAAGGCGCTCGACGGCGCCAAGCTCGATCGTGTCCGCCATGGTGGAAGTGCCGTGGGCGTTGATGTAGTCGATGTCGGCCGCCGTCAGTCCGGCGCGCTTCAGCGCCATCTGCATGCAGCGATAGGCGCCGTCACCATCTTCCGACGGGGCGGTGATGTGGAAGGCATCGCCGGAAAGGCCGTAACCGACCACTTCCGCATAGATCTTGGCGCCACGCGCCTTGGCGTGCTCGAGCTCTTCGAGGATGACGACGCCGGCGCCCTCGCCCATGACGAAGCCGTCACGGTCGATATCGTAGGGGCGCGATGCCTTTTGCGGGTCGTCATTGTGCTGCGTCGACAACGCCTTGCAGGCTGCAAAGCCCGCGAGCGAAATGCGGCAGATCGGCGATTCCGCGCCGCCGGCGACCATGACGTCGGCATCGCCGAGCGCAATCAGCCGGCTGGCGTCGCCGATGGCATGCGCGCCGGTCGAACAAGCGGTGACAACCGAATGGTTCGGGCCACGCAGCTTGTGGCGGATCGACACCTGGCCGGAGGCAAGGTTGATGAGGCGGCCGGGAATGAAGAATGGCGAAATGCGGCGGGGGCCCTTGTCGCGCAGCGTATAGCCACCTTCGACGATGCCTTCGAGACCGCCGATACCCGAACCGATCAGCACGCCGGTCGCGATCTGGTCTTCGTCGGTCTCCGGCTTCCAGCCGGCGTCGGCAAGCGCCATGTCGGCGGCCGCCATCGCGTAGACGATGAACGGATCGACCTTGCGCTGCTCCTTCGGCTCCATCCAGTCGTCGGCGTTGAATGTTGCGTCGGTGCCGTCACCGAAGGGAATGCGGCAGGCGATCTTGGCAGGAAGGTCCTCGACCTCGAATTCGGTTACCTTGCGTGCAGCATTCTGCCCGGCAAGAAGGCGCGCCCACGTCGCCTCAGTTCCGCAACCCAAGGGAGATACCATGCCGGTACCGGTGATAACGACACGTCTCATAGTCCGCGACCCACCCTGACTTTTCAATTTCAGAGCCGGATCGGACCACGTGTAACGAACCCGATCCGGGCATCCATTTTAAGGTTCTCATTCACGATCAGAGGGAAAAGCGGAGAACGCTTGCTGATCGGCACCCGCGCTTGCGGGACAGCCCACTTCCCTGGGCTGAAACGGGCCGCTTTCGGCGGCCCGTCTGCGGCCGTAGCCGCTCAGATATTAGGCCTGAGCCTTTTCGATGAACTTGACGGCGTCGCCGACAGTCAGGATCGAGTCAGCAGCGTCGTCCGGGATTTCAACGCCGAATTCTTCTTCGAAAGCCATGACCAGTTCGACGGTGTCGAGCGAGTCCGCGCCGAGGTCATCGATGAAGCTTGCGCCTTCGCTGACCTTTTCGGCGTCGACGCCAAGATGATCAATAACAATTTTCTTTACGCGTTCTGCGATATCGCTCATGTCGGAGTTCCTCGACCTTCGTTTCTGTAGGCGCCTATTCCGGCACCGGTACTCTTATGTAAGCCTGATAGACCAAGACGGCCTACCCGGCAATCCATCCAACCGGAACTGCGGCAAACCCAGGGCAGCCAAGGCTGCCGGACACCTGGCGGGACCGGTCGACTGCTAACAGTCATGGCCCGATTAACACGGTTTAAGTCTGCCGCAAAGTCCGAAAATGCCTGACATTCGCTTGCTCAACATTGAATTTCAGGCATTTGGCAGGCGGTGTCCCGAGACGTTGAATATCACCCGTCGCACAATCTCGGCGGGCGGCACATCCCGGAAACCGGATCAGATCATGGCCATGCCGCCATTGACGTGAATCGTCTGGCCGGTGACGTAGCCAGCCTCGTTCGACGCGAGATAGACGACGGCCGACGCAATCTCCGCGCCGGTGCCCATGCGCTTCATCGGGATCGCGCCCATGATCGCGTCCTTCTGCTTGTCGTTGAGCTTGCCGGTCATCGCACTTTCGATGAAGCCCGGAGCAACGCAATTGACGGTGACGTTGCGCGTCGCGATCTCCTGAGCCAGCGACTTGGAGAAGCCAATCATGCCGGCCTTGGAGGCACAGTAGTTGGCCTGACCGGGATTGCCGGTGACACCGACGATCGAGGTGATGTTGACGATGCGGCCGAAACGGCGGCGCATCATCGGGTGGGTCAGCTCGCGCGTCAGGCGGAAGACGGCGGTCAGGTTCACCTCGAGAACGGCATCCCAGTCCTCGTCGCTCATGCGCACGAAGAGGCCATCCTTGGTGATGCCGGCGTTGTTGACGAGAATATCGACGCCGCCAAGCTCGGCCTCAGCCTTTTCGCCGAGCGCCTTGACTTCGGCGCGGTCGGAAAGGTTCGCCGGGAAGAGCTGCACGCGATCACCGAGTTCATTGGCGAGCGCTTCCAGCTTTTCGACGCGCGTGCCGTGCAGGCCGACGATCGCGCCCTGCGCGTGCAGCATGCGGGCGATTTCTTCGCCGATACCACCGGATGCACCGGAGACGAGAGCCTTGCGGCCGGAAAGATCGAACATCTGATTGATTCCTTGTAACTGGTGCGCTTGTTCGACGGCTTACGCGAGCAGTGCTGCAAGAGCCGTGTCGATATCGGCAGGCGTATTGACGGCGATACCGTTGACAGTCTTGTCGATCCGGCGGGCAAGCCCGGTCAGGACCTTGCCGGAACCGAGTTCATAAAGCGTCGTGACATTGTTGGCGGCAAACCATTCGACCGTCTCGCGCCAGCGGACCTGGCCGGTGACCTGCTCGACGAGCAATCGGGCGATTTCGTCGGCATCGCTGACCGGTGCGGCGAGCACGTTGGCGACCACGGGTACGACGGGATTGTGCTTCTCGACCTTGGCGAGAGCCTCGCGCATGGCGTCGGCGGCCGGCGCCATCAGGCTCGAATGGAAGGGTGCGGAGACCGGCAGCATCAATGCGCGCTTCGCTCCCTTTTCGGATGCCAATGCGGCAGCCTTCTCGACGGCAGACTTCTCTCCGGAAATGACCAGCTGGCCGCCGCCATTGTCGTTGGCGATCTGGCAGGAGCCGAGTGCCGAAGCCTCGCGGCAGACGGCTTCGACATCGGCATGCTCCAACCCGATGATCGCGGCCATCGCACCCTTGCCGACCGGTACGGCCGCCTGCATCGCGTTGCCGCGAATGCGCAAGAGACGCGCCGTGTCGGCGATCGAGAAGGTGCCGGCAGCACAGAGCGCCGAATATTCGCCCAGCGAATGGCCGGCGACAAAGGAGACCTTCGACTTGATGTCGAGTCCCTTGGCTTCGAGCACCCGGATGACGGCCATCGATACGGCCATCAGCGCCGGCTGCGCGTTCGCGGTCAGCGTCAGCGTTTCCTCGGGGCCGTTCCACATGATCTCGGACAGCTTCTCTCCGAGCGCCTCGTCAACCTCGGCGAAGACGGCAGCGGCTTCCGGAAAAGCGTCCGCCAGATCCTTGCCCATGCCGACAGCCTGGCTGCCCTGGCCTGGAAACGTGAATGCAATGCTCATGGGATAGTCCCTTCCCTAGATCACTATGATTTTGGGTCGAATCGACACAAAATCATAGTGATCGGTTCTTATGAGTTAGAGCGGGACGCGGGCGGATAACCGCACACGCTTTTTCTTGCCCCGCTCTGGTTTCCTCTCCATTCACATTCCTGAACGGCGAGTCAAGCGCGCAAGGCCCGCCGAACCGAGCCGCAGCCGCCTTTTGCCCTTGATCTTCACCAATCAAGGCGTAAGTTTGCCGCCCGAAGTCGACCTGCCTTCAACACTCCCAAGGGCGAAGGCTATCACTCCATTTCCGGCGCGCGCACCCCTTCCCACGGGGCCGATGCACGTCTTTCACAAGGATCTCCATTCAATGCGTTACAACACGCTTGGCCGCACCGACATCAGGGTCTCGGAAATCTGCCTGGGCACCATGACTTGGGGCTCGCAGAATTCCGTCGCCGAAGCGCATGAACAACTGGACCACGCCTTCGACAAGGGCGTGAATTTCATCGATACGGCAGAACTCTACCCGACGACGCCGCTCTCGTCCGAGACCTACGGCGATACCGAGCGCTTCATCGGCGAGTGGCTGGCAAAGCGCGGCCGCCGCGACGACGTCGTGCTCGCGACCAAGGTCGCCGGCCCCGGCCGGCCCTATATTCGCAATGGCGGTCCTACCACGCCGGAAGGCATCGAACAGGCAATCGACGCCAGCCTTCGACGTTTGAAGACCGACTACGTCGATCTCTACCAGATCCATTGGCCGAACCGCGGTCACTACCATTTCCGCAATGCCTGGTCCTACGACCCGGCCAAGCAGGACAAGGCGCATGTCGCCGGCGATCTCAGGGCGATCCTCGACAAGCTCGGCGATCTCGTGAAGGCCGGCAAGGTCCGCGCCATCGGTCTCTCCAACGAAACGGCCTGGGGAACGATGAAGTTCATCGACATGGCCGAACGTCACGGCCTGCCGCGGGTCGCCTCGGTCCAGAACGAATACAATCTGCTTTACCGCGCCTATGATCTCGACCTCTCCGAGCTATCGCATCACGAGGACGTGGGGCTGCTTGCCTATTCGCCGCTCGCAGCCGGACTGCTCAGCGGTAAGTATTTGGACGGCGCCAAGCCGACGGGCTCCCGCCTCTCGATCAACGGCGACCTCGGCGGCCGGTTCACCCCGCACCAGGAGCCGGCGGTTGCCGGTTATGTGCAGCTTGCACGCGAGCACGGCCTCGATCCCGCTCAGATGGCAATCGCCTTCTGCCTGACGCGGCCGTTCATGGCGTCCGTCATCATCGGCGCGACATCGATGGAACAGCTGAAGACCAATCTTGGCGCCGTCGACCTCACCCTGTCGCAGGACGTCGTGAACGGCATTCGGCGGCTGCACCGTCTCTACCCCATGCCGATCTAAAGGCGAGAATCGATCGCCGATGGCCGTGCCTCAGACAAAAGCGGAGTTGCTCAAGGCGATCGACGTCCAGTTCGCCAAGCTGATGCGCGAACTGGAACAGGTCTCCGACGACCAATTTCGCGAGCCTTCGCTCGAAGGGCACGCCAAGGGCACCACGATGAGCGTCGGCGATCTCGTCGCCTACCTCATCGGCTGGGGCGAACTCGTCATCAAGTGGATCGACCGCGATCAGCGCGGCGAACCGGTCGACTTCCCCGAGACCGGATATAAATGGAACGAGCTCGGCAGGCTCGCACAGAAGTTCTATGCCGATTTCCGGGCTCTCTCGCCGACGGAGCTCATCGCCCGCCTGCGACGCAGCAACGAAACGCTGGAAGCGCTGATCAAGGCGCGGGACGACCAGGCGCTCTACGGGAAGCCGTGGTACGGCAAATGGACGCTTGGTCGCATGATTCAGTTCAACACATCCTCTCCCTACGCCAATGCCTCAGGGCGTTTGCGCAAGTGGAAGAAGGCCAAAGCGCTGGCCTAGATATCTAAAAGATGCGCCAAGCCTTGCCTTCCGGCGAAAAATGCGTATAAGCGCGCTGTTCGAAATGCCCGGTCTTCTGGCTGGTGGCTGAACGGAGGGCCGGCTTCCTCGAGGGGAGCCGTTAGGATTGCAAGTCTTTCCGGCCTCCCGTGTCTCCGCTCTCGACCGTCTCGATACAACACTTTCTTGCCGGCTGCCTGTCAGCCACTAAGAACAGTCGTTGAGGCTTAGCCGCCGAGGTCCGGGCTGATTAACGCAAGAAAGGCAAGCCACAATGGCTCTTTATGAACACGTATTCCTGGCCCGCCAGGACATCACGCCGCAGCAGGTCGACGGTCTCGTCGAGCAGTACAAGGGCGTGCTCGAAGCAAACGGCGGCAAGGTCGGTCGCGTCGAGAACTGGGGCCTGAAGTCCCTCACCTACCGCATCAAGAAGAACCGCAAGGCTCACTACGTTCTCATGGACATCGACGCTCCGGCAGCGGCTGTTCACGAAATCGAGCGTCAGATGCGCATCAACGAAGACGTCCTGCGCTACATGACGATCGCCGTTGAGAAGCACGAGGAAGGCCCGTCTGCCATGATGCAGAAGCGCGACCGCGACGATCGTCCGCGCCGCGATGGCGACCGTCCGGAGCGCAGCTTCGGCGACCGTGGTCCGCGTCCGGACCGTGGCGACCGCGAAGACCGCCCGCGTCGTCCGCGCGAAGACCGCGCGTAATCAAGAAGCTTTAGGAGATAAAGACAATGGCTGAAGTTTCTTCCGCTCCGGTTCGTCGCCCGTTCCACCGCCGCCGCAAGACCTGCCCCTTCTCGGGCGCAAACGCTCCGCGGATCGACTACAAGGACATCCGTCTGCTGCAGCGCTACATTTCCGAGCGCGGCAAGATCGTTCCTTCCCGCATCACGGCCGTTTCCCAGAAGAAGCAGCGCGAACTCGCCCAGGCGATCAAGCGTGCACGCTTCCTCGGCCTGCTGCCCTACGTCGTTTCCTAAGAACGGCTGACTCTCCGTTGGTCATCTGACTCGACGGAAATTGACTCCAGGGAGAGGCGCTCCCCTTAGGTGAGCGCCTCTTTCTCTCCCTTCCGCGGTGGGCGCGGATCGGAACAGGTGCGACAGCACCAAAATCCCATGCTGGGGCCGGGCTCTGCCATCCCCTAACTGCACGAAGCAGGACAGCGAACGTGACGAACGTGAACAGGACATCGCTGCTGACCGGCGTTCTCGCCGGCTTTACCGCCGCCCTCTTGTCGATGGGCGCGAACACGCAGTCGTCTCTTGCGATCGTCCTCTATGCCGCCTCCGCACTCCCGATCCTGATTGCCGGCCTTGGCTGGGGCAATGCAGCGGCGATCACCGCGATCGTCAGCGCAGGTGCCACCGCTGCCGCGCTCATCTCGCCCTATTTCGCGCTGCTGATCCTCGTCGTCACGCTGATCCCGGCCGGTTGGCTCAGCCACCTCGCCAATCTTGCCCGTCCGGCCTCCGAACTCGGTGGCCCCGACGAAGCGCTCGCCTGGTATCCGCTCTCCGATATTCTCAGCCACCTCGCCGGCCTCGTGACCGTCGGCATGATCATCGTCGGCCTCATCGTCGGCTATGGCGCCGACATCTCCGACCGCATGGTCGATATCGTCATCCAGGCGGTGAAGGCGCAGGACCCGGGCTATAATCCGGACGTCACTGCCGTTGCCCAGATCAAGTCGCTCTTCACACTCGCTTTGCCGCTCGTCCAGGGTGCGATCTGGGTGCTGATGCTCTTTACCGCCTATTATGTCGCGACCCGCATCGTGCAGATGTCGGGCCGGTCGCTGCGCCCGCGCGAGGATATCCCCTCGACGCTGCGCATGCACCGCAACGCGATCTTCATCTTCCTCGGCGGCCTGGTCCTCACCTTCCTCGGCGGCGCGCCCGCAACGATCGGTGCGTTGATCTGCGGAACCTTCGGCGCAGGCTTTCTGCTCGCCGGCTTCGCCTCCTTCCATTTCCGCACGCGCGGCAAGTCCTGGCGGCTTCCCGTGCTGTGGATCGCATACCTGTCGGTGCTCGTGTTCACGATCCCGGCATTCTTCTTCCTCCTGTCCGGCCTGATCGATACGCGACGCACCATCGCGGTCACGCCGGTTGGAAAAAACTGACCAACGAATTGGAACACTGAAAGGAAAACCAACATGCAAGTCATTCTTCTCGAACGTATCGCCAAGCTCGGCCAGATGGGCGAAACCGTAAAGGTCCGCGACGGCTTTGCTCGCAACTACCTGCTGCCGCTCGGCAAGGCGCTGCGCGCCAACGCCGCCAACAAGGCCCGTTTCGAAGCTGAGCGTTCGACGCTCGAAGCCCGCAACCTCGAGCGCAAGTCGGAAGCCCAGTCGGTTGCCGAAAAGCTCGACGGCAAGACCTTCGTCATCGTCCGCTCCGCTGGCGAAACCGGCCAGCTCTACGGTTCGGTTGCTGCTCGCGACATCATCGAAGTTCTCGCTGCCGAAGGCTTCAACGTCGGCCGCAACCAGGTCGACCTCAACCACCCGATCAAGTCGATCGGCCTGCACAAGGTCACGCTGCACCTGCACTCGGAGGTCGAGATCTCGGTTGAAGTCAACGTTGCCCGTTCGGCTGAAGAAGCCGAGCGCCAGTCCAAGGGCGAAAGCCTGACCTCGGCCGACGCCATCTACGGCGTTGACGAAGATGCCCTGAAGCCGGAAGACTTCTTCAACCCGGAAGCCGAATTCGAAGGCGAAGAAGAATAAGCCTTAGCGGCCATCCCAAATGAGAAAGCCCGGGTCATCGATCCGGGCTTTTTTTATGGGCTCAGGGGGTAGAACTAAAACCGCAAGACGCGAGGCGGCAGATTACCCATGCGCAGCGACGGGCATGGTGTCGCTGGTCACCTGATCCGCCGCAGTCCGCGCCGGCGCGTCCTTGTCGACGCGCACAACGACCGAGAGGCCGGGCGAGAGCATCTCAGCCAGCGGCTGACCGGGATCGACCACGATCCGCACGCCGACGCGCTGGGCCACCTTGGTGAAATTGCCGGTGGCGTTGTCCGCGCGGATCACGCTGAATTCCGAACCGGCTGCCGGCGAGAAGCGCTCGATGTGTCCCGTAAGTTCGCTCTTCTGCAGGGCGTCGACCGCAATGGTGACGGGCTGGCCAGCCTTCATGCCGTCGAGTTGGGTCTCCTTGAAATTGGCGACGACCCACACTTCGTTCGGCACCAGCGCGAGCAGTTGCGATCCCGCCGTCACATATTGACCGATCCGTGCGCCGATCTCGCCCAACCTGCCGTCACGCGGTGCAACGATGCGGGTGTTTTCAAGATCGATACGCGCCAGTTCGACGGCCGCCTCGGCACCGGTCACGGCAGCTTCCAATCCGGCGCGCGCGCCAAGCGTGGTCGCCAATGCCTGCTTCGCCACTTCCAGCCCGGCCTCTGCCTGGCTCACAGCCGCGTCCGCCTGTTCGAAGCCGGCACGCGCCTGATCGGCATCGCTGCGCGTCGACACGCCCTTTTCGGCAAGCGGGCGAATACGATCCCAGGTGGCGTGCGCCCGATTGAAGGCCGCCTTGGCGCTATCGAGCTGCGCTTGGCTGGCGGCGATGCCAGCCTTGGCCGACAGTTCCTGCTGATGGGAGTTGGCGAGCGCCGCCTTCTGCCCGGCAAGCGTCGCTTCGGCCTGCGCCAGCTTCTGGGCGTAAATGCGATCGTCGATCTTCACCAGCAACTGCCCGGCCTTGACCGCCTCGTAGTCGTGCACGGGAACATCGGCGACATAGCCCGAAAGCTGCGGGCTCATGATCGTGACGTAGCCGCGCACATAGGCATTCTCCGTCATCTCCACGGAGCTGTGGAACGGTGGCAGCCGCCAGGCATAGAGCACGAGGGTCACGCCGGCGATGCCGGCAAGGAGCACAATGATGGTGGTCGGGGAACGTAGGAACTTCAGCATGGTCATCAACTCGATTAATCAGGCGGCCGGTGCCGGCGCGGGGTCGGTCAGCCGCTGCGTGAGCCAATTGTAGGACATGTGCAGGAGCAGGCCGGCGAGCGCGAAAAGCGCGATCACGGCGGCAAGCAGGAATGCGTCGTTGTAGGCGAGGATATAGGCTTCACGGGTGACCTGCTGCGACAGGAGCACGGTGCCCTCGCCGCCCAGCAAGGTCTTGTCGCCCATCACTTTGCTATAGGCGGCGGAGAGCTGGTTGACGCGCTGGGCAACCAGCGGGTTCGACAAGACGATCTGTTCGGAGAGAATATTGGAATGGAATTTTTCACGGATCGTTACGAAGGTGCCGAAGGCTGCGGAGCCGACCAGGCTGCCGATGCTCTGGGTGAAGAGGAAGATCACGATGAAGCTCAAGATGTAGCTCGGCCCCTTCGCAAGCGCAGCCTTGAAGCCGCGCGCCATGGCCGGCGGCAGGAAGAGCGCAGTGCCCGAGGCAATCATCGCCTGGCTCAGATACATCTGCTCGGGCCGTGTCAGGCTCGTCGCCTGGCTGTCCATGTAGGCGCCGGTCGCCAGCAGGCCGAGCGCCAGGACGTGCACACGCTCTGCATGCTGCGGGTTCATCAGCACGGCACAGAGCAGGCCGCCGGCTATCGCCGCGGCAAGGATGATCCAATACAGCGTCGCGACCTGTTCGAATTGGAGGCCGAGCTGTTGATATAAATTCGTCGCGATCGTGGACTGCTCGGAGGCAACCAGGCGGAAGACGAGCAGAACGGCAGCAAAGTGCACGATCTCCTTCGAGGCGATCCAGCGTATGTCGATCAACGGCACCTTGCGATGGAGTTCAATCAGCACCACGGTCGTCAGTGTTGCGATTGAAACGACCAGGAGAACGCCGAGCCAGGGTGCCTCGAACCACCAGTAGAGACGCCCCATGGTCAACACGATGGCTAGGCAGCCGAAGGCAACGGCGACGAACAGATAGCTCAGGATATCCGTGCGCTGGATGACCTTGGCATGCGGCACCGGCGTCAGCGGCAGCAGATAGATGATCGGCAGCGCGATCAGTGCCAACGCCATTTCGAGCGTGTAGAGCGCATGCCACTGGCCATATTCGATCAGGGTCGGCGAGATCAGCCGGGTGATCGGCGCGGAGATCGTCGTGCAGGTGAGCGCCAGTGCCAGACCGACTGTCAGCTTGCGCGCCGGCGGAAAGGCTTCGAGCATGTAGAGGAAGCCGAGCGTCGACATCGGTGCAGCAGCAATGCCGCTGATGAAGCGGACGACGATGGCCGAATGCAGGTCGGAAACGAAGACGTTCATCAGCGATACGATGACGAAGCCGACGATGCTGATTTCGGCAAAGCGGCGCAGCCCGTATTGAGCGCGAATCTTCACCAGCGCGATCGACAGGCTGACATTGGGCGCCATGTAAGCCGCCGACAGCCAACCGGCCTCGACAGAGGTCGCCGAGAGCGAACCCTGGATCTGCGTCAGATTGGCAAGCGCCAGGTTCATGCCCAGGCCCTGCGTCAGGAACAGGAGAACCGACCCGACGACATAGACCGCCGATAGTGCCAGGCTTTTGTCGACCGGGGCGGGCGCCGGCACCGGGGCCGGGATCGGTGCAGCGGGAGAAACCGCCTCCTCGTCATAGCTAGCCACGCCCGTCTCCAGCGGAGCGGCGTTACGATTGTCGTTTGCAGCAGCAGTGGCGACTGCGCTCATCGCCGTCACTCGCGCGCCAGCGACTGGACGTTGTCGGCGATCGCCCGCACCACTCGCTGCGTCACGGCAAGTTCGGCGGCATCGATACCTTGCAGCACTTCCGCCCGAATCTCGTCGGCAAGCCGCAGGATTTCGTCAGCGACGGAGCGACCGAACTCAGTCATATGGATCTGCTTGGCGCGCCGGTCGGAGGCCTCGACCCGCCGCTCGATGAAACCTTGCTTCTCCATGCCATCGAGCAATCGCACCAGTGTCGGCGTTTCAATATCGAGCTCATCGGCCAGCTCGCGCTGGTTCAAACCATCCTTCCGGGTCAAGGCGAAGAGCGCTCGGGCCCGCGACAGCGTGAGGCCCCTCTCCTTCACCCGAGCATCGAACACGGCCCGCAGCTTGCGATTGACCAGCGACAGAGCATCGAACAATTCGCGGTTCACGGTGGGCTGATACATTGGTATCTTTTCCATATTACTAGCATGCTAATTATTTTGACTCTATCTAATCCAAATGCGGGGGATTTTCAAGATCAGGATTTTGAGGCGGGGGAGGACGGCGCTAGACTTCCCCATGCCCGGAAGGCTCGGGTGATTCGTCGCGTCAACGGCCAATTTTGTAGCAAGGCGAGATTCTACGCTTTTGTGAACCTGGCCTGTGGATCAGTCGAACAACGGGAAAAGCGCGAGGCTGCGATGAGACGCTTTGCGAGTGTGTCCCCCCTGCACTTGACCCGGCTCGCGCCAGATCGCAAACCGGTGCCACACCAGACAAAGGCAGAGATAAAACGACATGAATGACGCGGCGCGAAAGCTATCCCCTATCGGCAAGGATCAGGCGGACCAGCACTATCGCGAGGCGCCGAACAACCTTGAAGCCGAACAGGCTTTGCTCGGCGCGATCCTCGTCAACAACGACGCCTTCTATCGCGTCTCGGACTTCCTGAAGCCCGTGCATCTGCACGAGCCGCTGCACCGCAAGATCTTCGAGGTTGCCGGTGACATCATCCGCATGGGCAAGACCGCGAACCCCGTCACCATCAAGACCTTCCTCAAGGCCGACGAAAAGGTCGGCGACCTGACCGTCGCGCAGTACCTTGCGCGTCTCGCTGCCGAAGCCGTGTCGATCATCAATGCGGAAGACTACGGCCGCGCGATCTACGACCTCGCTCTTCGCCGCTCGCTGATCACGATCGGCGAGGACATGGTCAATATCGCCTACGACGCGCCGCTCGATATGCCGCCGCAGGGCCAGATCGAAGATGCCGAGCGCCGCCTGTTCGAACTCGCCGAGACCGGCCGCTACGACGGCGGCTTCCAGTCGTTCAACGATGCCGTGGCGCTCGCGATCGACATGGCGGGTGCGGCCTTCGAGCGCGACGGCAGCCTCTCGGGCATTTCGACCGGCATCCATTCGCTGGATGGCCGCATGGGCGGCCTGCAGCGCTCGGACTTGATCGTGCTTGCCGGACGTCCGGGCATGGGCAAGACCTCGCTTGCCACCAACATCGCCTACAACATCGCCGCGGCCTACGAGCCGGAAGTCCAGGCGGACGGTTCGTTCAAGGCCAGGAACGGCGGCGTCGTCGGCTTCTACTCGCTCGAAATGTCGTCCGAACAGCTCGCCACCCGTATCATCTCCGAGCAGACCGAGGTCTCCTCGTCGAAGATCCGCCGCGGTGACATTTCCGAGGCCGACTTCGAAAAGCTCGTCGCCTGCTCGCAGATGATGCAGAAGGTGCCGCTCTATATCGACCAGACCGGTGGTATCTCGATCGCCCAGCTTTCCGCCCGCGCCCGGCGCCTGAAGCGCCAGCGCGGCCTCGACTGCCTGGTAGTGGACTATATCCAGCTCATGACCGGCTCGGGCAAGTCGAGCGACAACCGCGTGCAGGAAATCACCCAGATCACCACCGGCCTCAAGGCGCTCGGCAAGGAACTGAATGTTCCGATCATCGCATTGTCGCAGCTCTCCCGTCAGGTGGAGAGCCGCGAAGACAAGCGCCCGCAGCTCTCCGACCTTCGTGAATCGGGCTCGATCGAGCAGGACGCCGACGTCGTGCTCTTCGTGTTCCGCGAGGAATACTACGTGAAGAACCTGGAGCCGCGCGACGAGTTCGATCCGAAGTACGAAGAGTGGAAGATGAAGATGGAGCAGGTAAAGGGCACGGCGGACGTGATTATCGCCAAGCAGCGTCACGGACCGACCGGCACCGTGAAGCTCGCCTTCCAGTCGGAATTCACGCGCTTCACCGATCTCGCCGATCCCTCCTTCACCCAGTACGAAGAACACTAGAGTTCCGTGGGGGCGGCCGGAGCGGGCTGGGAAAAATGTTTGCGGTTTCCCAGCCCGCTCTACTTCACAACGAGCCGCCCAAGCGTGATGGGCTCAACCGGCACCGCCTTTTACCAGGCACCGCCTAGAACCTGACGCAACAACGCCACCGAAACCACGCCGACGGCAACGGATGCCAAGAGCGGCAGCCTGGTTGCAGCAACGGCCGTCGCCGCAGCGGCAATCGTTTCGGCCGGGCCGGTGACCAGTGCCGTCGGAGCGATGACCGCCATCAGAACCGCCGGCGGGATGGCCTCGAGGGCGCGCTTCTGGTTTTCTCCGATCGTGACATAGCGGATCAGCACGAGACCGCCGATGCGGGTCGCGACCGTCGCGACGGCCATGGCCAGGATCGCAAGCAAAGTGTTGAGATCGACGCTCATGCGTGGGCCTCCTTGTGTCCGCCTGAAAGCATAGCCACGACGACGCCGGCTGCAGCACCCGCCGCAATGTACCAGACGCCCGGCAGCAATTGATGCGTGACCACGGCCGCACAAGCGCTTGCGGCCAGAACGGCGCCCGTTTCGCGCCCCTTCCAGAAACCCATGACCAGGATGATGAAAACGGCAGGGAATGCGAAGTCGAGGCCGATGACCTTGGGATCGCCCAGCAGGGCGCCAACCATCGCGCCCGTCAGGCTCGTCAGGACCCAGGCGCAGTAGAAGGGCACGGCGAGGCCGGCATACCAGGCGGGCGTGAGTTTGCCATTGCTCGCGCGCATCTCGGCCATGGCCCAGATTTCATCGGCGAGAAGCAGCATCGAGGCATAGCGGGCCGGCCCGGAGAAACCGTCAAGCTTGCTGCCGATCGAAGCGCTCATCAGCACATGGCGGACGTTGACGAGCAGTGCCGAGAAGCCGAGTGCGGCCCAGTTCGCCGGATGTGTCCAGATATCCATGGCGACGAATTGCGACCCGCCGGCAAAGACCAGTGCGCTCATCAGCGTCACCTCGGCCGGCGTCAGCCCCTTGGCCGCCGCCACCGCACCGAACACCAGGCCGATCGGCATGACGGCGACGATCAGCGGCGTCATCGCGATCGCCGCGGCCCGAAATTCCTGCAACGCATTTCTTACCTGCAACGTCCCTGTCTCCATTCACACGAAACGGAGAACGTCTATAGGCGGAAGCAGGTCCCGTATTGAACGAAAGTGATCAGCCGGCACGGAAGGCGCCGGGTGTCACGCCGGTGCGCGCCTTGAAGTGGCGGCTGAAATGCGCCTGATCGGCGAAGCCGCACTGGTAGGCCGCATCCACCGCCGACCAGCCATGCCTGAGCAAGGTCTTGGCGGTGCGCACGCGCTTGTCGGTCAGAAAGGCATGTGGAGTGATATGGAATTCCTTGCGGAAGGCGCGGATCAGGTGCGCGCGGCTGAGCCCTGCGACCTTGGCGAGTTCCTCGAGCCCGACGTCTTCAGCATAATTCTCGATCAGATAGTCCCGCGCCCGATGCACGGCGGACTGCTCGCGCGTCTCGATCGGGGTGATGATCGTACTGCCGTGCCTCTCGAACATCGCCGCAAGCACGCCGAACATTCTTTCTTCGGCCTCGAGCGTGCCGCCTGCCAGCTCAAGCGTTCGGTGCGCTTGATGAAAGGACAAGGCGAGGTCCGGATCCTGCAGCACCCGCCTCGAGAAGGACGGCGTTCCCTTGAAAGCGCGACCGGTCACGTCCTCGATGATGTTCACCAGCAGATCGGCGCTCGGATAGACCATGCGATAACGATAGCCGCTGCCGCCGGGGTGGCCGTCGTGGATTTCGTCGGGGTTGATCAGGTAGAAGAACCCAGGGCCCGCCTCCGAACGTTCGCCCTTGATCTTGCTGATCTGCGAGCCCGCCTCGATCGCGCCGATGCTGAACGTCTCATGTGCATGCGGCGCGAATTCATGGGTAATGAAGGTCGCCGTCAGACATTCCATGCCCATAAAGCGAGGATCGCGCCAAAAGCGCGTGCGCTCACCGCCTTCAATCGGCATGACCTCTATGGCTTCTTCCTGCGAAATCGTCTGCATTGGGCAACCATAGTGACCCGAGGCGATCCCGTCTTGCACAAAAGTGCTCATCCTTCCTTCAGGGCCCGCGTGACGGCGATGCGACAGGCGAGCATTTGCGACCATGGGCCGTTGGCTGTATTGCTCTTCGTATCGTCCACGAAGAGTGTCCGGCATGCTCCCCCCAGAATTTCTTTCCGCCTCCAACCGCCTCACGATCGATCTCGGTGCGCTTACCGACAATTGGCGGACGATGAATGCCCGCTCCGGCAAGGCGCGGGCGGCAGCGGTCCTGAAAGCGGACGCCTATGGCCTCGGCATCGATGATGCAGCCCCTGCCCTCTATGCCGCCGGTGCGCGCGACTTCTTCGTCGCCAATGCCGAGGAAGGTGCGGAACTGCGCCCCCTCGTTCCGGAGGGCCGCATCTACATTCTCGCGGGCATGTGGCCGGGCAACGAAGAGCTCTTCTTCGACAATGACCTGGTGCCGATCATCAATTCCGACGAGCAGCTTGCGGTGTTCATAGCGGCTCTTTCCGAGCGCGGCGACCACCCCTGCGTGCTGCATATCGATACCGGCATGAACCGGCTGGGCCTCTCGGTCGAGGCCGCCGTGGCGCTTGCCAATGACCCGGCGCGACCCGCAAGCTTCTCGCCAGTCCTGATCATGAGCCACCTCGCCTGTGCCGACGAACCGCAGCACCCGTTGAACGCCTACCAGCTCGGGCGCTTCCGCGAAGCGACAGCTGCCTATGAGGGTGTCGATGCAAGCCTTGCCAATTCCGGCGGTGTCTTCCTGGGCGCCGACTATCATTTCGAGCTCACCCGGCCGGGCATCGCCGTCTATGGCGGCGAGGCGGTCAACGATGCCATCAACCCGATGACCCCAGTGGTAACCGCCGAAGCCAGGATCATCCAGATCCGCGAGGTCGCGGCCGGAGGCACGGCGAGCTACGGCGCCTCCGCCCGCTTCGACAGGGACAGCCGCATCGCCACCGTCGCTGTCGGATACGCCGATGGCTACCATCGTTCGGTCTCCGGCGGCGGCGTGACTCTACGGCAGGCAGCCCCGTCAGGGGCATTCGGCTTCCTGCACGGCAAGCGCGTGCCGCATGTGGGGCGCGTCACCATGGACCTCAGCCTGTTCGACGTCACCGACCTGCCGGCCGGTGCAGCGCGGCCGGGCGATTACATCGAGCTTTTCGGCCGAAACATCGCCATTGACGACGTGGCGCGCGCCGGCGGAACCATCGGCTATGAGCTGCTGACCAGCCTCGGGCATCGTTACATCAGGAACTATGTCGGCGCCGTCTGACGTGGCTTTCCTGCATTTTCCTTGCGGCCTTCGCTAAAATTCACCTTTTGTTCCGCGTTCCGCGGCATTATGTGACGACGAAGGTGATTCTTCTGTCGTCGGCGGCATCGCCTCGCATGTGTGCCGGCGGCTCCCAGATTTCGAAAGTCCGATCCTGATGGCGAAAGCCCGTACCCAATTCATCTGCCAGAACTGCGGCACCGTCCACACCCGCTGGGCGGGCAAATGCGAAGGCTGCGGCGAATGGAACACGATCATCGAAGACGATCCGACAGCGGGCATCGGCGGCGGTCCGACGCGCGCGCCGAAGAAGGGCCGCCCAGTGGCGCTCACCACGCTTTCCGGCGAGATCGAGGACGCGCCGCGTATCCAGACCGGCATTTCGGAATTGGATCGGGTGACCGGCGGCGGCTTCGTGCGCGGCTCGGCGTTGCTCGTCGGCGGCGATCCGGGGATCGGCAAGTCAACCGTGCTGATGCAGGCAGCGGCCGCACTTTCGCGTCGCAACCACCGGGTCATCTATGTCTCGGGCGAGGAGGCCGTTGCTCAGGTGCGTCTGCGCGCCCAGCGCCTGGGTGCTGCCGATAGCGACGTGCTGCTTGCCGCAGAGACCAATGTCGAGGACATCCTGGCAACGCTTTCGGAAGGCAAGCGCCCCGATTTGGTGATCATCGATTCGATCCAGACGCTATGGAGCGACATCGTCGATTCGGCGCCCGGCACCGTCACCCAGGTGCGCACCGGGGTGCAGGCGATGATCCGCTTCGCCAAACAGACAGGCACCGCCGTCGTGCTCGTCGGCCACGTCACCAAGGAGGGCCAGATCGCCGGCCCTCGCGTTGTCGAACACATGGTCGATGCGGTGCTTTACTTCGAAGGCGACCGCGGCCACCACTACCGCATCCTGCGCACCGTCAAGAACCGCTTCGGCCCGACCGACGAGATCGGCGTTTTCGAAATGTCGGACAAGGGTCTGCGCGAAGTCGCCAACCCGTCGGAACTGTTCCTCGGAGAACGCAACGAAAAATCGCCGGGCGCCGCCGTCTTTGCCGGCATGGAAGGCACCCGCCCCATTCTTGTCGAAGTGCAGGCGCTCGTCGCGCCGACCTCACTCGGTACGCCGCGGCGCGCTATCGTCGGCTGGGACTCGGCCCGCCTATCGATGATCCTCGCTGTGCTCGAAGCCCATTGCGGCGTACGCCTCGGCCAGCACGACGTTTATCTCAATATCGCCGGCGGTTACCGCATTTCCGAGCCGGCCGCCGATCTAGCTGTGGCTTCCGCACTGGTTTCATCGCTTGCCGGGCTTGCCCTTCCGGCGGATTGCGTCTATTTCGGCGAAGTCAGCTTGTCGGGCGCCATCCGGCCGGTTGCGCATACCGCACAACGCCTTAAGGAAGCCGAGAAACTCGGGTTCTCGCAGGCGGTCCTGCCGTCCGCGTCCACCGAATTGCCGAAAAACGGCAATGGCCGATGGAGCGAAATGGAAAGCCTGCCGGATCTGGTGGCGCGCATCGCGGGATCGCGAAACGCGCTGAGACCGGTGGAGGACGAAGATTGAAGATGCGGGTGTCGCAGACCGTCCACTACTGCATAGTTCCTTAGATCGGGATCGATTTAAGGACAAAATTATGCAGCAGGTCTGAGCGCTACAGCGACCTTTGCGCGCCCGAAAGGACGCGCAGCGCTGTAGGGGCCGCGAAGAGGCTGAAAATGCCCTGAACGTCAAGCAGGGCCGATGGCGGATAGGCTTGAGGAGACCCGGACGAACCGGGTCCGGAGTAAGGACAAAATGCCCATTACAATTCTCGACGGTATCGTTCTCGGCGTCGCCCTGTTTTCCGCAATCCTGGCCATGGTTCGAGGCTTCTCGCGCGAGGTGCTCTCGGTCGCGAGCTGGGTCGGTGCGGCCGCGGCCGCCTATTTCCTCTACCCGCAGCTTCTGCCCTACGCCAAGCAGTACACCAACAGCGATACTGTCGCGCTGATCGGATCGGCGGCGGTGATCTTCCTGGTCGCGCTGATCATCATTTCCTTCATTACCATGCGGATTGCCGATTTCATCATCGACAGCCGCATCGGCGCGCTCGACCGCACCCTCGGCTTCCTGTTCGGTGCCGCCCGCGGCATCCTGCTGGTCGTCGTCGCCATGCTGTTCTTCAACTGGCTCGTCGCGCCGCAGCAGCAGCCGACCTGGGTAACCCAGGCGAAATCGAAGCCGCTGCTCGACAATCTCGGCAACAAGCTGATCGCGCTTCTGCCTGAAGAAGCCGACGCCACCATTCTCGACCGCCTGCGCGGCAAGGACACCACCGGCGAAGGTGAAGGCGAAGCACCGGCGGCGACCCCCGGCCAGACACCGTCGACGACGCCGGAGCAGGCGCCCGCCGACGACGCACCGGCCACCAACGGCTGAGACAGGAACGATTTGCCGACAAAGCCCGCCCCGCGGGCTTTGTCCTTTTGGGGAATAACGCTTGCAGCCGTTTTCAGCTAAGATCGCTTGAAGATGGCGGGCCTGATCACGATATGCGCACCGGTACGGAGCAAAGGCGACAGTGATGACCGATCTGAGATCCATGGAAATCCACGATGAACTCGAAGGCGATGAACTGCACGAAGAGTGCGGCGTCTTCGGCATATTGGGGCACTCGGACGCGGCGGCGCTGACGGCGCTCGGCCTGCATGCGCTCCAGCATCGCGGCCAGGAAGCCGCCGGCATCGTCACCTTCGACGGCAAGCAGTTCTGCACCGAAAAGCGCATGGGCCTCGTCGGCGACCACTACACCGACCCGGCGACGCTGGCAAAGCTCCCCGGCTTCATGTCCATCGGCCACACCCGCTACTCGACGACGGGCGAAGTGGCGCTGCGCAACGTCCAGCCGCTCTTTGCCGAACTTGAAGTCGGCGGCATCGCGATCGCTCACAACGGCAACTTCACCAACGGCCTCACCCTTCGCCGTCAGTTGATCGCCGATGGCGCCATCTGTCAGTCGACCTCCGACACCGAAGTCGTCCTGCACCTGATCGCCCGTTCCAAGCAGGCCTCCTCGTCCGACCGCTTCATCGACGCCATCCGACAGATGGAAGGCGGCTACTCGATGCTGGCGATGACGCGCACCAAGCTGATCGCCGCGCGTGACCCGATCGGCATCCGACCGCTCGTCATGGGCGAACTCGACGGCAAGCCGATCTTCTGCTCCGAGACCTGCGCGCTTGACATCATCGGCGCAACTTACGTCCGCGATGTCGAGAACGGCGAGGTGATCATCTGCGAGATCCAGCCCGACGGATCGATCTCGATCGATTCTCGCAAGCCGGAGGTATCGCAGCCGGAACGCCTCTGCCTGTTCGAATATGTCTATTTCGCCCGCCCGGATTCGGTCGTCGGCGGCCGCAGCATTTACGTGTCGCGCAAGAACATGGGCATCAATCTCGCCAAGGAGGCGCCCGTCGAAGCCGATGTGGTGGTTCCGGTACCGGACGGCGGAACGCCGGCCGCCCTTGGCTATGCCCAGCAGAGCGGCATTCCCTTCGAATACGGCATCATCCGCAACCACTATGTCGGCCGCACCTTCATCGAGCCGACGCAGCAGATCCGCGCCTTCGGCGTCAAGCTCAAGCACTCAGCCAACCGCGCGATGATCGAAGGCAAGCGCGTCATTCTGGTCGATGATTCGATCGTGCGTGGCACGACGTCGGTGAAGATCGTGCAGATGATGCGGGAGGCCGGTGCACGCGAAGTGCATGTGCGGGTCGCGAGCCCGATGATCTTCCACCCGGATTTCTACGGCATCGACACGCCGGATCGCGACAAGCTGCTCGCCAACCAGCATGTCGACCTCGCCTCCATGTGCCGCTACATCGGGGCAGACTCGCTCGAATTCCTGTCGATCGACGGCCTCTATGAGGCGGTCGGCGGCGAGAAGCGCGATCCGAAGGCGCCGCAGTTCACCGACCACTATTTCACCGGGGACTATCCGACCCGCCTTCTCGACCAGGAAGGCGCCAGCAATGTCCGCAAACTCTCGGTTCTCGCCAGCAACGGATAATCAGACAATAAAATGACGATCGATCTCAAAGGCCGGGTGGCCGTGGTCACCGGCGCATCGCGCGGTATCGGCTATTTCACCGCTCTCGAACTGGCCAAGGCCGGTGCCCATGTCGTCGCCTGCGCGCGCACCGTCGGCGGGCTTGAAGAACTCGACGACGCGATCAAGGCGGCGGGCGGTTCGGCGACGCTGGTGCCGTTCGATCTCGCCGACATGGCAGCGATCGACAAGCTCGGTGGCGCCATCAACGAGCGCTGGGGCAAGCTCGACATCATGGTCGCCAATGCCGGCGTGCTCGGCACGATCTCGCCGATCGGCCATGTCGAGGCGAAGGTGTTCGAAAAGGTAATGAACATCAACGTCAACGCCACCTGGCGGCTGATCCGCTCGCTGGAGCCGCTGCTGATCAAATCGGACGCCGGCCGTGCGCTGATCCTGTCGTCGAGCGCTGCGCACAAGTGCAAGCCCTTCTGGGGCCCCTACTCCGCATCGAAGGCCGCCGTCGAGGCGCTGGCTCGCACCTGGGCCGGCGAAACGCAGCGCCTGCCGCTGCGCATCCTCTCTGTCGATCCCGGCGCCACCCGCACGGCGATGCGCGCCCAGGCGATGCCCGGCGAGGATCCGGAGACCGTGCCGCATCCCTCCGAAGTTGCCGCCAAGCTTCTGCCGCTCGTCGGCCCTGACCAGACTGAGACCGGCAAGCTCTACATCGTCCGCGAAGACAAGATCGTCGATTACCGGATGCCGGAGTAAGCTTCGGCGCGCTTTCCAAACAAAAAGGCCACCGTGTCACCACGGTGGCCTTTTTGTACCTTAGCTGAAACTCAGTCAGTCCTTGTCACCCGGCAGGCCGTCGCCGCCTGTCGATGGATGGGCCGGCCAGTCGCCGCCGTATTTGCGCTGCCAGGAGCGCGCGCCGAAAGGCAGCGTGATCAGGTAGCCAAGGGCCGTCACCGCCATCGTCTCCCAGGTATAGGTCATCAGCGTCGCGACATAGAAGACGACGCCGAGAATGGCCGGCAGGACGAGATCGCGGCGCACACGGCTGTTTTCCGACTTGCCGGACCAGACCGGCAGACGGCTGACCAGCAGGAAGGCGATCAGCACGGTGTAGCCCGATGCAATCAGCGCGAAGGTGCGCTCGGGCGCCAATCCCAAGAGGCCGAGATAGACCGGAAGCAGGACCAGCATGGCGCCTGCCGGTGCCGGCACGCCAACGAAATATTCCGACTGCCACGGCGCCTTGGACTGGCGCTCGGCCATGACGTTGAAGCGCGCAAGCCGCAGGCCACAGGCGATCGCGTAGATCAGCGCCGCGATCCAGCCGATCGAGCGGGCCTGATCCAGGATGAAGACGTAAAGCACGAGCGCCGGCGCAACGCCGAAATTGATAATATCGGCGAGGGAGTCCATCTGGCCGCCAAAATTCGACGTCGCCTTCAGCAGGCGTGCAACGCGGCCGTCGATGCCGTCGAGGAAGGCCGCGAGCAAGACCATGGCAACGGCAAGCTCGATGCGGTTTTCGAAGGCGAGCCGAATGCCCGAGAGACCGGCACAGATCGCCAGCACCGTGATCAGGTTCGGGATCATCAGCCGCAGCGGTATCTCGCGCAGCCGAGGACCACGACCGGTGTCGTTTGAACCGCTCGCGTCGCCGGTAGCTTTCGGCGGTTCGGCTGGGTTTTCCTGTTCAGAGCCTTCCATGTACACTCCTTATGCGCGACGGCTGAGGACCGGGCCCTTGGCCGAGCCGAACTCGGCAAGCACGGTTTCGCCGGCAACGGCAGTCTGGCCGACGCTGACGCGCGGCTCGGCTCCTGCGGGCAGGAAGACGTCGAGCCGCGAACCGAAGCGGATCAGGCCGAAGCGCTCGCCTGCGTCCAGCGAGCCGTTCTCATATTTCCAGCAGAGAATGCGACGGGCAACGAGGCCGGCGATCTGGACGACGCCGATCGCACCGTGCTTGGTCTCGATCACCAGGCCGTTGCGCTCGTTCTCGTGGCTGGCCTTGTCGAGCTCGGCATTGACGAACTTGCCGGCGCGGTAGGCGACGCGGGTGATGGTGCCGGCCATCGGCGCACGGTTCACATGGCAGTTGAACACGTTCATGAAAACCGAGATGCGGAGCATCGGTTCCGAGCCGAGGTTCAGCTCTTCCGGCGGCAGCACCGTTGCGATCGACGAAACGCGGCCATCGGCTGGGCTGATCACCAGATCGTCGTCGATCGGCGTCATGCGTTCAGGGTCGCGGAAGAAATAGGCGCACCAGGCGGTCAGCACGAAGCCGATCCACATCAACGGCTCCCACAGGAAGCCAAGCACCAGCGACACGACAAAGAAGATCGCGACGAAGCGATAGCCTTCCTTGTGCACCGGTACGAGCGTGTTGCGGATCGTATTGACCAGGCTCATAAACTCTACTCCAGATTTTCCGTGGAACGTGAACTAGCGCGAAATCCCCTGGCGGGCAACGTTGCCCGCCAGACAGCGACAAAACGCGTCGCGCTCAGCAAAGAAAGAAACGCCATCAGATCGCCGGCTCGCCGCGGGTAACGATGCCGAGATCGTCACTTTCGCGCACGCGCTTCAACTGCTCCTCGGCCTGCGTTGCTTCGCGCTGGCGGCTCCACATCGACGCATAGAGGCCGTCGCGGTCAATCAGCTCGCCATGGGTGCCGCGCTCGGCGATGACGCCATCCTTCAGCACGATGATCTCGTCGGCGTTGATTACGGTCGAAAGCCGGTGGGCGATCACGAGCGTCGTGCGGTTGCGCGAGACCACGTCGAGCGCTGACTGGATTTCCTGTTCCGTGCGCGTGTCGAGTGCCGATGTCGCCTCGTCGAGGATCAGGATCGGCGGCGCCTTGAGGATGGTGCGGGCGATTGCGACGCGCTGCTTCTCGCCGCCTGAGAGCTTCAGGCCACGCTCGCCGACCATGGCCTGGAAGCCTTCGGGCAGCGTGTGGATGAAGCCGGCGATCTGTGCCGCCTCAGCGGCCGCTTCGACCTCGGCCTCGCTGGCAGAGACCCGGCCGTAGCGGATGTTATAGGCAATGGTGTCGTTGAAGAGCACGGTATCCTGCGGCACCATGCCGATGACCGAGCGCAGGCTCTTTTGCGTCACGGTCCGCACGTCCTGGCCATCGACGGTGATGGCCCCTTCCTGCACGTCGTAGAAGCGATAGAGCAGCCGGGAGAGCGTCGACTTGCCGGCGCCCGACGGGCCGACGACCGCGACCGTCTTGCCGGCGGGCACTTCGAAGGTAATGCCCTTGAGGATCGGTCGCGCCGGATCATAGGCGAAATGCACGTCCTTGAAGGCGATGGCGCCCTTGCCGATGACGAGTTCGCTCGCATCCGGGCGATCCACCACTTCGGCGCGTACGTCGAGCAGATCGAACATGTGCTCGATATCGGTCAGGCCCTGGCGAATTTCGCGGTAGACGAAGCCGATGAAATTGAGCGGAATTGCAAGCTGGATCAGCATTGCGTTGATGAAGACGAAATCACCGAGCGTCTGTTCACCGCGCTGAACGGCGAGCGCCGACATGATCATCATGACAGCCGTGCCGGCGCCGAAGATCAGCGCCTGGCCGAAGTTGAGCCAACCGAGCGACGTCCAGACCTGGGTCGCCGCGGCCTCATAGCGCTCCATCGACTTGTCGAAGCGACGGGCTTCCATCTCTTCGTTGCCGAAATATTTGACCGTCTCGAAGTTCAGGAGCGAGTCGATCGCCTTGGTGTTGGCGTCGGTGTCGCTGTCGTTCATCGAGCGGCGAATGGCGATGCGCCAGTCGCTCGCCTTGACCGTGAACCAGATGTACAGCCAGACGGTGACGGCCGTCACAAACAGATAGCTGAAACCGTAGCCCCACCAGAAGATCACCGCCGTCAGCAGAAATTCGATCAGGGTCGGCACGCTGTTCAGGATCGTGAATCGGACGATCGTCTCGATGCCCTTGGTGCCGCGCTCGATGACGCGCGAAAGCCCACCGGTGCGCCGCTCCAGATGGAAGCGCAGCGAGAGCTGGTGCATGTGGACAAAGGTCTTGTAGGCAAGTTGGCGAACCGCGTGTTGGCCAACGCTTGCAAACAGCGCATCGCGAAGCTGGTTCAAGCCGGCCTGCAGCAAGCGCGCGAGATTGTAGGCGAGCACTAGCATCACCGCGCCGGTGAGGAACTGAGGCAGGAAACCCAAGGCATCCGGCTTGCCGTTCAGCGCATCGGTTGCCCACTTGAAGGAATAGGGAACGAGGATCAGAACGACCTTGGCGATGATCAGAATGACCGTTGCCCAGATGACCCGGAGCTTGAGATCGGCCCTGTCCGTCGGCCACATATAGGGCCAGAGATTGGCGATCGTCTGCAACGGATTGCTCGTATCGGCCGAAACAGTTTTCTTCTGGGGTGCCACGTTCTGATCCGCTCTTACGTTTCGCGCTGCTTGACGGCTTAGGGAGCCCCACGAGCCTTGCCGCACCGTGCTTTCCCTCTACAGCGCCGTCATCACCGTTCAATGAAAAGCGGCGCCTCGTTGAAGGCGCCGCCCTTGATCGAGAGATAGGCATCCATCGCCGCCGCCGCAATGTTGTTGGCGGGCGATCGACTGCCTATTGCTCGTGTTTCATGTGCTTTCTGTGAATCTCGCGCGATTCATCGTCCGGCAGCGCCTTATCCGGCACACCGAAAACCTGTCCCGGGCGAATGCGGTCCGGGTCTTCGATCTGGTCCTGGTTGGCCAGGTAGATCGTGGTGTAGCGCAAGCCGGCACCGTAGACGCGACGCGAAATCTGCCACAGCGTGTCGCCGCGACGGATGATCACGGAGGATTTGCTCTCCTTGAGCGGCTCCTGCTGGACCGTCTGAGGCTCTTCCTGCGTGGGGGCCGCGGCTGCGGTTTCAGTGCTTGGCGCCGGCGTCGTCGTGGCGTCGCTCGCCACTGCGCTGCCTGCACCCATCGCCTTTGCCAGTTCACCCTGCGCCGGGGCATTGCCCTTCGGCTGGGCCTGCGCGTCCGACGCCGGCGTCGCGCTGCCGCGCTCGGCCAGAACCGGACCGACGCTCGCGTCGACCTTGGCAAGCGCCGAAGCAACGCTCGGCGCATCCTGCGGCGCGGCCTTCAAGGCTGCCAGCGCATCGGCTGCCGCCTTCGACGCCCGTGCCGAGGCCGCGGCCAGCGCCTGATCGGAGCTGTCGGCGAGCCGGAAGTCGGCCAGCGACTTCAGAGCGATCTCTGTTGCGGAACGCGCTGCGGCGAGTTGCTCGCCTGTCGGGACCTTGCCATTGGCATAGAGCCCCTTCAACAGAGCCAGCGCCTTGCCTGCCTCGGCGCGTACGCCATCAAGACCGGCTGTCGCCGAGGGCGTGCCCGACGGCGCCACGGCGGCGACCTGCGAGCCTGCGGGGCGGTCGAAGGGAACCGAAGCGCGCATAGCGACCTTGGTGCCATCCTCGTTCAGCATATCGGCGCGGATGATGTGGCTGCCAACGGTCAACTCGATCTCGCCATCGACGACGAAATTGCCCTTGTCGTCGGCCTTCATTTCTCCGAGCAGCTTGTCATCCGCATAGACGCGCACCAGCGCACGCGGCCTGGCGCTGCCCGCGACGAACATCTTGCTTCCCTCGATCTCGACGGCACTCACCTGCAAGCCGGGAACACCGAGCGCCTTTGCCGGAGCCGAGGATGCGTCGCCGGTCGCGAGCGGCGTCTGCGTCGCAGTCGATGCGACCTCGGTCGGCTTGTTGTCGGTCCCTTGCTCGCTTTCGGCCTTGGCAGCTTCCGGCGTCGCGATCAGTCGGCTTGCCTCACCTGGCTTCGACACCATGGCGAGAAGTTGACCGGAGGGGTCCTTGGGAACCGAAACGGTCGCAACTTCCTCGGAACTCTTCACCGTGCCGTCTTCACCGGTGCTGCGCAGCGTCAACTGATAGTCGCCAGCCGGCAGAGGCTTGTCGAAGACGGCCGCAAAGTCACCCGTCGCGCCGACATCGGCGGTACCGACAACGGTGTCGCCGCTCAGAATCTCGAGCTTCGAACCGGGCTCGGCGTGCCCAGCGATCACGGTCGATCCATCGGGCTCCACGCGCAGCACATCGAAACCGGGCACGTCCGGATTTTCGGCGGGTGCGTTCGTCGGCGCAGCATTGGCTGTCTGTTCGGCCTCACCGGCCTTGGCGTCCAGCGGCTTCGCGGTTCCTTCGGTCGCCTGCGGGCCGCCGGTGCCAGCAGCAGTCTCGTTCGATTGGCTCGCGTTGCCTGCGGCCGGTTCGTCTGCCGGCTTCTTGCCGTCACCACGCAGGTTCGGTTGCACCACGAATACCATCAACGCTGTCGCTGCCACGAGGACAGTAATGGCCACCCAGCCGGCCTTATTTTTGATCATGCCACTCTCCACACGGAGCGGAGCAACGCTCCGCGCATGCCCACTCATCGGCCTGCGGTGCGGGCTTGCGCCATTCATTATAGCGCAACAGCAAGCGAACCGTCCGATTTCTTCAATCAATCCCTGAAATTGCTAGCGATTCGCGATTCGGCACACAAGCAGTCAAGGGCGCCGCAACCGCCGGAAACCCAGCTTTCCCCTCATTTTTCTTGACCCATGCTGCGCTGCAATGTTTTTTGGGGGCATGAGCACTGAGAACAGCACGATTCGATCCATCTGCGTCTATTGCGGTTCACAGCCGGGACGCGACAACGCCTACATGGAAGCCGGCCGCGCACTTGGCCGCTCGATTGCCGATCACGGTCTTCGCCTGGTCTATGGCGGCGGCACGCGCGGCATCATGGGAGCCGTCGCCAGCGGCGTCCTTTCCAACGGCGGCGAAGTCACCGGGATCATCCCGGAATTCCTCATGGACAAGGAAGCCACCCGCCATTCGCTCGGCCAGCTGAACGAACTGATCGTCACTGCCGACATGCACGAGCGCAAACACACGATGTTCGAACGGGCCGACGCTTTCGTGGCGCTCCCGGGCGGCATCGGCACTCTGGAAGAGATCGTCGAGATCATGACCTGGGCGCAGCTTGGCCGTCACCGCAAGCCGATGGTCTTCGGTAACATCAACAACTTCTGGCGGCCGATGCTGGATCTGCTGCAGCACATGCGCGAGGAGGGTTTCGTACACACGGCGCACCTCGTGCAGCCGCTCGTCGTCAATGATGCGGTCGACATCGTTCCGACCATTCTTGCTGCTGCCAGTGGTGGCAACGGGCGCGAGGGCGAGGCTGAGATCATTTCCAGGCTTTGATCTTTTAATTTCCGGACAACAAAAAGGCGCGCTCACCGGCGCGCCTTTTTCGTTTTTGTCCCATTCGCTTGTGTTACTCGGCCGGACTCGCCTGCAATGCTGCGCGACGCGCACGGCTTTCGGCCAACATCGCGCCCGAATAGATCACCAGCGCCGCCCAGATCAGGCCGAAGGCAATGAGCTTCGCGGTGCCGAAGGGCTCGTGGAAGACGAAGACGGCGATCAGGAAGATCATCGTCGGGGCGATGTACTGCATGATGCCGATGGTCGACAGCCGCAGCAGCTTGGCGCCGTTGGCATAGATCATCAATGGAATGGCGGTGACGACGCCGCAGGACATCAGCCAGAGAACATCGGCCGTGCCTGTATCGCCGAAATGCCCCTGCCCGGTCGCCTCGAGCCAGATGATATAGCCGAGCGCCGGAACGCTGAGCAGCAACACCTCCAGGAAGAAGCCCTGGTTCGGACCGACCGGCAGCGTCTTGCGGAAGAAAGCATAGAAGCCCCAGGACAGGCAAAGGCCGATCGACACCCACGGCAGGCCGCCGGCATCGAAGGCGAGCACGGCGACGGCCGATGCCGCAAGCGCGATCGCAACCATCTGCGCCGGGTTCGGCTTTTCCTTCAGCAGCACCGCGCCGAGGAAGATCGAAAACAGCGGGTTGATATAGTAGCCGAGCGCCGTCTCGATCGCGCGGCCGGCGCCAATCGCCCAGACATAGATGCCCCAGTTGATGGTGATCAGCACGGCGGTCAACGCCGCCATGCGCAGCATGCGCGGCGAGCGCAGCGCCACCGTGATGTCATCGGTACGACCGAGCCAAAGCAGAACCAGACCCGCGAGCGGCACCGACCACACGATCCGGTGCGCCACCACTTCCGGCGCCGGAATGTGAGAGACGGCCTTCATGAAGAAGGGCAGAAAGCCCCAAAGCAGATAGGCGGTCAGCGCGAAGGCAAAGCCTCTCGCGGAATCGGTATTTTCGGCGGGTGCTTTCGCGTTCGGCTCAGCCATAACATCTTTTCCTGGTGTGTTTGGCGAAGCCGTGGTGGCAACGGGCCGCTCTCCGGTCGCTCCTGCGTGCGTCCTTAAATCGCATCCGATTTAAGGACAAAAACATGCAGCAATTCAAAGTGCTACAGCGACCTTTGCGCGTCGGATAAGACGCGCGGTGCTGAAGGGAAGGCGCGGCTTACCAACCGACAAAGCCTCCCACGGATGCGTCCTACTCCAACGCCCGGGAATGCACCAATTCATTTCCGTGAAGAGATGGTGAGTTTTGCTTATCATCCCACCGCAGCGGAGCCTGCCCTACCTCGCCGCCGACGTCATTCGGCGGCAATCAGGCCGACATGGTCGCGGTTCTTCAACAGCTTGAAGATGATGCTGTCCATCAGTGCCTGGAAGGATGCGTCGATGATGTTGTCGGAGACGCCCACCGTCCACCAGCGTGCGCCGGTCCCGTCAGTCGACTCGATCAGCACGCGCGTGATCGCCTCGGTGCCGCCATTGAGGATACGGACCTTATAGTCCGCCAGTTCGAGATCTTCGATTTCCGACTGGTACTTGCCGAGGTCCTTGCGCAGCGCGAGGTCAAGCGCATTGACCGGGCCATGGCCTTCGGCAACCGACATCATCGTCTCGCCGTCGACCACCACCTTCACCACCGCTTCCGATACGGTCTTCAGATGGCCGTTGGCGTCGAAGCGGCGCTCGACCATCACCCGGAAGCTTTCGACGTGGAAGAAATCCGGCACCGTGCCGAGGATGCGGCTTGCCAGCAGCGCGAAGCTCGCATCCGCCCCCTCATAGGCATAGCCGGTCGCTTCCCGTTCCTTGACGATGGCGATCAGCTTGTCGAGTTTCGGGTCGTCCTTGCTGACGACGATGCCGCGGCGCTTCAGCGCGTTGATGAAATTGGCCTTGCCGCCCTGATCGGAGACCATGACCTTGCGCAGGTTGCCGATGCTTTCCGGCGCGACGTGCTCATAGGTGCGCGGGTCCTTGAGCAGTGCCGAAGCATGGATGCCGGCTTTGGTGGCAAAGGCCGATGCGCCGACATAGGGCGCCTGCTGATCCGGCGAGCGGTTCAACAGCTCGTCGAAAGAATGGGCGAGCTTCGTCAATTCCTGCAGGCGATCGGCATCGATCGCCGTTTCGAAGCGATTGGAATAGGTCTCCTTGAGCGCGAGCGTCGGGATCAGCGTGACGAGATTGGCGTTGCCGCAACGCTCGCCGATGCCGTTCAGCGTTCCCTGGATCTGGCGCACGCCGGCCTCCACCGCCGCCAGCGAGTTGGCGACCGCCTGGCCGGTGTCGTTGTGGGCATGGATGCCGAGATTGGCGCCGGGCACGCCGGCAGCGATCGCAGCAGTGACGATCTCGCGCACCTCCGGCGGCTGCGTGCCGCCATTGGTGTCGCAGAGCACAACCCAGCGGGCGCCGGCTTCAAAAGCAGTCTTCGCGCAGGCGAGCGCGTAAGCCGGATTGGCCTTGTAGCCATCGAAGAAATGCTCGCAGTCGACCATCGCCTCACGACCGGAGGCGACCACCGCCTCGACAGAAGCGCGGATATTGTCGAGGTTTTCCTCGTTCGTGCAGCCGAGAGCGACCTCGACATGATAGTCCCAGCTCTTGGCGACCAGACAGATGGCGTCGCTCTTTGCGGCAAGCAGGGCCGCGAGGCCCGGATCATTCGACGCCGAAACCCCGGCGCGCTTGGTCATGCCAAAGGCGACGAAAGATGCCTTCTGCGTGCGCTTGCGCGTGAAAAACTCGGTGTCGGTCGGGTTCGCGCCGGGATAGCCGCCCTCGATGTAGTCCATGCCGAACGCGTCGAGCAGACCCGCAATCGCAATCTTGTCCTCGACCGAAAAGTCGATGCCGGGCGTCTGCTGCCCGTCCCGTAGCGTCGTGTCGAAGAGGTAGATGCGTTCCCTGGTCATGGCTAATCGTCCAAATGCTCGGTTCTTGCTGGTCTTACTCGGTCTTGCCTGCGTATTGGTCCGTCGCCCGGATCAGCCGGTCGAGAATGCCGGGCTCGGAATAGGCGTGCCCTGCCCCTTCGATCAGATGGAGCTCGGACCCCGGCCAGGCCTTGTGCAACTGCCAGGCATATTTCGCCGGGCACGGCATGTCGTAACGCCCGTGGATGACGACGCCGGGAATGCCGTGAAGCCGGTGAACATCCCGCAACAATTGGCCGTCGTCCATCCAGCCGGCATTGACGAAGAAGTGGTTTTCGATGCGCGCGAAGGCATCGGCATATTCGTCGTCGGCGAAAGGTGCGCTCGTCGACAGTTCCGGCAGCAGCGTAATCGTCTCGCCTTCCCAGATGCTCCAGGCCTTGGCGGCGGCAAGACGCGTCGCCTTGTCGTCGCTCATCAGGCGGCGGTGGTAGGCGTGCATCATCTCGTGCCGTTCGTCTTCCGGGATCGGCGCGATGAACCGCTCCCATTTGTCCGGGAACATCTCCGAGACGCCGAACTGATAGTACCAGTCGAGCTCGGCCTTCGTCAGCGTGTAGATGCCGCGCAGCACGAGTTCCGAAACCCGCTCCGGGTGCTTCTCGGCATAGGCGAGCGCCAGCGTCGATCCCCAGGAGCCGCCGAAGACCAACCACTTGGCGACCCCAGCCTGTGCGCGCAGCCGCTCGATATCGGCGACGAGATGCCATGTGGTGTTGGCCTCGATCTTCGCGTGCGGAGTCGACTTGCCGCAGCCGCGCTGGTCGAACAAAGTCACATCATAGAGCGCCGGATCGAACAGGCGACGATGGTTGGCAGAAATCGTGCCGCCCGGTCCGCCATGCAGGAAGACGGCAGGCTTGGCGCCTGGCGTGCCGACCTTTTCCCAATAGATCACGTGACCGTCGCCGACATCGAGGTGGCCCGATGCATAGGGTTCGATTTCCGGGTAGAGCGTACGCAGTACAGTCGTCATTTTCAGTCTTTCGTCAGCGGCCAGTGCACGGTGTCGTAGTCCGGGTGCTGGCGGTTCGTTTCGAGTATGATCAGATGGCGGGTGGCGGACACCTCGCTGCCGTCATCCGTCTCTTTTTCGGGCAGTCTGGCGAGCCGCGAAAACCACAGCACACGAGACTCGACGCCGGCCTGATAGACGGGCAACACGTCATCCGGATCGTCGAGCGAACCGAGCGTGATATTGATGAAATCCGCATCCGGCATGTCATAGAACAGCGGCGTGCCGCAGTCGCGGCAGAAGCCGCGTCGAACCAGATGCGACGAGCGGAACCAGGACGGCTGGCCGCGGGTAATATCGAAACTGTCGCGCGCGACATTCGCCAGCGGCATGAAATAGTTGCCGGCCGCCTTCTGGCACATGCGGCAATGACAGATATGCGGATCCGCGAGCGTGCCTTCGGCACGGTAGCGGACGGCGCCGCATTGGCATCCACCGGTATAGATGCGGGCGATGGTCACCGGAATGCCCCCGAAGGGTGCCATTGCTCGGTCTCGTGATCCGGGTGCTGGAAGGAGATGATGCTCTCCTGCCGCGCATAGAAGTCCTGATCCTCCAGCACCGGCTGTTCGAAGATGGTATCGACCCAGGGCAGCCGCGACGCGTGATTGACCTGGATTTTCGGCGCGAGATCGGTGCGATCGTCAAACGTGCCGATCGCGATCTCGAGGCCGCCGGGGTGCCGGTAGGTCATCGGCGTGCCGCATTTCGGGCAGAAGCCGCGATCGATGTTGACCGAGGACTGAAAGTAGCTCGGCTCGTCCCGTACCCATTCGACGCCATCCTTCGGCGCCGTCACCAGCGCCGAGAAGAACGAGCCGAACTGCTTCTGGCACATGCGGCAATGGCAGATCGACGGACGGCCAAGCTGCCCCCGGATACGGAAACGGACTGCGCCGCATTGGCATCCGCCTGTTCGAACGTTTTCGCTCATCGACTTTCCTCCGGGGGCCAAGTTTCGGTGTCGTGGTCGGGATGCTGGTAGGAAACGAGATTGGTCAGAAATTCGATCGCGTCCGGATCTTCCATCGTATGAACGCCCGGCAGATCGGCCACGTGATCGACATAGGGCAGCTTGCCCTCGATGCCCCACTGGATGGTGGGCACGATGCCCTGCGGCTCGTCGAAGGTGGCGATGGCGAGCGCCATGCCATCCGGTGCCTCGTAGGTCAGCGGCGTGCCGCAATCGGCGCAGAAGCCGCGTCGCGCGGCGTTTGACGACTGAAAGCGCTTCGGCTCGCCGCGCGTCCAGGTGACATGTGCGCCGCGAACGGAAACCAAGGGCATATAGAAGTTGCCGCTCGCCTTCTGGCACATGCGGCAATGACAGACGGATGCGTCACCAAGTTTGCCCTCGACGCGGAAGCGGACCGCGCCGCACTGACAGCCTCCGGTATAATAGGGCCTGTTGTCGAGACTCATCGCAACCCCTCCTCAAGCCGGCGCGTGGCAGACGGCTTCGATGTTGTTGCCGTCGGGATCGAGTACGAAGGCGCCGTAGTAATCGGGGTGATAGTGCGGCCGAAGCCCGGGCTTGCCGTTGTCGCGCCCGCCGGCCGCCATCGCCGCCTCGTAGAAGGCATCGACTTCGGCGCGGCTTCTTGCCGAAAACGCATAGTGCCGTCCCGGACCGGTCGTCGCCTCGTGCAACCAGAAGACCGGCCGTTCGCGGCCATAGCCGCCAACCTTGACGCCGCCGGTATGTTCCACCGGCACCATCATCAGCAGCGAGGCGCCGAGCGGAGCGAAGGCCTTGTCGTAGAACGACCGCGCCCGGTCGAAATCCGAGACGGGAATGCCCGTATGGTCGATCATCGCACGAACTCCTCTTTCATGCCTGCTCTCCGCGTTTCCGCCGTTCCTCGAGGCATTGTCCGATCCCGCTCAGAGGGATCGGACAAAACTCGCTGCCGGGCTCGCGATCACCGTTTGATGTCCCAGGTCGTCACACGCTCGCCGGTTGCCGCATCCTTGCCATCCTTGAGCTGGATGCCCTGGGCGAGAAGATCGTCGCGGATCTTGTCGGCCTCGGCGAAATTCTTCGCCTTCAGCAGTTCCAGGCGGGCGCGGACACGGCCGTCGATGTCGCGTACCACGCCCTCGTCGAGTTCGACCGCCTCAGGCACAACGCCGATCAGCGCAGCACTTGCCGCGAAGGCGCCGAGCAGCTTCGGATCGGCCGCCGCCTTTTGGGCGAGCGCATGGAGCGCCTGAACCGCCGCGACGGTGTTGAGGTCGTCGGCGAGCGCCGCCACGACGGCCGGATCGGCCTCACCCTTCGCCTCGCCCGGCACCGGCCATTTCGAAAGCAGGTGTTCGGCTTCCTCCAGCCGCTTCACCGAAAAATCGATCGGTTCGCGGTAATGCGTCATCAGCATGGCAAGCCTCAGCACGTCGCCCGGCCACTGGCGGCCGGCAAACTTCTCCGTGTGCAGCAATTCGTAGATCGTGACGAAGTTGCCCTCGGACTTCGACATCTTGCGGCCTTCGACCTGCAGGAAGCCGTTGTGCATCCAGACATTCGCCATCACTTGCGTGCCGTGGGCGCAACGGGACTGGGCGATCTCGTTTTCATGATGCGGGAAGATGAGGTCGAGCCCGCCGCCATGAATGTCGAAGACCTCTCCGAGATAACGGCTGCTCATCGCCGAGCACTCAATATGCCAGCCCGGACGGCCCCTGCCCCACGGACTGTCCCAGCCCGGCTCGTTGTCGGCCGAAAGCTTCCACAGCACGAAATCGCCGGGATTTTTCTTGTGCACTTCCACGGCAATGCGGGCGCCGGCCTGCTGTTCGTCGAGGTTGCGCTTTGAAAGCTGACCGTAGTCGGCCATCGACTTGGTATCGAACAGCACCTCGCCGCCCGCCTGATAGGCATGCGCCTTGGCAAGCAGCTTTTCGATGATTTCGATCATCTGCGCGATGTTGTCGGTCGCCCTCGGCTGCACGTCGGGATCGAGGCAGCCGAGCGATTTGGCGTCCGCCAGAAACTGCGTTTCGGTCTTCTCTGTCACCCGCCGGATCGCTTCATTGAGCGGCAGGGTCGGATAGTCGCGCAGCGCCCGCGCATTGATCTTGTCGTCGACGTCGGTGATGTTGCGGGCATAGGTCACGTGCTCCGCGCCATAGACGTGGCGCAGCAGCCGGAAAAGCACATCGAAGACAATCACCGGCCGGGCATTGCCGATATGGGCATAATCATAGACCGTCGGGCCGCAGACATACATGCGGACGTTGTCGGGATCGATCGGCCGGAACTCGACCTTCTCCCGCGTCAGCGTGTTGTACAGCTTTAGTGTCGGCGCTCCGCCCATTCCCAATCTCCATATGCATACGACCGTCGAAACACGGCGCCCGGGCGGCCCGCGCGTTTGTCATCTTGGATTTTAGGAGACGAAAACGGCCAGGCCAGCGGGACGCTAGCGAATAATCTTCCGGCAGATAATGCAGATAACCGTTTTCATAGGCTCACTTATCGCGCGTCGCCTGTGCTCGGTCAAGAGGTCAGCCGCATGCAAGCACAGTAAGCTATCGAAAGGGAAACGGCGGCCATGGATTTGTCATGATTGGGCTTATCTGAGAGCGCCACGCGGAAAACAGATTCGCGGTGTAGTTGGTTCTGCACCACGGTTCCTGTCTCCGGAGAACAGGGAGGAGCGTCGTTTTCGCGCTGAATGACGAGAACGGCATGTATCCGGTTCAGGTAAGCATCAAGGAGTGAGTGCAAGTGAAAGCCGCAAAGACCAAAGACGTCGCCAAATCCGCAAATCTCATCGAACAGTATCGCCCGCTCGGCCTGAAGGCCGTACTCGCCGCCGCGCTGCAGGCAAAGGTGAAGCCTGCGACCAAGCTGACCAAGCGGCCCGCCTGACCCTCAGAACAGGGACATCTGTGCGTTAGCCGGTTCGGCCGGTTTGCTCTCGGGTCGAGCGTCCGGCGCGACCTTGGGCGTCACCGCCTCCTGAATGTCAGGGCCGGCATTGGCAACCTTGTTGACTTTGTCGGAAACGGGGATCGCCTCGAAGTAATCCTCCGCCACGGGGCCGAAGAGATCGACAATCTCGCGCGGCTCCTGCGTCTTGCAGTCCAGCCAGCGGGCGAAATCCTCGGGCTTAATGACGACGGGCATACGGTCGTGGATCTGCCGGATCGAGGCATTGGCCGCCGTCGTCAGGATGGCGGCGGTGTCGACTTCCGAGCCATCGGCCGACGACCAGGTCTCCATCAGACCGGCGAAGGCAACGATCCCGCCCTTGCGCGGGCGCACCCAATAGGCTTGCGACGGCTCGCGGCTGCCTTTCGGCGGCCGGCGCCACTCGTAGAAGCCGGAGGCCGGCACCAGCACGCGCCGGTGTCGCATGGCCGCCCGGAACGATGCCTTTTCAATCGCCGATTCGGCGCGGGCATTGATCAGCAGCGGAAAGTCACGCGGGTCCTTGACCCACCCGGGCATGAACCCCCAGCGCACGAGGACCGCCTTGCGTTCCGGAAGATTGCTGCCGGGCTGAGCCCGTTCGCCGGAAACGACGACCATGATCGGCTGGGTGGGCGCTATGTTGAAGCGCGCCGGAAAGTCTTCGCTTTCCAGCAGCGCAAATAATTCCAACAATTCTTCCGGCGTCGCCGTCAACGCAAAACGTCCGCACATGACACGGATGTGGCACTTCACGTAGGATGGGTCAACGTTACTGAGGCAATTTGATTCCCGATGTCGACCAAGCCTGAACTCGCCTCCTCGGTCATTCTCGAACGCGACGGCCGCTACCTGCTCGTGAGGCGGGCCAACCCGCCGTCGGCCGACATGTACGCCTTTCCCGGTGGACGGGCGGAGCCCGGAGAGACGCCGGCTGAAACTGCGCTTCGCGAATTGTTGGAAGAGACCGGCATAGAGGCCCGCAATCCCGTGCTGTTCGAAACCTACGACCTGCCCGGCAAGGAATCGGAAGGACGGCATTTCCTGCTTTCTGTCTTCCGAGCCGACGCGGGTGGCGACGCGGTAGCCGTTGCCAGCGACGACGCCGCCGGTCTTGCCTGGTTCACGCCGGCCGAAATCTTTGCCTTGCCGATCCCGGACAGCGTGCGCGAATGCGTGGAAAGGCTCGCGGAGATCGACACGGAATCCGGCCGCGGCCTTGAAACCGCCGTCAATTCCGGCTTGGTGGAGCCATGATCACTGCCCCGATCCTTGCGCGGCTTGCCCTGGCCGGCCTCGCGCTGACAGCCGCCACCGGTGCGGCGGCGCAAAAAACGCCGACGAAAGAGACGGCAACCACCGAGGCTGCAGCCCCTGCCGTCGCGGAGGAGAAACCCACACCCTACGACCAGAGGTTGATCCGGCTTTCCGAAATCATCGGCTCCGTTCACTATCTCAGGAACCTTTGCGTCAAGGAGCCGGAGGATGTCTGGCGTCGTTCGATGCAGGAATTGATCGACAAGGAAACGGCCGACGAGATCAAACGACGCGAAAGGATGACCGCCGCCTTCAACCGTGGGTATCGCACCTTTGCCTCTGTTTATACGACCTGCACGGGACCGGCGATCGTCGCCGAGCAGCGATACCGTGCCGAAGGCGCAACACTTGCGTCAGAAATCGTCGCCCGCTTTGGAAATTAGCAATAAATTAACCTCTTTTCTCACGACCCCGTGTCGTTTCGGGAAAAGGCTGCTAAGTTCGTTAAGAGAGTGGTAAGAAGTGGCGAGTCCGTCACAGCCGTTCAGTTGGAGTTCAGCCGGACGGCCAAAGAATGAACCGCTTGCACAATGGAAGTCGCATGGAACGAATGATGGAACCAAGCCTGACCGACATCGATGACATGATCGTCCACGAGAAAATGCAGGCTGCGCTGGAACACCAGAGCGAGGCCTGGGCGGACGGCATGGCTGATGGTATCGAGCCGGAAATCATCGCCGATGCGGCCATCGCGCTCGCCATGCGGGAAACCGTTCGGCTTCATGGCGAAGACGGTGCGGAAGCGATGCTCAATTCGCTTCGCGAACGCGTCCTCGCCGGCGAGTTCTCGCCCCAGCGCACGCTTCAGTAATATCAGGACTGCCCGATGATTCGGAATCTTGCAAACCGGACCCTTCCGGTTCGCCTCGCCACGCTGCTTTTGGCCGGTGTCGCCGTGAGCACCCCGGCAGCGTTTTCCCCCGCCTTTGCTCTCAGCGAATTGCAGGGCGCGCCGCAACCCGTTCCCACCGAACAGCCCGCTACCGGCGACCAGAAGGCGGCGCCGCCTGTGGCCGAACCTGTCGCGGAGGAGCCGGACGAAGAAGAGAAGCTTCCGCTCGAAATCCCGATGCCCGATCCGCTGATCAACAAGTCAGCGACGGCCACCAAGGACGAGGCCCCCGCGGCCGAAGAGCCTGAGACGGCCGGGCCTGTCGAGGTTCTGACAGACGTTTCCAAGATTCCGGCGCCTGTTGCCCGGATGCGTGAACTGATCGTCGAAGCGGCTGCTTCCGGCGATATCGAGCGCCTGCGCCCGTTGCTCGGCAAGGGCCCGACCCAAACCCAGGTCACCGGCGTCACCGGCGACGAGGACCCGGTCGCGATTCTCAAGGGACTTTCGGGCGATCAAGAGGGTGTCGAAATCCTGGCGATCCTGCTCGACGTGCTGTCGACAGGTTTCGTGCTGGTGGACAAGGGCACGCCGCAGGAGGCCTATGTCTGGCCCTACTTCGCGGAAAAGAAGCTCTCGACGCTCACGGCACCGGAAAAGGTCGATCTGTTCCGCCTGGTCACCGCAGGGGACTTTGCAGACATGGAAGAGTTCGGCAGCTACAACTTCTACCGCGTCGGCATCATGCCGGACGGAAAGTGGAAATTCTTCATCGCCGGCGACTGACCGCCGGCGACCGAGCTTGCCGATCCTCTCCGAACATCCTACCTCTTCGCCAAGAGATCACGATGGTACCAGGTCGAGTCGACCCGGATCGCGACGTGATCGGTGTTTGTTGTACGCATTTCCGGGCACAAAACCGTTACGTACTTTTGCTGGAAATGCTCTAGGTTGAGCGGGTTCCCACCCGCCGAGCAGGATTCGAACGATGCCCAGAGTTCGCCTCGACGACCGCGCGATTGTCGCCGTCTCCGGCAAGGACGCCGAAGATCTCCTCCAGGGATTGATCACCACCGACCTCGATGCGCTGGCGCCCGATGAATCGCGTCCCGGCGCCTTGCTGACGCCGCAGGGCAAGATCCTGTTCGACTTCATGATCTCCCGTGCCGGCGACGGCCTTAGGCTGGAGACCGCGCGCGACCAAGCGGAAGCACTGCTGAAGCGGCTGACGATGTACAAGCTTCGCTCGGCGGTCGACCTTTCGATCGATGCGTCCGCCGCCGTCACCGTGATATTTGACGAGGCCGCGCCTGAAGGGGCCTACCGGGATCACCGCTTCGAGAAAGCCGGCGTCGCACTCTTCCGCGCCTATGGCGAAGCAGCCGGCGACACGGCCGGCGTCGACGAACTCGAGCGGATTCGCATCTCAGCGGGCGTCGCGAGTGCCGGCACTGATTATGTGGCGCAGGATGCTTTTCCGCATGATGTTCTCCTCGACAAGAACGGCGGCCTTTCCTTCAAGAAGGGATGCTACGTCGGCCAGGAAGTGGTGTCGCGGATGCAGCACCGCGGCATGCCGCGCCGCCGGGTCGTGATCGTCTCTGCGCAGACCGCGCTTCCCCCGACGGGAACGACGATTACTGCGAACGATAAGTCCATCGGCACGCTGGGTACGGTTCAAGGCAAGTCGGCACTCGCGATCGTGCGCATCGACAAGGCGGGAGAAGCCATGGCGAACGATGTTCAGTTGCTTGCCGGTGACGTACCGGTGACCATGGTCCTGCCCGAATGGACCGGGCTCACCTTCCCGACGAGCGCCGACGAGGCAAGCGCGTGACGTCGACCCGCGCCTGGCAACGCATGCTCTCCGGCCGCCGGCTGGACCTGCTCGATCCGTCGCCGCTCGACGTCGAAATCGGGGACATCGCCCATGGGCTCGCGCGCGTTGCCCGCTGGAACGGCCAGACGGCCGGCGACCACGCCTTCTCGGTGGCGCAGCACAGCCTGATGGTCGAGGACATCTTTCGCCGGAGCAACAAATGCAGCACCGACGACTGCCTGCTGGCTCTGCTGCATGATGCGCCGGAATATGTGATCGGTGACATGATCTCGCCGTTCAAGGCCGTGGTCGGCGGCGGCTACAAGTCGGTGGAAAAGCGGCTGGAAAGCGCCATTCACCTGCGCTTCGGCCTGCCGGCGCAATGCTCCAAGGAATTGAAGGATCGGATCAAGAAGGCCGACCACGTCGCCGCCTATTTCGAAGCGACCGTGCTTGCCGGCTTCTCGGTCGAAGAGGCGCGCAAGTTCTTCGGCCAGCCACGCGGCATTACCCGCGAAACGCTGCTGATCGATCCTTTGCCGGCCGTCGAAGCGCAGCGGCTGTTCACGGAACGGTTCCAGGTTCTGGAAGCAGAGCGCCTGCCGGCGCGCGCGGAAATCTGACATGCCGGAGATCGTCGTTTCGCCACTCGCCCGCATCGCCGAAATGGCCGTTCGCCATGGCTGCACCGAGATGATCAGCCTTGTCGCCAAGGGCCAGGACTTTCATCGCCCCGGGGTCATCGCCAAGGCGCGGCACCTGACGCTCGGCATGAACGACATCACCTTTGCCGGCACCGGTGACCTCATCGCGCCGCAGGAAGAGCATGTCCGGCAGATCGTCGCCTTTGCGCGCGAATGGGATCGCGCGCGGCCGTTGCTCGTCCATTGCTGGATGGGCGTTTCGCGTTCGCCGGCAGCGGCGCTTATCGCGGCCCTTGCCGCCGAGCCGGACCAGGATGACGCAGAATTGGTTCAGCGCCTGCGGCGCGCCTCGCCCTTCGCAACGCCAAACAGCCGGCTTATCGAGATCGGTGATACGGTGCTCCAGCGTAACGGGCGGCTCATGGCCGCCGTGCGCGGGATCGGCCGAGGTGCGGACACCGACGGTAACGCACCCTTTGTCCTGCCGCTTCTTGCCGAGGGGGCAGCCGTTGCCGACTGAAACGCAGCCGACGACGGTCGAAATCGGCCTCAATGCGGCGATCGTCGCCGTCGTCCAGCGCAGTCCTCGGATCCTTGCCGTCAGCGAAACCGACGGCGACGCGCGAGACAGCCTGCCCTTCGGCCCCTTTGATCCGGCGCTGCATCGGACCTTTGAGACGAGCCTGCGCGATCGCGTCGAAAAGCGCACGGCGCTGAAACTCGGCTATATCGAACAGCTCTACACCTTCGGTGATCGCGGCCGGCAGCGGCTTCCGGGCGAAGAAGGCAAACACATGGTCTCGGTCGGCTATCTGGCGCTAACCAGGACCGACGCCGAAAACACCGAGCGGCTCGCCGAAGCCGGCGCGCACTGGCGCGACTGGTACGGCTACCTGCCTTGGGAAGACTGGCGGCAGGGCCGCCCACCGGTCCTCGATCAGGCGATCCTGCCGGGGCTTGCCCGCTGGGAGACTGGCGCCACCGGCGAAGAACAGGCCGCCCGGATCGCCCGCCGCCGGGCGCGCATTCGCCTGGCATTTGGTCTCGACGATTTTCCCTGGGACGAGGAGCGTGTGCTGGAGCGTTACGAGCTGCTCTACGAGGCCGGGCTCGTGCCCGAAGCTGTGCTCGACGGCCACGGCAACGGCCACGACGTTCTGACCGTCGGGCAGGCGATGCGCCATGACCATCGCCGCATCGTCGCGACAGCGATCGCGAGGTTGCGCGGCAAGCTCAAATATCGCCCTGTCGTCTTCGAACTGATGCCGCCGGAGTTCACGCTGACCGACCTGCAGGCGACCGTCGAAGCAATCTCCGGCCGCCACCTGCACAAGCAGAATTTCCGCCGCCTCGTCGAGGGCGCGGAGCTGGTGGAACCGACAGGCATGACACTGTCTTCGACCGGTGGGCGCCCGGCCGCCCTCTTCCGCTTCCGCCGCCAGATCCTCGATGAGCGCCCTGCCCCGGGCCTCAAGGTCGGCGGGCGATGATCGCAGTCAATAATCCCTGAAAAGCGGACCTGCGTCTAAAAACATCCCGAGACGCCACCTACATTGCTGGATCATGATATGATTGGTGCAGCGGGTGGAGACGGAACTCTCCTATGCCCGCCACCTGACGTTTAAGACCGAGGTAAGCCCATGCTGCTCGCACTGACCCTGCTGACGTCGCTGCTCGGAACCTCGCCCCAGTCGGGTATCGACGAGAAGCCGAAGATGCCCGACTACTTCAAGAACCAGCAGGGCGGCGGCATGCAGCCTCAGACCACGATCTGCAATCTCAACAGCCAGGATTCGAACGGGCAGTTCAAGACCTGCCGCTACGATTGCGGCACGCAGATCACCGTCGGCGAGCGCTTCGCCTGCCCGTTCATCATGCAGCGATAACGCTGGTTGAACTGCTCGTTACCGGTTGATCACCACATCGAGGCCAATGTCGAGCGTTGGAGCGGCCATGGTGATCTTTGAAGTCGAGATGTAGTCGATGCCGCTTTCGGCAATCGCGCGCACAGTATCGATCTTGACGTTGCCGGAGGCCTCGAGCCGGGTGCGGCGGGCGTCGAGCGCGTAGGCGTCGGTGGAGAGCTGCCAGAATGCCTGGTTGACGGCGACGGCTTCGCGCAGCAGCTCCGGCCCCATATTGTCGAGCAGGATGACGTCGGGCTGGGCGGTCAGCGCCTCGCGCATCTGATCGAGACCATCGACCTCGACCTCGATCTTGACGAGATGGCCGCAATAGGCCCGCGCCGCGTGGATGGCGCTGGCGACACCGCCGGAAACGGCAATGTGGTTATCCTTGATCAACACCGCGTCGTCGAGCCCGTAGCGGTGGTTGGAGCCACCGCCGAGACGCACGGCAAATTTCTCGAGTGCGCGCAGCCCCGGGATGGTCTTGCGGGTACAGCAAACCTTCGCACGCGTATGGGCGATCTCGCCGGCGAATTTCGCCGTATAGGTGGCAATACCCGAGAGATGCATAAGGAAATTCAGGCCCACCCGCTCGGCGGACAGCAACCCGCGGGCACGGCCGGAGATGCGGGCGATCGCCGTGCCCGGCGCCACCCGGTCCCCATCCGCCACCAACGCCTCGAAACCGATCGACGGGTCGACCAGACGGAAGGCGGCGCGGGCCAGATCAAGCCCGGCAACGACGCCCGCGTCGCGGACGTTCATGCCGGCCGTTGCCGTCAGCTCCGGTCCGATCGTCGACAGCGTGGTAATGTCGCCGGCGCGGCCGAGATCCTCAAGCAGTGCGGCGCGCACCTGGTCCTCGATCATCAGTGCGGGCAGTTCGGGGCGGAGGGCTGCGATCATTTGCTGGCGGTCCTTGAGCTTCAGTCACATGCGAGTGGCGGAGTGCCGGATCACGCCGGTTCCGTTTCAGCCAATTCCTTTGAAAGGCGATTGGCTTCGGCGAGCGTCAGGTAGGTGCGTCGGCGCCATTCCGGACGCTCCGCCGGGCAATCGGCGCGGAAGTGGCCGCCGCGGCTTTCCGTGCGGCGTAGCGCACCGACGGTTATCAGCTTGGCTGTCGTGATGATGTTGGTGAAGCGCATGCGCGAATTTTCGCGCTCGAGCCGCTCGATCTCTCGGATTGCCTTCAGCAGGCTCTCGCGGGTGCGGATCACACCGACGCAATCGCTCATCACCTGGCGCAGAACCTTGAGCTGCGGGCTGTCCTCGACGGTCACCGGATCGTCATTCTCGCCGGCATTGTCGCCCCACTCGGTGAGCTGCGGCGTCGGCAGCGTGCCCTTGATGTTTTCGGCAATGCGGGCCGCAAAGACGACCGCTTCGAGCAGCGAATTGGAGGCAAGGCGGTTGGCGCCATGCACGCCGGTCGATGTGACTTCGCCGGCGGCCCAGAGGCCATCGATCGACGTGCGGCCTTCCGCGTCCGTCAGCACGCCGCCCATATGGTAGTGGACTGCGGGCACGACAGGGATCGGCTGGGTCACCGGATCGATGCCGGCCGCGGTGCACGAGGCATAGACCGTCGGGAACATGTCGGGGAAGTGCTTGCCCACCGCCTTGGTGCAATCGAGGAAGGCACCGCGCCCCGCCTGGACTTCGGCAAACACCCCGCGCGAAACGATGTCGCGCGGCGCAAGCTCGCCGTCCGGATGAATGTCGAGCATGAAGCGATGGCCGGCCGCATTCAGGAGATGGGCACCGTCGCCGCGCAGCGCCTCGGTCGCCAGCGGCGCCGGATCCTTGCCGATATTGATCGCGGTCGGATGGAACTGCACGAACTCCGGATCGGCGATGATCGCGCCGGCGCGCGCTGCCATGCCGACTCCCTGCCCGCAGGCTTCCCAAGGGTTGGTGGTGACCGCATAGAGATGACCGACGCCGCCGGAGCAGAGTACGACGGCACGCGCCGGAAACGAGACGCGCTTCTTCGATTGGCCGGCATCCGGCCGCGCGATGACGCCGGAGATGAACCGGCCCTCGCGAACCAGTTCCTCCACGACGTAACCCTCGATCACGCGGATCGACGGCGTCTTGCGCACCGCGGCAATCAACGCTTCCATGATCGCCTTGCCGGCCATGTCACCCTTGACCCGGACAATGCGCCGCTCGGAATGCGCCGCCTCGCGCGACAACAGCAGCTTGCCTTCGAGGTCGCGATCGAAGGGCACGCCATATTCCAGAAGATCGTGAATGCGCGCCGGGCCTTCGGCGACCATCATGCGCGTCATCTTCTCGTCGACGATGCCGGCGCCGGCGGCGAGCGTGTCGGCAACGTGTTTCTCGAAGGTATCGCCCGGGCTCATGGCCGCGGCGATGCCCCCTTGAGCCCAGGCCGACGAGGCGCCGTGGCCGATGGGCGCGGCAGCCAGGATCGTCACCGGCCTCGGGCTCAGCTTCAGCGCGCAGAAAAGGCCGGCCAGGCCGCCGCCGACGATGACGATGTCGTCAATCCCGTTGAAGGATTGCGGGCGGAAGTGGTCGGTCAGCATGTTTCATTCTCCTCCAATGCGCATGCAGAGTTTCTATATTCTACAGCGACCTTTGCGCGCCTGATAAGGCGCGCGGCGCTGTAGGCCGGGCGAACCGCCAGGCGGAATTGCTACTGCTTGAGGTTCACCATGCGTTCGACCGCAAGGCGGGCGCGGGCGGCGATCGCCGGATCGACGAGAACCTCCTCCGTCATGTTGAGCAGGCTGTCGAGGATCTTCGGCAGCGTGATGCGCTTCATGTGCGGACAGAGGTTGCAGGGCTTGACGAACTCGACGCCCTCGATCTCGGCCTGGATGTTCGATGCCATCGAGCATTCGGTGACGAGCAGCACCTTCGACGGGCGGTTGTCCTTGACATAGTTGATCATGCCCGACGTCGAACCGGCGAAATCGCAAACGGCGATCACATCCGGGTGGCATTCCGGATGGCCGATGATCTCGATGCCCGGATTGGCTTCCTTGTAAGCGAGCAGCTCGGCAGCGGTGAAGCGCTCATGCACTTCGCAGTGGCCCTTCCAGGTCACGATCTTCTTGTTGGTCTGGCGCGCGACATTCATCGCCAGATATTCGTCGGGGATGCAGAGCACCGTGTCGGATTCCAGGCTCTCGACGACGTCAAGCACGTTGGACGAGGTGCAGCAGATATCGGTCTCGGCCTTCACGTCGGCGGAGGTGTTGACGTAGGTGACGACAGGAACGCCGGGGTAACGCTGCTTCAGAAGGCGCACATCGGCGCCGGTGATCGATTCCGACAAGGAGCAGCCGGCTTTACCGTCCGGGATCAGAACCGTCTTTTCCGGGCTCAACAGCTTCGACGTTTCGGCCATGAAGTGCACGCCGCACTGGATGATGATCTCGGCATCGACTTTGCTGGCGTCACGGGCAAGCTGCAGCGAGTCGCCGACGATATCGGCGACGCAGTGGAAGATGTCGGGCGTCTGATAGTTATGCGCGAGGATGACGGCATTGCGCTCCTTCTTCAGCCGGTTGATGGCGTGCACATAGGGCGCATAGACCGGCCACTCGATCGCCGGGATAAAGTCCTTCACCTTCTCGTAGAGATGTTCCGTCTCGCGTGCGACCGCTGGCGTGAAGGCAAGTTCGGGTCTTTCGATGACACCAAAGCGCTGGGCAGCGCTGACAAGAACCGGGTTCGCCACCGCCTCTTTGCGGGAAACAACGCGCGTCATCGAGATCTCCTCTCCGCCCTCTTCCCGGGCAGCTTTTTCAATTATGCTCAATCTGAGCATAATTGAACCAAAACAAAAGCGGCAAAGCCGCATGGGTTGATTTAGAAAGTTTTGTGACAGAATTCAAGAATGGAGCGCTGTTTTTCGCAGCGCCCCAGTTTGCACATGCGGTCAGGCCATCGCCGGCCGCACCACGCTCTTCTCCTCGATCGGCCAATGGACGATCGCCGCGAAGATACCGAGCACCACTCCGAGCCACCACACCGGATCGTAGGAACCGAAGTGGTCGTAGAGGTAACCGCCCATCCATACACCCAGGAACGAACCCACCTGGTGCGAGAGGAAAACGATGCCGCCGAGCAGACCCAGATGCCGCGTGCCGAACATGATCGCGACCAGCGCGTTGGTCGGCGGCACGGTCGAAAGCCAGAGCAGGCCCATGACGATCGCGAAGATGACGACGGAGACCGGCGTCTGCGGCAGCAGCAGGAAGGCGGTCACCGCCACCGAGCGGGCGATATAGATCAGCGCCAGAAAGTAGGGCTTCGAGTAGTGCTGGGCGATGAAACCCGCAGACAGCGAGCCGATGATGTTGAAGAAGCCGATCAGCGCCAGCGCGATCACCGCATAGCGCGCGTCGATGCCGATATCGCCGATATAGGCCGGAAAATGCGCAGTGATGAAGGCGACCTGATAGCCACAGACGAAGAAACCGGAGACGAGAAGCAAGTAGCTCTTGTGGCCAAGCGCCTCCTTCAGCGCCTCGCCGATCGACTGCTTGTATTGCGCCTCGCTCTGGCGACCGGAGGAGGCATTGCCACGCAGTGGAATCGCGAAGAACGGCACCAGCAGCATGAGGACGCCGAGATAGACGAGGCTGTCCGACCAGCCATAGGCGGAGATCAGCCCCTGGCTCAACGGCGCGAACAGGAACATACCGGCAGAGCCCGCCGCCGTGCAGATGCCGAAGGCGAGCGACCGCTGATGCGGCGTGACGTTGCGGGCAAAGGCCGACAGGAGAATGCCGAAGGAGCCGGAGCCGACCGCCATGCCGACGAGCACGCCGCCACCGATATGCAGCCAGATCGGCGCATTGGCAAAGGCCATGATGATGAGGCCCGCAGCATAGAGAAGGCCAGACATGGCAAGCACCCGCCAAGTGCCGAACCGGTCGGCGATCGCGCCGAAGAACGGCTGGCTCAAGCCCCAGCAGAGGTTTTGCAAGGCCATGGCGAGGCCGAAAGTCGTCCGATCCCAGCCGGTATCGGCGAGCATCGGCAACTGGAAGAAGCCCATCGCCGAGCGTGGGCCGAAGGTGAGCATCGCAACGATCGAGCCGGCCGCAATGATCAGCCAGGGCATCTCCTGACGAGCATGGGACGGTGCGGATGCTCCGGAAACAGCGGACATGAAATATCTCCGATTGATGGAGCGGCATCCTAGGCGGCGGCTAAAACAGATAAAAGCCAATTATATTGACGCCGCGATCACCGAAATTGATGCCGCCAAGACTCCTCTTTCAAGCGGCGCTGCGGAACCGGTTGCGAAACTCCCTGGGCGTCATGGCCTTCGCCGCCTTGAACTGCCGATTGAAGTTGGCGATCGAGCGATAGCCCACTGCTTCGGCGATATGGGCGATCGATCGTCCAGAGCCGCTGAGCAGCGCGCAGGCTTCGCCAATCCTCAACCGCATCAGATACTCCGAGACCGGCATGTTGAGGTGGCGCAGGAACAGGCGATGCAAACCGGAAAGGCTGAGGGCGGCAAGGTCAGCGAGTTCCTCCATCGATGGGTTCTCGGCGTAGTGCAGATGGATATGGTCGAGCACACGGTCGAGGCGTCCACGATCGACCGATCGGCCCGATGGCGTGACGACACGGCTCGACAGCGGTGCCACCTGTTGCTCGCGCGCCAGGATCGTCAGCAGCGACAGGACATCCGGCAGCCGTTCCTCCGGCGCCAGCCGGCGCAACCCTTCGAATAGCGGACGCACGCGGGCGGCAACTTCCGGAGTGAACTGCAAGCCTGGGGCGGATCGCTCGAACATCGCCTTGACGCCGGTGAGCTCGACGAAGCCCTCTTCCAGACGCTCCACCCATTCCGGATGAAACCAGAGCACCAGCGCCACGTGCGGTTCGGCATCGTCAATCTTGCCGGAGGAATGCCAGGTGTGCGGCAGGTTGGAACCGACGAGCACGAGATCGCCGTCGTCATAGGCGCCGATATGGTCGCCGATGAAGCGCTGGCCGCGCGAGTTGAGCGTCAGCGTCAGTTCGAACTCCGGATGATGGTGCCATTGGAACGGAATGGCGACGTCGAGGCGGCGGTCGAGCAGGATCGACGAAGCATTGGTCGCCCGCGGTATTTTCTGCAAAACAGCCTTCATGTTGCATGCCTTCGGCTCACGATGCCAGAATAGTATCAATCTTGGCATGCTTCGTGCAACATGGCCTCGACCGGAAGGCTAGGCTTTCTCCATCGACCAATCGAACATTCAAGGCGAGGAGACATTCATGCAGGCGCTCAGAGACAGCCACCCCACGGCTGCCAACCTCGAGGTACAACTGAAGGACATCAAGAAGCGGCTGCCGCTGCGCGTGCTTTCGGAAACGGACTGGCAGCATTGGGTCAGCAAGGGCTACGTCATCGTGAGACAGGCGGTGCCGCCGGCCAATGTCGAGCGCCTCGTCGATCTGCTCTGGCGCTTCGACGAGAAGGATCCGAGCGATCCTTCGACCTGGTATGCGCCGCAGCGGCGCGAGCACAAGATGAAGGAACTCAACAACACCGGCATGCTGGAGATCTACAATCACCAGTATCTCTGGGACAACCGGCAGGAGCCGCGCATCTACGGCGCCTTCGTCGACATCTGGGATCGAGAGGATCTGTGGGTGACGATCGACCGCGCCAACCTCAATCCGCCGAAGAAGGTGAAGGGCAATCCTGACGGATTCATCCATTGGGATGTCGACACCTCGGTCCGGCCGCTGCCGATCGGCGTTCAGGGCGTGCTGAGCCTGAAGAAGCAGGATGGCGACGTCGGCGGCTTCCAATGCGTGCCGGCACTCTTCGAAAATTTCGAAAGCTGGGAGAGGACCCAGCCGGCCGACCGCGACCCGATGCACCCCGACATGACAGGCCTCTCGACCGTCAACATCGAGATGGCGGCGGGTGACCTGATGATTTTCAACAGCCTGCTCGCCCATGGTGTGCGCCCCAACCACTCCGACGACCGTGTGCGGATGGCGCAATATATCTCGATGCATCCGGCCGAATGGGACAATGTCGCCGAGCGCGAGGAGCGGGTGCGGCTGTGGCGGGAACTCGACCACCCCAAGCGTGACGCCTTTCCCGGCGACCCGCGCCAATGGGAAAAGCACAATGCCTCCCCCGCCAGCCTCTCGGATCTCGGCGCCAAGCTTCTCGGCATCACGCCCTGGACGTGATACCGCCCGGAGCAATTCCGAGAAGAATGTGAAACGACTTTCCGTCCGGAGTTGCGTCCGACTTAAGCCGAAGCACGCACCTTCATCGGCCAGCGTTCACCGCGCCGGCTGGTGACCTTGACCTCATCGCCAAGCTTCAGGGTGCCTTCGCTGCGCGGCACCGCGTTCCAGCCGAAGAGCACGCCGGGCACGCGCCGATCAGACGACATACGTTTCTCGGCCAGCCCCTGGATCGGATTGCCGCCGATGCGCTCGCCGGTGATCTGATCCTGCGTCGTCATGATGCAGCGGGCGCAGGGCTTGACGAGATCGAACCGGATGCCGCCGATTTCGACGCTTTCCCAGAAGTCCTCATCCCAGGCGTCGTCGCAATCGACGAGGATGTTGGTGCGGAAGCGGTCCATGCCGACGGGTTCCTGGCCCTTTTCGGCGAGGCTCCGGTTGAGATCGGCGAGCGAGCCGGTCGTCGTGATCAGGATCGGGAACCCATCGGCAAAGCCGACAGGCGCTGCGGTGCCGGCCCAATCGGCACCGACCAAGCGCTCGGCCGAGGCGTCCATGTGGGCAAGCTTGACCGGGCGGCCGAACCATGCCGACAGCGTCTCATCCGCCGCATCGTCGGAAACGGCGGCATCGACTTCGCTGCCCCAGACCTGGACGTTCAGTCGGCGATCCGGATCAAAGCGTACCGAAGTTTCCCTGTCGCCCATCCTAAGATGCACGCCGCCATCGATGTGGCTGGCTTCGACCTTCGCCAGCGCCTGCAATTCGCGCTGGGTGATGAAGCGTCCGTCGGGCTCGATCAGCATGAAGCGCCGGTCGCCCTCGACGCCATCGAGATTGATGGTGACCGTCTCACGGGCGATGGCGCGGCCGCTTTTCAGCGGATGAATGTTGAGGCCGGTCACCTTCATGGACAATTCCTTCATGTTCAAAAATAGATTCAAGCGCCTGACGATCCGATTCACGGGATAGCGGCAATATCTTGAAAGAATTAGATTTCATCGAGCATCATGGCAAGCACGTCGCGCAGGCGCTCCTCGCGCTCCGCCGCCAATCGGCGGCCAGCTTCGGTCTTGAAGCCATCGGCCAACCGGAACAGCTTGGTCTCGAAATGATCGATGGCGAACGCCTTGTCATCGAGTTCCCTTGCCTCCGCCAGCGGATCGAGCGGGTCATAGAGACCGCTGCCCATGCGCCCGGCGATATAGAAGCAGCGGGCGGCGCCGACCATACCGATCGCATCCAGCCGGTCGGCATCCTGAAGAATCCTCGCCTCCAGCGTCTCCGGTGCAATGTTGGCGGAGAAGCTGTGGGTCAGGATGGCGTGCGCCACGGCGCCGGTCTCTCCCGTACCCCAGCCGAGTTCCTGCAGAATGCCGGTCGCCTTCTCCGCCGCCAGACGTGATGCCTGGGTGCGCAAGGGCGAGTTCTTCTCGACCGAGACGCAATCATGGAGCAGGACGGCGGCGGCGAGCGAACGCGTATCGCCGCCCTCCTCCGCGTGGATGCGCGCAGCATTCTTCCAGACGCGGATCAGATGCGCGGCATCATGCGAGCCGTCATCGGCGGCAAAGGCATGCGGCAGCAGCACCGCGGCGAGATCCTCATGCGGCGCGAAGGCTGCCGCCAGTTTCGAAATATGTGTCATGACGTCCTATTGCTGTTCGGCAGGATCTGTCGGCGCCGTCGATGCGACGCCGACACCGGACAGGATCTTCTGATAGAAGAGCCCTATCCCGATCAATACCCCGCCAAGGCCGATGAAGGACAGGGCCCGCAGGAAACCTTCGAGGTTGGACATGTCGATCAGGAACACCTTCAGGACAGCGACGAAGACGAGAACGGCCGAAGCGATGCGAATGCTCTTGGCATGGAAACGCGAACCGAGCACGAGCAGCAACACGCCCAGCAGCAGCCAGACAACCGAATAGGTGTAGGTCTCCCCCTGCAGGAAACCCTTCCAATCCGCGATGTTTTCCCCCTGCCATGCACGGCGGACCGTGAGGCTCGCCCAGGCGAAGGCCAGCACAGCGCCGCTGACCGCAAGCGCCATGACATAGGGCAACGGCCGCTTGTCACGCGCATACCAGGCCAGCCCCGCATAGCCGAGCCCCGGTAGCAGATAGCCGATCAGCAGGAGATCGAAGAACGGGATATGACCGAGAAGCTCGCCGCTGAAGTAAGGGTTGAGGCCGAGGAGATGCGCCGAAAGCACCGACAACATCGAAAGTACGCCGAGGCCCATGCCGCCATAGCGGAAGACCGGGCTCGGCGACTTCATGTCGAGGCTCATGAAGATCGCCGAGGCGCCGATCGCCAGCAGCGTGTAGATCGACTGCTCGCCGAGCGTCGGCACAGCGCTGTCGAGCACGCCGCCGTTCATCGCGTGACGCACGAGGATCGCGAGCGTCAAGAGCACGAAGAGACTGGCGAGCGCCTGCAGGAGGTTGCGTACCCGTGTGTTCGACCAGGATCTCAGGAAATAGGCGGAGCCGGCGAGGAGCGCGGCGGGAATGCCGTAGCCCGGCAGGAGCGCGTTGAAGACAGGCGTGGTGCCGAGATTGCCAGCACCGACGATCGTCGGCTCCCAGGCGATGCGCCCGAGAACGACCACAGCCGCAGCACCGGTCATCCAGGGCAGGATCGGCCAGGTGCGGATGCGTGTCGCGAGCGCATAGGCTGTTCCGAGCACGGCAATCGCAAGTGTGGTGACGAGCCCATCGGTCCAGGCATGAAGGGCAAGGACAAAGAACGCGAACGAACCGGCGACCAGTAATCCAGCCGTGATATCGCGCGCCTCCGCCTCGCCGCCGCGGCGGTAAAGCCAGTCCACTAACGCGAGCAGCGCGGCTCCGGCGAAGAGCGAGAACAGGCCGTGCGGCAGATCGAAGGCATAGTTGCCGGTCATCAGGAACGACATCGCCGTCAGGGCGATCGGGACAACCGCGGCGATGCCGGCCCAAAGGGTCGAATAATGCGGATGGGTGACGAGGCGGCGCGATAGCACGAAGCCGCCGAGCAACACGAACAGCGCCGCAAGCAGCATTGCCGTGATCATGGCGGTGCGGCCAGGCAGCACGATCGTCGGCAGAGCGTCGGCAAGCGAGGGATCGAGATAGGCGAGCACGCCACTCAGCGCCGTCAGGCTCCAGACGCCGGCGACTGCGCCGACGGCGGAAAGTACGGCGGGATAGACCGCCGTCGCTCGCCAGGCTCCCAAGGCAGCGAGGACAGCAATGACAACGGCAAACTCCGTCACCGGATACGTCGCCGCGGAAACCGCCGGGCTGATCAGAAGGAGCGCAAGCACCGTGGCGGCGATGGCCGCGGAAATGGAGATTGCCGCATGCGGCGGGATAAACAGCCTTTCCCATGGTCCGGCAATGGCACCGCGTCGCTGCGCACCCTCAGGGACTTCGGGCGCGGGTGCAGCTTCCGTAGCACCTGGCCAGACGAGGCCGATGCCGACGATCATCACCAACAGCGCAAAGGCGACCGGCAGCGGTTCGAATGGCGAGGCCGCAGTGATATAGGCAAGCCCCCAAAGCCCGATGCCGACGTTGGCAAGGGTCGGCACTACCGTCCAAGTCCGCAGCCGCGACGCGAGCAAAGTCGCAAGCCAGACTACCGAGAGGAAACCGAAGAGGACCCAGGGGCGCGGTTCGTCGCTCGAGACGAGTGCCGGGGTTGCGAGCGAGGCAAGCAGGCCGAGGCCGGCGAGCGCCTGCCCATGCAGCAGCGACAGACCAACGGTCGCCAGCGAGATCGCGGCCAGCAGAACGAATGCCGCGCCCGTGCCGATATAGCCGTAGATGCCATAGGCGGCATAGGCGACACCGAACAGGGTGACGGCGCCGGCCGCCGTCAGGATGCCGGGGATCATCGCATTTTGGAACTCATTGGCGATGACAGGCACCGCGCGCCTGCGAATGACCTCCCCTGCTGCCATCAGCAAGAGACCGAACAGGGCGGCAAGCGTCAGGCGAACCGCCGGGCTCAGGAGGCCGGCATCAATCGAATACTTGACCATGAAGACGCCGCCGAGCGCGAGCGCAATGCCACCGACCCAGACCGCCCAACGCGCGCCGAGGCGGCTTTCCAGGCTTTCGGTCTGACGGGCCGCAGCCGGAACCGGCTGTGGCGTTTCGGTGCTGGCGGCAATGGTCTCGCCACCCTCGATGTCTTCCGCCGCGTTCTCCGCGTCGCCGAAGATCCGGGCACCCTCGCGCGCGCCGGCGGTCAAGCCGATCGCAGCCTCCTCGACCGTGTCCGGTTCCACCGGCAATTCGGGCGCGGCGGCGAGGTCTTCGGTCGTCGCTTCGGCCTGAACGCCTTCGCCCGACGAGGTCTTCAGCCTCGCGACCTCCGCCTTCAGCGCGGCGATTTCGGCCCCCAGCCGCTCGGCCGTCTTGCGACCGCCGGCAAAGGCGGAAAGAGCGAGGATAAAGGCAAGAAAAGCAAAGAGTTCGAACATGTATTCCCCTGACGGTCGCACCGGCGTGCTCGGCGCAACCATACAAACTTTTGTACGCTCGCCAAATCTCTACAGCGCCGCGCGTCTTATCAGACGCACAAAGGTCGCTGTAGCACTCAGCATTGCGGCATGTTTCCTTAAATCGGTGACGATTCAAGGAAACATGCAATAGACGGCCGAGCACTGTAATCTCTTCACGGAATTGTCGCAGAACTGTCACCGAGCAACTGATACAGGCGGATGAACACCGCTGTCTCGGCGCGGTGGTTTCCATCGTTCAACCAGGAGACCCGATCATGGACAAGCATCTCGGCCAGACGGAAGAGACCGAATTCAAGACGCTGACGGAACGCAGGGAAGAGCTGGAAGACATTGGCCACAACTGTTCCACCAACCCGACGATGGGCGACATCATCCATCGCCGTTTCTCGCGCCGCTCGTTCATCGGCGGCTCGCTCGCCGTTGCCGCGATTTCGACGACGGTCAGCCCACTGGCTCTCCTGACTGCAGAAGAAGCACGCGCCGAGGAAGGTTCGCGCTTCGACTTCACCGAGATCGAAGCCGGCGTCGACGAGAAGCACCATGTCGCCGAAGGTTATGATGCCGACATCCTGCTGCGCTGGGGCGACAAGATCTTCGCGGATAGCCCGGAGTTCGACCCGAAGAACCAGACGGCCGCCGCCCAGGAAAAGCTGTTCGGCTACAACAACGACTATGTCGGCTTCATTCCGCTTGAGGGCAGCGCCGACCATGGCCTCCTGGTCGTCAACCACGAATATACCAATGCCGAGCTGATGTTCCCGGCCTTCGCCAGCGTCGTGAAGGAAAAGGTGACGAAGGACGGCAAGGAAGTCGAGGAAGAGAAGGTCGTTCTCGGTGAGTACACCAAGAAACTGGTCGACATCGAAATGGCCGCCCATGGCGGCACGATCATCGAGATCCGCAAGGTCGACGGCAAGTGGCAGCCGGTTCTCGACGGCAAGAACAATCGCCGCATCACGGTCAACACCGAGATGCAGATCACCGGGCCGGCCGCCGGTCATGACCGCCTGAAGACGCCGTCCGACCCGACGGGAAAGAAGGTGTTCGGCACGATCAACAATTGCGCCGGCGGGGTCACCGCCTGGGGCACCTACATGATGGCCGAAGAAAACTTCAACGGCTATTTCGGCGGCGAGCTCGCCGAAGACCACCCGGAGTACAAGCAGCTCAAGCGCCTGGGCGCACCGGGCGGCCAGTACGAATGGGCCTCCTTCTACGACCGTTTCGACGTCTCCAAGGAACCGAACGAAGCCAATCGCTTCGGCTGGATCGTCGAGGTCGACGCGCTGGATCCGACCTCGGTACCGAAGAAGCGCACCGCACTCGGCCGCTACAAGCACGAAGGCTGTGAATCGATTGTCAACAAGGACGGGCGCGTCGTGCTCTATTCCGGCGACGACGAACGTTACGACTACGTCTACAAGTTCGTGACCAAGGGCACCTTCAACCCTGATGATCGCGCCGCCAACATGGACCTCTTCGACGAAGGCACGCTCTATGTCGCCAAGTTCGACGAGGACGGCACCGTCACCTGGATGCCGCTTACCCACGGCGAAGGCCCGCTGACCGAAGCCAACGGCTTCGCCTCGCAGGCGGACGTGCTGATCAACACCCGCTTCGCCGCCGACGCGCTCGGTGCCACCAAGATGGATCGCCCGGAGGACGTTCAGCCGAACCCTAGGACGGGCAAGGTCTACGTGATGCTGACCAACAACACCAAGCGCAAGGCAGAAGAAGTCGACGCCGCCAACCCGCGCGCCAAGAACGCTTTTGGCCACATCGTCGAGATCACCGAAACCGACGGCGACTTCGCGTCGCTCAAGAGCCGCTGGGACGTGCTGCTGAAGTGCGGCGATCCTGCTGTTGCCGAGGTCGGCGCTTCGTTCTCGACGGCGACCACCAAGAACGGCTGGTTTGGCATGCCCGACAACTGCGCCATCGACACCGACGGCCGCCTCTGGGTTTCGACCGACGGCAACAACCAGAAGGAAACCGGCCGGACCGACGGCATCTGGGCGATCGACACGGACGGCAGTGCCCGCGGCACGTCGAAGCTCTTCTTCCGCGTGCCGGTTGGCGCGGAAATGTGCGGCCCGTGCTTCAACCCGACGTCGGACACCTTCTTCCTGGCCGTCCAGCATCCGGGCGACGCCGGTCTTGCCACCTACGAGACGCCGGCGACCCGCTGGCCTGATTTCAAGGACGATATGCCGGTGCGCCCGGCCGTCGTTGCGGTGACCAAGCAGGGCGGCGGCCGTATCGGCTGACAAGAGCTGCGATCGCAAAGAAGAACGCCGCGCACTGTCGCGCGGCGTTTGTTTCTGGAGTTGTTTTCACGCCGCAATTCCGGACGGAAACCGCTTCGCACTTTTCCTGAAATTGTATTTGAAGCGACGCAATTCCGGACGGAAAACCGCTTCGCACTTTTCCTGAAATTGCTTTTAACGCCGCAGATTGTCGATCGGGAAGATCGCGCAGGTTTCGGTGCCGTGGGCCAGCAGCTTGCCGTTTCCATCGCGAAGCCAGGCTTCCGAAGTCGCAATCGTTCGGCCGCGATGCACGATGCGCCCCTCGCAGAAAACCTCGCCCATGCCCGGCAGCAACGGCCGGACGAGGTTGACCTTGAATTCGACAGTCGTATAGGCCTCGCCGGGTTTCACCGTGGTGAAAACCGCGCAGCCGAGCGCCGAGTCCATGATCGTCGCCGTCCATCCGCCATGCACCGTGCCGAGCGGATTGAGATGTTCCTCGGTCGGAAATCCCTTGAAGACCACCCGGCCGTCTTCGACTTCGCTCAGTCCGAACTTCAGTGTCTTCGACATCGGCGGCGCCGGCAGCTCGCCGCTCAGCAAGTCCTGCATCGCCTTGAGACCGCCGTCGCGGGCGACGCGGTCGAGCGACAGCACGCCGATACCGGATACGGACATGCCGGGATAAAGTTCTTGATACATTGATAACTCCTGGGGATCAGGCGACTGAGGATTGCGCTTTCAGCGCTTTGAGTGCCGCATGGACGAAGCCGTCGCGCGCGGAAGAAACGTCGAGGCCGCGCGGCTCATAGACATGGCGGTGGAGGAAGAAGGCGGTCAGGCGGAAAGCGGCGGCAAGGCTGTCGTGATCGGCAGCTCGGCGCGCTTCGGCGGAAAGGAAATCCGGCAGCGCCAGCATGCGGTCCGCATAACGCTCCCCGGCCGAGCGGCAAACCGCCCTGCCCGATTTCGGCGACACATAGACAAGCTCGGTGCGGGCGCCGGTTGCCACACATTCCGTCAGATCGAGCCCGAAGCCGAGATCGTTGAGAACCGCGAGCTCGAAGCGCACGAACAATTCTCCGGCATCGGCCGGATCGGCGAGATGATCGACGATGACGGTGAGCGCCTCGTAGAGATGCGGATGCGGGTCACGCTCAGGCAGCAGCCGCAGGAGTGCTCCGAGCGCCTGAATGCCATAGACCGAGGTTGCCGTTTCCATCAGCCGCGCGGCCCGCAGCTCCACCGGCTCGATGCGGAATTCGCCCATATGCTCGTCAAGCCGCGCGCGCCAGGTGACTTCCACCGAATTGCCCGGCTGCAACACCGGCTGCATGATGCGCGAGCGGCCCGAGCGCACCATGCCGAGATGCCGGCCGTGGGTGGCGCTCATGACCTCCACGATGGCAGAGCTTTCGCCGTGCCGTCGTATGCCGAGAATAATGGCCTGATCGCTCCATTGCATGGATATGGCATACACCCGCGGTCGAAAGCGGATCAAGCGAAGTTGCGATAGCCAGCGTGACACGGCCGATTGTCGCCTTTCGGCCACACTCACTGGTTGCCTCATTTGCGACATGCTGTCGCCGCCCCGACGCCGTCTTTGACATTAGAACGGAAGAGCGGCAAAAGCCGTGCCTCCCGCCCAAAATGACAATCAGCAGGATAATAAATTTCATTATGTGTGTGTCCCGGAACAGCGCCGGTCGCCTGGCGCAGCTCTTCGCCCTTCTTCTCGCCACCTCGACGCTCGCCAGTTGCGTCACCACGTCGGGGCCGGCCAAACCGAAGGGACCGGATCCATACTATGTGGCGATGTACGGGCCGCTGCCCAACGAAAAGTTCCCGCTGGATGCGATCGACATCAGCAAGGTCGACAAGCGTTATCTCCGCCAGCAGGTCGCCTACCAGACGCACGAGCCGCCGGGCACGATCGTGATCGATACCCAGAACCGCTTCCTCTACCTCGTCCAGGATGGCGGCATGGCGATGCGCTACGGCATCGGCGTCGGCAAGGCCGGCCTGGAATTCGAGGGTGAGGCCCGCATTGCGCGCAAAGCCGAATGGCCGCGCTGGACGCCGACACAAAGCATGGTCGAACGTGAGCCGGAGCGCTACGGCCCGCTTGCCGGCGGCATGGAGCCGGGCGTGCGCAACCCGCTCGGGCCGCGCGCGCTCTATCTCTTCCAGGGCAGCCGCGACACGCTGTTCCGCATCCACGGCACGACCGAGGCCTGGTCGGTCGGCAAAGCCGTCTCGAGCGGCTGCATCCGTCTCTTCAACCCAGATATCATCGATCTCTACAGCCGTGTGCCGCTCGATTCGCGCGTCGTCGTGCTGCAGGCGGAACCGCCGATGACCGAGCCGGCTGCGGGCGTGCCAATGGCATCGGTCGCCAATGGCGGCCTTCCCCCGGCCTATTGACGTTACCCGGGCTGCCGGCCGCCTACCAGGCGTCCGGTGTCCGCACCATGTGCACGATATTGGCCGGGTTCATGATCCAGCCGCCGCGAAATCCTTCCCCGAGATCTTCCACCGCATCACAGCGCACAACGCCCCTGGCAGCGAGATGATCAAGCGCGCCCACATGGTCATCGGTAAAGAGTTCGAGCCAGACCTCGGCCTGGCTGTAGTTCGGCGCCTCGTCGATCCAGAGTTGGTTGGGCCCAAGCTTGAAGCCGATGGCCGGCAGCTTTTCTTCGATGGGTTCGAGGCCGACCGTGTCGCGATAGAAGGCGACGACTGCCTCGTATTGATGCGAGGGAACCTTCACCGCGATATTGATGCCGCCTGTAATTTTCGTCATGACGCAATCTCCTATTGCCGCCCGGCGCCTGCCGACGCGGCTCATTGTTTGTGTTTCGATTGCCGATAATTTCGCGCCCGCATTCGGAGCGGGATGCCGGGCGCCGGCTGGCTCAGGCTTGCGGCTCGAGTGCCGGCTTGCCTGAGAGTTCGCTGAGGTAATAGCCCTGGCGCAGGTTGATGCCGTATTCGAGCCAGGCCTTCATGCAGGCAAGCATCTGCGACCAGCCTTCGCAGTTGACATAAGACCCCTTCTGCCCCTGCTCGTTCTCGCGCCATCCCTTTTCGGCGATCGTCACCATAGTGGCGCCGTCATCCAGCGACTGGAAACGCATCTCCACGCGGGTCTGGTAGGGCTCCTCGCCCTTGGCGACCATGGCGTCCCAGCGAAAAACGATCCTCTCGTTCTGCTCAACCGCCTCGACCTGGACCGGCACTTCCCCCCACCATTTGACCGTAGCGCCGGTGACCAACGGCCCGCTGATGCCGCCAAGGGTGACGAAATAGCGACTGAGCTGATCCGGATTGACGACGGCATCGAAGACCTGGGCGACCGGGCGATCGATCCGTCCATTCACACGGAATTCGAAGGGCATCTGATGTTCCTCCTATTGAGCTCAAACAGAATATGTTATAAAAACATAACATGTCAACCGTATCGAAAGACGACATCGTTTTCAAAGCTTTGGCCAACGGCCTGCGCCGCCAGATGCTCGACGCCATGAAACACGCGCCGCAGACGACGGGCATGCTCTGCGAACAATTCGACAATCTCGATCGCTGCACCGTCATGCAGCATCTGAAGGTGCTGGAAGAGGCCGAACTCGTGCTCGTTCGCCGCGAGGGCCGCGAGCGCTGGAACCACCTGAACGCTTTGCCGATCCAAGCCATTCACGACCGCTGGATCAGCCAATATGCGGGGCACGCGATGTCGGTCCTCTCCGCCCTGCAGCAGGGGCTGGACCAACCGTCGGAGTGATGGTTTCGACTTTCCATTGCCCGGCTTTCTTCGTAAGAACGCCCTGACAACACAATCTGGGGACATGGTCGTGCGCTACCTCATCACCGGCACCGCGGGCTTCATCGGCTTTCATCTCGCCAAGCGATTGATCGACGAAGGACATTTCGTGGTCGGCTTCGACGGCCTGACGCCCTATTACGACGTGACGCTGAAGCAGCGCCGGCATGAGATCCTGGCGCGTTCGAACGGCTTCAAGGCTGTCGTCGGCATGCTTGAGGATCGGGCGGCGCTCAACCATGCGGCGGAAATTGCCGAGCCCGAGGTCATCATCCACCTCGCGGCCCAGGCCGGCGTCCGATACAGCCTTGAAAATCCCAAGGCCTATGTCGATTCCAACCTCATCGGCTCGTGGAACATCCTGGAGCTGGCGCGGGAACTCGGCCCCAAGCATCTGATGCTCGCTTCGACGTCCTCGATCTACGGCGCCAACGAGAAGATCCCGTTTGCGGAGACCGATCGCGCCGATGAGCCGATGACGCTCTATGCCGCCACCAAGAAATCGATGGAACTGATGGCGCATAGCTATGCCCATCTCTACAAGGTTCCAACCACCGCCTTCCGCTTCTTCACGGTCTATGGCCCCTGGGGGCGGCCCGATATGGCGCTGTTCAAGTTCGTCGACGCCATCCACAAGGGACAGCCGATCGACATCTATGGCGAAGGCCGCATGAGCCGCGACTTCACCTATATCGACGACCTCGTCGAAGGCATCCTCAGGCTCTCGCACGTGGCACCGGCAGAAGAGAACCGCGTGCCATCCGAGAAGGCCGAGGACACGCTTTCGCGCCAAGGACCGTTCCGTGTCGTCAACGTCGGCGGCGGCCAGCCGGTCGAACTGATGACGTTCGTCGAAACGGTCGAGAAGGCCGTCGGCAAGCCGGCACTGCGCAACATGCTGCCGATGCAGCAGGGCGACGTGCCGCGCACCTATGCCTCCCCTGATCTTCTGGAGGCATTGACAGATTTCAGACCCTCAATCCCGGTGGAAGAAGGCGTGGCGCGCTTTGCCGCCTGGTATGAGGAATACTACAATGTTGGCGGGAAAGCCGGATCCTCGGCCTCGCAGGCATAGATACGTGCAAACCAGCATGGTTTCCGCGTTCGCGGACAAGAGCTCGCCAGACAACAAAGGAAAGAGCCTATGAAAATCACAATGATCGGCGCCGGTTATGTAGGCCTCGTTTCCGGTGTGTGTTTTGCGGATTTCGGTCACGACGTCGTCTGTCTCGACAAGGATGAGAGCAAGATCGACGCGCTGATGCAGGGCCGTATTCCGATCTTCGAACCCGGCCTCGACCATCTGGTGGCCAGCAACGTCGCCTCGGGTCGACTGTCGTTCACGACCGATCTCGTTTCCGCCGTCGCCGACAGCGACGTCATTTTCATCGCGGTCGGCACCCCTTCCCGCCGCGGCGATGGTCATGCCGACCTCTCCTACGTGTATGCAGCGGCCCGCGAGATCGCCGAGAACCTCAGGGGGTTCACCGTCATCGTTACCAAATCCACCGTTCCGGTCGGCACGGGCGATGAGGTCGAGCGCATCATTCGCGAAACCAATCCTGACGCCGATTTCGCCGTCGTCTCCAATCCGGAATTCCTGCGCGAGGGTGCGGCGATCGAGGACTTCAAGCGGCCGGACCGGATCGTCATCGGTGTTGTCGACGATGATGCGCGGGCGCGTGACGTCATGACCGAGGTTTACCGGCCGCTCTATCTCAACCAATCGCCGCTCGTGTTCACGTCACGCCGCACCTCCGAACTGATCAAGTATGCCGGCAATGCCTTCCTGGCGATGAAGATCACCTTCATCAACGAGATGGCCGACCTCTGCGAAAAGGTCGGCGCCAATGTCCAGGACGTCGCCCGCGGCATCGGCCTCGATGGCCGCATCGGCTCGAAGTTCCTGCATGCGGGCCCCGGCTATGGCGGCTCGTGCTTCCCGAAGGACACGCTGGCACTGGTCAAGACCGCGCAGGACCATGACGCGCCCGTCCGGCTCGTCGAGACCACGGTTGCGATCAACGACAACCGCAAGCGGGCAATGGGCCGCAAGGTGATTGCGGCTGCCGGCGGCGACGTGCGCGGGCACAAGATCGCGATCCTCGGCCTCACCTTCAAGCCGAACACCGACGACATGCGCGACAGTCCGGCGATCGCCATCGTGCAGACGCTGCGGGATGCCGGCGCCCACATTATCGGCTACGACCCGGAAGGCATGGAGAACGCCAAGAAGATCATCGACGGCATCGACTATGCCAGCGATCCCTATGAGGCGGCCAACGAAGCGGATGCGCTAGTGATCGTAACGGAATGGAACGAGTTCCGCGCGCTTGACTTCCGCCGCCTGAAATCCGCGATGAAGACGCCTATTCTCGTCGACCTCAGGAACATCTACCGCCAGGACGAGGTTGCCAAGCACGGCTTTGCCTATTCCAGCATCGGCCGGCCCCTCTGAGGGCTTCGGCTGGCGGGAGGGCCGACTATGCTTTTGGAACTGGCAGCGGCGGCAGAGCTTCCCAACTCTTGCCGGCAAGGATGACGCAGCTACGGCCGTTGACGTCCGTGACGATCAATGTCCAGCTGCCGTTGTCGGCCGCATAGACTTCCAGGATCGCCTGAGGATTGATGAGCGCCGTCGCGGCTGGCTTTTCCCGATACTGCCGCGCCAGAAACTCGATCACCTCGGATCGGTTCGCGCAATTTATCGGGGCCTGCGAAACTGCGGGGACCGGGCGCGCCGTCACCCCGGCTGCCAGAAGGGCGGCCAGCGCCAAGCCGCGGATCGCCTTGCGTACCATCACGCAACTCCTTTCACCGGATGCCCGGCGGAGGAGGAGTTTCCGCTAACCTTTTCCGCCGTAGATCCGGCTGCTCCATTGGCACACTGCTTACACAACAGCACAGGTGCCACGATGAAGAGAGTATGGCGGAAAGCCGCGATTATTACAATTATCTAATTTATAGACCATCCACCGGAGGCGTCGNCGACGCTGCAGAGCCGATGCCGAAGCGGCTATTTGCGCTTCATCGCCTCCATCAGGGCCGCACCAAAGGCGCCCTGCGACGGCGCTTGCGGCTTCTGCTGGCGCGTGGGCGCGCCGCGGTTGCCGCCGTTCGGTGCGCTGCCACGGGCCTCGCGACCTGACTCAGCGCCACCATCCTTCCGCATCGTCAGGCCGATGCGCTTGCGGGCGACATCCACCTCGGTGACGCGAACGGTCACGACATCCCCGGCCTTCACCACTTCATGCGGGTCCTTGATGAAACGGTCCGCGAGTTGGGACAGGTGGACGAGGCCATCCTGGTGGACGCCGACGTCGACGAAGGCACCAAAAGCCGCGACGTTGGTGACGGTGCCCTCCAGCTGCATGCCGACCTTCAGGTCCTTGATGTCGTCGATGCCCTCGGCAAAGGTCGCGGTCTTGAAGCTCGGGCGCGGGTCACGGCCCGGCTTTTCGAGTTCGGCGAGAATGTCCTTGACGGTTGGCAAGCCAAACCGTTCGTCCACGAAGGTCCGTGGGTCGAGTTGCTTCAGGGCGGCACTATCGCCCATCAGAGCGCGCACGTCGCGGCCGCAGGCGGCGACGATCTTCTTGGCGACGCCATAGGCTTCCGGATGGACGGAGGAGGCATCGAGCGGCTCCTTGCCGTTCGGGATGCGCAGGAAGCCTGCGCACTGTTCGAACGTGCGCGCGCCGAGGCGCGGCACTTTCAACAGTTCCTTGCGGCTTCCAAACGGCCCGGTCGCGTCACGATGCGCGACGATCGCCTCGGCCGAGGATTTGCCGAGGCCGGACACCCGGGCAAGCAGCGGTGCCGACGCCGTGTTGACGTCGACGCCGACGGCGTTCACCGCGTCTTCCACCACCGCATCGAGCGAGCGGCTGAGCTTCGACTGATCGACGTCGTGCTGGTACTGGCCAACGCCGATCGACTTCGGCTCGATCTTCACAAGCTCGGCCAGCGGGTCCTGCAAGCGGCGGGCGATCGAGACCGCACCGCGCAGCGAAACGTCGAGGCCGGGGAACTCCAGGGCGGCCGTTTCAGATGCCGAGTAAACCGAGGCGCCGGCTTCGGAAACGATGACCTTGGTCGGCTTCGGCGCCGGCAGTTGCTGGAGCATGTCGGCAACGAGCTTTTCGGTCTCACGGCTGCCGGTTCCGTTGCCGATCGCGATCAGTTCCACCTTGTGCTTGCGGACGAGCGAAGCGAGTTCGGCCTGCGTGCCGCGGATGTCGTTCTTCGGCGGGAACGGATAGACGGTCGTGGTTTCGAGCAGCTTGCCCGTGCCGTCGACCACTGCCACCTTGACGCCGGTGCGGATGCCCGGATCGAGGCCCATCGTGGCCCGCGATCCCGCAGGCGCGGCAAGCAGCAGGTCCTTGAGGTTGCGGGCGAAGACGTGGATCGCCTCCTCTTCGGCACGCTCGCGCAGTTCACGCATCAGGTCGAGCGACAGCGACATGGAGAGCTTCACGCGCCAGGTCCAGCCGATCATCTCGGCCAGCCATTTGTCACCCGGCAGATGGGCGCCGACATTGTAGGCGGCGGCGATCATGCGCTCGACCGGCTTTACCGGCGACGTGTCGTCCTGATCGACGACGATATCAACGGACAGAACCTCTTCGTTCCAACCGCGCAGCATCGCCAGCGCCCGGTGACCGGGCGTCGTCGCCCAGCGCTCGGAATGGTCGAAATAGTCGGAGAACTTGGCGCCCGCCTCCTGCTTGCCGTCGACGACCTTGGCACGCAGGAACGCGGCACCTTTCATGTGGTTGCGAAGGCGGCCAAGCAGATCGGCGTTTTCGGTCATGCCTTCGGCGATGATGTCGCGCGCGCCGTCAAGCGCCGCCTTCACATCAATCACTTCGGCGGTCAGGAAGGCCGTTGCGCGATCGGCCGGCGCGATGGAGCGATCGGCAAGGATCGCTTCGGCCAGCGGCCCGAGGCCACGCTCGCGGGCGATCTCAGCCTTGGTGCGGCGCTTCGGCTTGTAGGGCAGATAGATGTCTTCGAGTTCCGCCTTGGTTTCGACGGCGGCGATCTTGGCTTCCAGTTCGTCGGTCAGCTTGTCCTGCCCGCGGATCGACTCGAGGATCGATGCCCGACGCGCCTCGAGTTCGCGCAAGTAAGTCAGCCGCTCCGACAGCATACGCAATTGCGTATCGTCTAGGCCGCCGGTCACTTCCTTGCGGTAGCGCGCGATGAACGGCACCGTTGCCCCCTCGTCCAACAGCTCGACAGCGGCTTTAACCTGCGAAGGTGCTGCCTTGATTTCGCTGGCAATAATGGCGGCGATGGATTTAGCGGGGTTGGCCATGGGAATTCCGTCTTTCCTGCAGCGCTTGGAAGCACTGCACGTTTTGTCCTTGGATCGGAGATGATCCGCGGAAACAGGCAGTCGTTTGGTCGGCGACCATAAAGGCGCAGGGCTTCGAGGCCAAGTGAAGGCCTTCGGAGGAAATTCCGAACTCCACAGAAGATGGGGGATGGCCATCCCGTGTCGACCTATAGCGACAGGGATGGCCCTTGCATCAGACCGCCATTGCAGCCGGTTCGATGTGTTCTTCCGCCGGCGCCTCGTCCCAATTGTTGACCGGTTCGAGCGGCGGCCGACGCTTCTCGAACTCGATCAATTGCCGCTCCCGCTCCTCGATGTAGCCGCGCGAGACCGGCACGGCATCGAGAGAAGGCGAGAGCTGAAGCTGGAAGATGAAGTGTTTGTCGTAGAGGAAGGCCGTTTCGGAAGCCGCCAGGTAGAACTCCCACATGCGGAAGAAGCGTTCGTCGTAGAGCCTTACCGCCTCTTCGCGGCGCGCGACGAAACGCTCCCGCCAGGCCCGCAAGGTCCAGGCATAGTGCATCGGCAGGATCTCGACATCCTTCACCAGCAGCCGCATACGCTCGACCGACGGCAGAACCTCGGAGAGAGCGGGAATATAACCGCCGGGGAAGATGTACTTTTCGATCCACGGGTTGGTCGCCCAGGGCTTGTAGACCTGGCCGATCGAATGCAGCAGCATGACGCCTTCCGGCGTCAGCAACTCCTTCATCTTGTTGAAGAAATTTCCGTAATTGCCGATGCCGACATGCTCGAACATGCCGACGGAGACGATGCGGTCGAACTGCCGGCCCTCAAGGGTGCGGTAGTCCTGCAGTTCGAAGCGGACACGATCGGAAAGCCCGCGCCTGGCGGCACGATCACGGGAAACCTTCAGCTGCTCCTCGCTGAGCGTGATGCCCGTGACTTCGACTCCGGAGGATTCGGCCAGATACATAGCCATCCCGCCCCAGCCGGAACCGACCTCCAGCACCTTCTGCCCCGGCTCCAGCAGAAGCTTCGCGGCGATGTGCCGCTTCTTGGCGAGCTGTGCTGCGTCGAGCGATATTCCCCGCGGCTGGAAATAGGCGCAGGAATATTGCCAGTCCTCGTCGAGGAACAGGTTGAAGAGATTGCGATCGAGATCGTAGTGATGGGCGACGTTGTTCCGGTTGCGATTGACCGGCATGCGGCTCACCAACTGCTGGCGCAGCACATGCCACAGGCCTGTGATCGTGTTGGTGGCATTTGCCGCATTCTCGATGCCGTTCGCCTTCACGATCGAAAGCACGTCGAAAATGTCACCTCTTTCGATGACGACCCGCCCATCCATGTACATTTCACCAAAGCGAAGGCCCGGGTCCCGGACGATCGCATTCTCCGCCTCCGCGTCGACGATGCGGATTGATGCCGGTTTTCCGGTGCCGTCACCCAGAACGACCTGTTCGCCGGAAGAAAAAGTCACCGTCAGATTGCCGTTGCGCACCAGACGGCGAAGTAAAGTCAACAATGCTGCATTCATATCTCACCCCTACCAGACCTACCCACGGTGTCCTGGTGCATGAGAGATGCGAAGGGTCGGCTCGTTCGGGGCTTCCGGAGGGTTTGCGCGAGCGCGCCTTGGGAGCAAACGCGAGCGAGTCCGGAAGCGGCGAGAACCGGCTCGGGCGTGGCGTCACGGGCATCCAGCGGGCGCGTCAGGCTCCTTGTGCTTGCCCCGCCGGAAATTCGTCAGGCCAGCCGCCATCGGGCTCCTATCCATCAGAACTTCCATTAATTTAGGAAGCTTCCATCGATTGGCAATGGGTTCTCTATGGCCCCTCATAGATTTGTTTCCTTAGCAAATGAGGAACGCGGCTATGCGCCAACGACTCCGCGCCCTCGCAAGCGAGCACGATCATGCGGGCGATCGAAATCCAGCATCGGGCCGGCAGGAACGATGCGGGTCGGATTGATGTGGGCAATGCCGTAGTAGCCGCGTTTGATATGATCGATGCGCACGCTCTCGCGGATACCCGGCCATTGATAGATTTCGCGCAGATAGTTCGACAACGCCGGGTAGTCCTCGATCCGGCGGATGTTGCATTTGAAGGCGCCATGATAGGCCGCATCGAAACGAATCAGGGTGACGAACAAGCGGATGTCCGCCTCGGTCAGGTACTCGCCTGCGAGATAACGGTTGACCGCGAGGTGTGCCTCGACTTCGTCGAGCATGCCGAACAGGCTCGACACCGCCTCATCATAGGCTTCCTGCGTCTTTGCAAAGCCGGATCGATAGACGCCGTTGTTGACCCGCTCGTAGATCGGGCCATTCCAGCGATCGATGTCTCCCCGCAGCGCCTCCGGATAGAAATCAAGCCGGTTGCCGGTCAAGTGATCAAAGGCCGAATTCAGGATGCGGATGATGTCGGCGGACTCGTTGTTGACGATCCGCCCTTCGCGCATGTCCCAGAGAACCGGTACCGAGACCTTGCCGGTATAGGTCGGGTCGCTCGCCACATAGAGTTCATGATGAAAACGGATCTTGCCGACGCGCTCGCCGGCATCGACCGGCTCGTCATAGGTCCAGCCATCCTCACCGAGCACCGGGTTGGCCACCGTAAGTCCGATGATCTCCTGCAATCCCTTGAGGTTGCGGAAGGCAATCGTGCGCGAGGCCCAGGGGCAGAGATAGGAAACGAACAGGCGGTAGCGCCCGGCCTCGGCCGGCAGAGCCGGCTGGCCATCCGGCCCTGGGCTCCCGTCCGGCGTGATCCAGCGATGAAAGCGCGTCGGCTCCCGGTGGAATGCACCGCCTTTCATCTCGCTGGCCGCAACGTCGCCCTTGACCCATTTTCCCTCGACAAGCTGCGGCATCTCTTTTCTCCGGATCACAAAGTCAGCGACTGCTACGTCTCATGAGGCGCGGCTGAGGGTCAATTGCGCGCGCGGGTGACACATCGTTCGCAATCCGCGACACGCACGTGAGACGTGTATCAACATCCTGGCGCCACAATGTCGAGCAATCCGGATTCGACGAGGAGAATCAGGATGAAGAAGTTCGTTGCTGCCATTGTTCTGTTTGCCGCCGTCGTCTGGCTGATGAACACGTCGCTGTTCGTCACGCCACCGGCAGGCTCGGCGAAGCTGCTCGCGCACCGAGGCGTCCACCAGACCTATCCAAAGGCCAATGTCGGCAACGACACTTGCACTGCAACGATCATCGATCCGCCACAGCATCCCTATCTCGAAAATACGATCGCCTCGATGGGGGCTGCCTTTGATGCGGGCGCCGATGTCGTCGAACTCGACGTGCATCTCACGCCAGACAAACAGTTCGCCGTCTTTCACGACTGGACGCTCGACTGCCGGACCGAAGGCAAGGGCGTTACCGAAGAAACGCCGATGGCGACGCTGAAGTCTCTCGACATCGGCTATGGCTACACCGCCGATGGCGGCAAGACCTTCCCCTTCCGCGGAAAGGGCGTCGGCCAGATGCCGACGCTGGATGAGGTGCTGGCTGCCCTGCCCGACCGCAGGTTTCTCGTCAACTTCAAGAGCCGGCGCGCCGAGGAGGGCGCGGCACTCGCAACGCTGATCGAAGCGCGGCCGCAATGGCGGCAGGCTATGTTCGGGGTCTATGGCGGCGAGGAACCGACTCGCGAGACTCTGAAGCGCGTGGAAGGGATGCGCGGCTATGACCGGACGTCGACGATGGCGTGCCTAACGCGCTATCTCGGCTATGGCTGGACCGGTCTGATGCCGGAGGCTTGCCGGAACACTCTCGTCATCGTGCCCGGCAATTACGCGCATTTTCTCTGGGGTTGGCCCGACCGTTTCTCCGCCCGCATGAAAGCGGCCGGAAGCGATATCATCCTGCTCGGCCCTTATCACGGCGGCGACTTCACCACCGGGATCGATACGATGCAGGATCTGGAATTGGTCCCGCCGGGGTTTTCCGGCTACATCTGGACCAACCGTATCGAGATGATCGGCCCGGCCCTGGGAAAGCGGCAGATCGCTGAGGCCAGGGCAAACTGAGGCGGCATCCACCGCACGGCTTGCCCCTTGCCGGCATCCTATGTGCCCAAGCCTATCGCGGGAATTCGAGGCCCATTTCGCGGAAGCGCTCGGGGTCGTCGCCCCAATTTTCGCGCACCTTGACGAACAGGAAGAGATGCACCGGCTGCTCGAGGATCTCGGAGATCTCCTTGCGCGACGCCGTCGAAATCGCCTTGATCGCGTCGCCGTTCTTGCCGAGCGCGATCTTCTTCTGGCTTTCGCGCTCGACGTAGATCACCTGTTCGATGCGGACCGATCCGTCCTTGCGCTCTTCCCACTTCTCGGTTTCGACATGCGAGGCATAGGGAAGCTCTTGATGCAGGCGCAGAAACAACTTCTCGCGGGTGATTTCGGCCGCGAGCTGGCGCATCGGCAAATCGGAAATCTGATCCTCCGGATAGTACCAGGGACCTTCCGGCAACGTCTCGGCGAGATAGTCCATGAGGTCCTTGCAGCCCGAACCGTTCAGCGCCGAAATCATGAAGGTGCGTTCGAACTTGATCGTCTCGTTGGCCGCAGCCGCGAGCTTCAAAAGATCCTCCGGCCGCACCTGGTCGATCTTGTTCAACACAAGAATCTTCGGCTGGTGCACTTCTTTCAGCCCCTCGAGGATCGCTTCCGCATCGCCCTTCAGGCCACGCTCGCTATCGATCAGGAGCATGATCACGTCGGCGTCCTTGGCGCCGCCCCAGGCGGTCGTGACCATGGCGCGGTCGAGCCGCCGCCGCGGCTTGAAGATGCCGGGCGTGTCCATGAAGACGATCTGAGCGTTGTCGTGGATGGCGATGCCACGCACGATCGCGCGCGTCGTCTGCACCTTGTGGCTGACGATCGAAACCTTGGCGCCGACGAGGCGGTTGACCAAAGTCGACTTGCCTGCGTTGGTCGCGCCGATCAGCGCCACGAAACCCGAGTGGGTCGGCGCGCCTTCAGCGGCCGTATCTTTTTCCATGTCCGTCATTTTTTCCGTCAATTTCCGGCGGAGTTTTTCCGCCACACGCCTTCGCGTTCCAGCAATTTCATTGCGGCGACCTGTTCGGCGCCACGCTTGGACCTGTCGATCCCGGTCTCCGGCGCGACCCCCTCGATCTCCACGGTTACCGTGAAGCGGGGATCATGATCCGGGCCGGAACGATCGTCCGTCCTGTAAGTCGGCGCGATGCCAAACTTGGCATGCGCCCATTCCTGCAATTCGGTCTTCGCATCGCGGCGGGCACCGTCGGCGCGGACCGCCCGATCCTTCCAATGGCGCAGCACGAAGCCGCGGGCGGCCTCAAGGCCCCCATCGAGATAGATGGCGGCAATGAGCGACTCTACCACATCGGCGCGCACATTCATCATCGCCTTGCCGGTAATCTTCTTGACGTCGGAACCGGTGCGGATGAACTGGTGCAGTTCGAGATCGTCGGCGACCATGGCGCAGCTTTCGGCGCTGACGAGCTGGTTCAGCCGTACCGACAGCTCGCCTTCATTTGCATCGCGAAACGTCTGGAACAGAAGTTCGGCAATACAGAGCCCAAGTACCCGGTCGCCCAGGAACTCCAGGCGCTGATAATTGGAGCCTTTGGCGCTACGAGCGCTGGAATGGGTGAGCGCCCGATCCAGGCGCTCCTTCTCAGCAAACTGATAGCCAATCACGGTCTCGAGTTTTGCCCGATCCTCCGCGCTCAGCGACCGCGACTTCATTATTCGACCGCCTTGAACAGACGATCGTAACGCAGGTTCGCCGGCCACTTCCAGACTTCGCGGAACGAGGTGTCGTTGCCGAGCGAGAAGAAGATCATGCTGGCGCGGCCAACCAGGTTCTCGGCCGGGACGAAGCCGACGTCGAAGCGGCTGTCGGCCGAGTTGTCGCGGTTGTCGCCCATCATGAAGTAGTGACCTTCGGGCACGATGAATTCGCGGGTGTTGTCGCCGCGCGAATCCGGGAACTGGTCGAGCGTGTCGTAGGACACGCCGTTGTCCATCGTCTCACGATAGACCGGGACGTCTCCGCCGGTGTCGTACTGATCGTCGGCGCGGAAAGCACCGTCCGGCACGCGGTCGACCGGCTTGTCGTTGATGTAGAGGATGCTGTTGCGAACCTGGACGCGATCCCCCGGCAGGCCGACGAGGCGCTTGATATAGTCGATATCGGGGTTCGGCGGGAAGCGGAAGACGACGATATCGCCACGCTTCGGCTCGCTGGCGAAAATGCGGCCGGAGAACAGATCGGGAGAAAGCGGCAGCGAATACTTGGAAAAACCGTAGGCGAACTTGTTGACGAAGATGTAGTCGCCGACGAGCAGCGTCGGCATCATCGAGCCCGAGGGAATGGTGAAGGGCTGAAAGAGAACGGTACGGATGACTACGGCCAGGAGGAGCGCCTGGATAACGACCTTCACGTTTTCCCAGAGACCGCTCTGCTTCGCTTCTGTCTTTTCTGCCACGCTAGTGTCTTCCTTTATCATGGCAACGCCCTCACCGGGGCTTGCTCTTAACTTTCTTCCGCAGTTCTGATCCCACCTTCAAACTGCGTACAATCCGGTCTCATATGCTGCAGACTGCCTGCCCTTCAATCGCCTCGGACCGGGTTTTCCAGCGGAATGCTCTAAACCGTTCCCTCAACCGGGGCAACGGGCAGCGCTTCGATAATCACGAAGGCCTGCGCCAGAGGAAAATCGTCGGTGATCGTTAGGTGAATGGCCGCCCGGTGATGGGGCGGCAGCATCTGCGCCAGACGCTCCGCCGCACCGCCGGTGAGGTTCATTGTCGGTTTGCCGCCGGGCAAATTGATAACGCCCATGTCCTTCCAGAAGACGCCCTGCGCAAGACCCGTCCCCAGCGCCTTCGAACAGGCTTCCTTGGCGGCGAAGCGCTTGGCGTAGGACGCAGCCCTATTCTTCCGGCCTTCGGACTTGGCGATCTCGATTTCCGTGAAACAGCGCTGCACGAAGCGCTCGCCGAAGCGAGAAAGCGAGTTTTCGATCCGCCTGATATCGATCAGGTCGCTGCCTATGCCAATGATCATGAGGAAGATCCGAAGTCTTTGGTGCGCGCCCGGCGTCGCTTTTGAAAGATGCGAGCAGCGTGGTAGGCCGCAAGATAGGAAATCAGCGCGCCGGCGGCGGCCAGCGGCAGGGAACCGATGAGCATCGGCTTGAAGACCGGTCCCCAAAGGGCAGAGAGGTCAAGGTGCTCGACCATGCGCATCACGTCGGCGCTGCTGGCGGCGTGCGCGCTTTCCACACCCAAGATGGCGATGCCCAACTCATAGGACGCGGTCAGGATCATCGGGATCGTCACCGGATTGGCAAGCGCGGTGGTGATCGCGGCGGCAACCAGATTGCCGGAGAACACGAAGGCCAGGGCGACGGCTATGACGATGTGCAGGCCGAAGAACGGCGTAAACGACGACGCTACGCCCGCAGCCACCCCGACAGCAATCGAGTGCGGCGTCGAGGAGAGGCGCAGGATCCGCAAGGTAATGTAGCGCGGACCACGCCGAAAGCCCTTGCGCGGCCAAAGGAGTGCGCGGAGCCTTTCGGAAATCGTGACCGGGTTTCTGCGTCTAAATAACATTCTGCCGTCATGACCGCATCTTGGAGCCGTCGACCGGCACAAGACGGCGCGTCCGCCTGTTTGCTGGCCGCAAGATAGGCGTCATGGCTGCGGCTTGCAACCCGCCGGCGCGCCGCGCATATGTCGCAGGCAAGCCATTCACGGAACGCATGGCTTCAGCATCCCGCCACCAGACGGGACGCGATCGACTTAGTAGTTGCGGAACAGGCCGCGATCGATCTGGCGCTGACGGTACTCGAGATCGATGCGATCGACCGAACTATTGAGATAGGCGAGCTCGCGCTCTTCCTGAGTGGGGACGCGCAGTGCGCGGGTGATCTTCTTCAACTGATTGAACATGGCAAACCTCTTTGTTTACCTCCCGATACTGAAGATAGTTTAGAAGTCCCTTTTCCACCAGTTCCAGGAAAAGGCGGCAGCCATGCAGTCACAGCATGCCTTGCCGCTTTGCCATGCACCTCGTGCCTGTTTTTGAGGCAGCGACATGTAGAACCAACGGCCACGGCGGCCCTGCAGGCGCCGCGCCGGTTGGCTCATTCAAAGAGGCGCTTCACCGTGGACACGCTCGGAAGCTCCTTGAGCTGCGTGATCAGATGGTTGAGCTGGCGCAGATCCCAGACTTCAAGATCGAACTGCAGCTCGCTGAAGTCCGCCGCCACGCGGCCCATCGAGAGTGAGCGGATATTGACGTCGCTGGTCGCGATCGCCTGAGCCACTTCGGCCAGCGTTCCCGGCTCATTCAGGGCGCTGATTGCAATCCGAGCCATGAAGCGGCTGCTGTTGGCTTCGTCCAGATCCCAGCGCACATCGATCCAGCGCTCCGGTTCGTCGTCGAATTTCTGCAGGATGGGCGACTGGATCGGATAGATGGTGATGCCCTTGTCCTTTTCCATGATGCCGACGATACGATCGCCGGGAATGGCACCGGCGGGGCTGAAATGCACCTCGGCATTGCCGGAGAGACCGCGGATTGGAAGCGCTTCCGGCCCTTCGACCTGTACTGCGCCGTTCGCATCCTTACCAAGCCCCGGCAGTTTGAACACCATGCCGGCGGCGCTGCGCATGTTGAACCAGCCATCGTCGGCGCTCGGCTTCACCGTCACGCGCTCATCCTGGTGATCCGGGAAGACCGCGCGCAGGACATCGAGCGAAGAGAGCTCGCCGCGACCGACCGCAGCGATCGCGTCTTCGACTTCCTTCTGACCGAGACGATGCAGCGCCGGCTTCAGCGCCTCGCGCGAAAACGTCTTGCTGGCGCGCTCGAAGGTGCGCTCCAGAATGCGATAGCCGAGGCCGGCATATTGCTTGCGAACCGCGGCGCGCGTCGCGCGGCGGATCGCCGAGCGCGCCTTGCCGGTGACGACGATCTCTTCCCAGGCCGGCGGCGGCACCTGAATGCCCGAGCGAATGATCTCCACCTCGTCACCATTGTTGAGGCGTGTGACCAGCGGCATGATGCGGCCGTTGATCTTGGCGCCGACGCAGGTGTCGCCGATGTTGGTGTGTACGGCGTAGGCGAAGTCGATCGGCGTCGCGCCACGCGGCAGCGCGATGAGCTGCCCCTTGGGCGTGAAGCAGAACACCTGATCCTGGAACAGCTCGAGCTTGGTGTGCTCGAGGAATTCTTCGGGGTTGTCGCCCTCCGCGAGGGATTCGATCGTGCGCCTGAGCCAGGAATAGGCGTTCGACGTCGGCGAAAGGGCCTGATCCGCCGAGTTCCCCTCCCCGTCCTTGTAGAGCGAGTGGGCCGCGATACCGTATTCGGCGATATCGTTCATGCGCCGCGTGCGGATCTGCAGCTCGATGCGCTGGCGCGAAGGGCCGACGATCGTGGTGTGGATCGACTGATAGTCGTTCTGCTTCGGCGTCGAGATGTAGTCCTTGAAGCGACCTGGAACAACGCGCCAGCGGGTGTGCACGATGCCGAGCGCCCGGTAGCAGGACGGGATGTCATCGACGATGATGCGGAAACCCCAGACGTCGGAAAGCTGTTCGAAGGACAGCGACTTCGACTGCATCTTGCGGAAGACCGAATAGGGCTTCTTCTGGCGGCCCTTGACCTGCGCAGCCTTCAGGCCTTCGGCCTGAAGCAGTTCGCGCAACTCGTCCTCGATCTTCTTGATCAGACCTTCGTTGCGCTGGGAAAGCTCTTCCAGTCGCCTAGTGACCGTCTCGAAAGCTTCCGGGTTGATGTGGCGGAACGAGAGATTTTCGAGCTCTTCGCGCATATCCTGCATACCCATGCGGCCGGCGAGCGGCGCATAGATATCCATCGTTTCTTCGGAGATGCGGGCCCGCTTTTCCGCCGACATGTGGTCGAGCGTGCGCATGTTGTGCAGCCGGTCGGCAAGCTTGACCAAAAGCACACGCACGTCGTCCGAGATCGCCAGCAGCAGTTTGCGCAGGTTCTCAGCCTGCTTGGCCTTCTTGGTGACGAGATCGAGCTTCTTGATCTTCGTCAGCCCCTCGACGAGCGCACCGATGTCTTCGCCGAAGAGATCATCAATCTCCTGGCGGGTCGCGGTCGTGTCTTCGATCGTGTCGTGCAGCAGCGCGACCGCAATGGTCGACTCGTCGAGCCGCATTTCCGTCAGGATCGCAGCCACTTCCAGGGGATGAGAGATATAGGGATCGCCGCTTGCCCGCTTCTGCTGGCCATGCTTCTGCATCGCATAGACGTAGGCCTTGTTCAGCAAGGCTTCATTGACGTCGGGCTTGTATTTTTGCACGCGCTCAACGAGCTCGTATTGGCGCATCATTCGCTAGCGGTCCTCTGGATCAGGGTGATTTTAGGTCGAAACGACCTAAATCATAAACGTAATCGTTTCTCATAAGGTAGAGCGGGATGCGGGCGGACAACCGCATCCACTTTTCCTCATCCCGCTCCAGAAGAAATCAATAAAAAAGTGCGCCAATCATACGAGTGGCGCACTGCTTTGAAAACACGCAGGAACGGTCGTTCCGCGAAGGATCTCAGTAGTCGTCGCTCTTTTCCGGCGGCACAAGACCTTCGATGCCGGCCAACAGTTCTTCTTCCGACATGCGGTCGAACGTGATCGCTTCCGGCTGATCTTCGTCTTCGGCAACTTCGGTGAAGGTGGTTTCCGCTTCCGATTGAAGCAGCGAAGCCGGATCGGGCTCGGGCTCGTCCACTTCAACATGCTTCTGCAGCGAATGGATCAGATCTTCCTTGAGGTCGCCGGGAGAAAGCGTCTCATCGGCGATCTCGCGCAGCGCAACGACCGGGTTCTTGTCGTTGTCGCGGTCGATGGTGATGGCGGCACCCTGGGAAATCAGGCGCGCGCGGTGGCTGGCAAGCAGAACGAGTTCGAAACGGTTATCGACCTTGTCGATGCAATCTTCGACGGTGACGCGGGCCATTGCCTGTCCTTTTGGGCTCGAAGCGCGGCGGCATCGCCGCTGCACGGATTGACGACACGAAACCGGAACGGCCGTCTAGCGACGGCCTCGTCGGCTCCGATTTCTGGAATTAGCCGCCCGGATACAATCAAAACAAGACAAGTTCAAGTTTTTCCTGCAAGTGCCGCTCACGTAACGTCACACTTCGTGATAAAATGCGATCATAATGGGCTGGAAAACCTTAGCCGCAAACATCTGGTTGCATCATTGGCCTCGACGCCAAAACGCCTGGTAGAAAAGGCACTCCAGGGATGTGGACTATCTATAGCAACTGCTAAAACTAGCTATATTCGCGAGCGCCCTGCTGGAATAATGCAATGCCTAGCCTACATTATTTGCAATATCAGCAATTATTAATGTAACCGACTTATTTTTGCGTATCGGCCGGCAGCGGGCATTTGATGCGCCGGCATTGAAAAGGAAAGACGATGTTTGATCCCCGCGAAAAGATCGCACTTTTTATCGACGGCGCCAATCTCTACGCGGCATCGAAGAGCCTCGGCTTTGACATTGACTATCGCAAACTCCTGAAAGCCTTTCAAAAACGCGGTTACCTGCTGCGCGCCTACTACTACACCGCCCTCATTGAAGATCAGGAATATTCTTCGATCCGCCCGCTGATCGACTGGCTAGACTACAATGGTTACAAGGTCGTGACGAAGCCGGCCAAAGAATTCACCGACTCACTTGGCCGCCGCAAGATCAAGGGCAACATGGACATCGAACTGGCGATCGATGCGATGGAACAGTCCGAGACCGTCGATCACCTCGTCATCTTCTCCGGTGACGGCGACTTCACCACACTCGTCGAAGCGCTGCAGCGCAAGGGCCGCAAGGTCTCGGTCGTGTCGACAATGTCCACCCAGCCACCGATGATTGCCGACGACCTTCGTCGCCAGGCCGATCACTTCATCGACCTCGCAACGCTGCGGGCCGAAATCGGCCGCGAGCCTTCCGAACGCACGCCACGGCATACGGCCGAACCGGTGGCGGACCCCGTCGAAATCTAAAGCGGCGATCTAGCGGACCAAGGATCGCTTAGATCATTTCATTGTCTCATCGAAACACTGAAGTGATCTAAGTCTTTGAAATTACGCAATCCCGGACGGAAAACCGTTTAGCACTTTTCCTGGAATTGCTCTAGCCACGATCCTTCAGCAGGCGGTTTTTCTGCCGGTTCCAATCGCGCTCTTTCGAGGTCTCGCGCTTGTCGTGGAGCTTCTTGCCCTTGCCGAGCGCCAGTTCGAGCTTGGCCCGACCGCGCTCGTTGAAGTAGATGCGCAGCGGGATCAGCGACATTCCTTCGCGATTGACCGCGCCCTGCAGACGATTGACCTCGCGCTTCGACAGAAGCAGCTTCCGCCGCCGCCGGGTTTCATGGTTGAAGCGGTTCGCCTGCAGATATTCCGGCAGATAGGAGTTGATCAGCCAGATCTCTCCACCTTCGTCCGTCGCATAGGATTCAGCAATGTTGGCCTTGCCTTCGCGCAACGACTTGACCTCGGTGCCGGTCAGAACCAGACCGGCCTCGTAGGTGTCGACGATCTCGTAGTTGAAGCGGGCCTTTCGGTTTTCCGCCACAACCTTGTTGACCGTGCGCTGGCTTCCTTTGGGTGCCATCAGTTCATCAATCCTGCATGCCTCAGCGCCGCGTCGATCGCCACCTCGGTTGCCGGCTCCAGCGTCGACAGCAGCGGCGAGCGCACGGTGCGGCTCATCCGGCCGAGGCGGTTCAGCGCATATTTCGCGCCGCAAAGGCCGGGCTCCATGAAGATCGCCTTGTGCAGCGGCATCAGCTTGTCTTGATAGGCGAGCGCCTTGGCGAATTCACCGGCAAGCGTCGCCTCCTGGAACTCGGCGCAGAGGCGCGGAGCGACATTGGCCGTGACGGAAATGCAGCCGACGCCACCATGGGCGTTGAAACCGAGCGCGGTTGCGTCCTCACCGGAAAGCTGAACGAAATCCAGACCGCAGGCCATGCGCTGTTCGGAAACGCGCTCGATCTTGCCGGTCGCATCCTTGACGCCGATGATATTCGCATAGGCCTTGCTAAGCGCCGCCATGGTCTCGACACTCATATCCACGACCGAGCGGCCGGGGATGTTGTAGATGACGATCGGCAGCTTCACGCTTTCGGCGATCGCGGCATAATGCGCGAAGAGGCCCTTCTGCGTCGGCTTGTTGTAATAGGGCGTGACAACGAGGATCGCATCGGCACCAGCCTTTTCGGCATGCTGCGCGAGCTCGACTGCTTCCGTCGTGTTGTTGGAGCCGGCGCCGGCGATCACCGGCACCCGCTTGGCCGCCGCCTCGATGCAGAGCTCGACGACTTTCTTGTGCTCGTCATGGGAAAGGGTCGGAGACTCGCCGGTGGTGCCGACCGGCACGAGACCATGGCTGCCTTCTTTTATCTGCCATTCCACATGCGCGACGAAACCATCCGCATCCACCGCGCCGGTGGCGGTGAACGGTGTTACGAGAGCGGGAATGGAACCCTTGAACATGCACAACTCCTGACGGCGCAAAGACGCAAAATGCACTCATGCTTTGGCCGTAATCGACGGTTAAAAAACTGCCGCACCATAATCATGTGAGGGGGCTGCGGCAAGCGTCGTGACACGGCATTTCACGCCGGTTTTCATGCAAAAGCTTGACGTTCGGCCCGCATAATGGTCCCGCTCCGCCATAGGCCTGGGGCGGCATGGTGCGATTGCCATGATCAATATTGGCCGCTAGTCTTGCCTCAGACAATCCGGCGGCAGCTGAATGTGAGACACGGGGAACACGGCCTCTTGATGCGCGGATCAAATTTTCTGCCTGTCGCCGCCATCGTCGGCGCTGCGTTGCTCACATCGCCGGCCTTCAGTTCCGAAACGCCGGAGCGGATACCGGTTCCGGCGCATAAACCCGACATATCGAACAAGGCTGCGCAGGTTGCCGCCGACGAAACCACCAATGCCATTCCGGCGATCGTCACCCCGGTCAACAGCGATCTGAAGACAGGGCTTGACGCCCTCTCCAGCCGGGAGCCGGCGACCGCGATTTCCGTGCGCAATGCCATGAGCCGCGATGCACTCGACCGTCACATCCTGACCTGGGCGATTGCCGTTTCCGGCCAGCGCGGCATTCCTTCCTTTGAGATCGCCGATGCCCAGCGCGAACTTCAGGGATGGCCCGGCCTGAAATCCCTGCGCGCCAATTCGGAGCGGGCGCTCTATCGCGAAAACCCGCCGGCGCCTGACGTCCTTGCCGCCTTTGGCAACACGCAGCCCGAGACAACCGAGGGAACCCTGATCCTGGCTCGTGCCCTTGTCGCCCAGGGACAAACGGAAGCAGCGGCGAAACGGTTGCGCGGAATTTGGCAACGGGACGCGCTCGACAAGGATATCGAGACCCGGATTCTCGCGGAGTTCTCCAGTCTACTAACACCCGTCGATCAGCAGCGGCGCATGGCCATGCTCCTCTACCGCAATCGCGTCGAACAGGCCGAACGCTTTGGCGATCTCGGCAAGGCGCAGTCGCTCTATCGTGCCTGGGCAGCAGTCAGCCGCGGCAACGACAAGGCAGATGCGCTGATCGCGGCGGTCGATCCTTCCTGGCGCAAGGATCCCGCCTATCTCTTCATTCAGATCGAGTCCTTGCGCAAACAGAAGAAGTACGAGGAAGCGGCCAAGTTGCTTGCCCGTATGCCAAAGGACAGAGGGGTGCTCGTCAATCCTGGCGAGTGGTGGGTCGAGCAACGCGTTGTCAGCCGAGGCCTGCTCGACGCCGGCGACTTCAAGGGCGCCTACCGGATCGCCGCCGGTCATATGGCCACGGAGGCGACCGATATCGTCGATGCCGAATTCCACGCCGGCTGGTATGCACTACGCGGCATGGAAGATCCGGCGATCGCAGCTCGCCATTTCCGCCGCATCCTCGATGCGTCAAACCGCCCGCTTTCCGCCTCCCGCGCCTGGTACTGGCTGGGCCGGTCGGTCGAGGCCGGCGGACCGGGCAATGCCAGCGAGTATTTCGCCAATGCGGCGCGCTACCCCGGCACCTTCTATGGGCAACTCGCAGCCGCCCGGCTCGGCCGCAAGGCGCTAAATGTCGCCTACCCTGCCCCGTCGGCGGGCGATCGGACACAATTCGAAAATCGCGAGGCGGTGCGGGCGATCTCCCGCCTTGAAAGCGCCGGCCATGCCTGGCGCGCCGACAGTATCTACCGTGCGCTTGCCGAAGAACTGAACAGTCCCGGCGAACTCGCCCTGCTTTCGGCGCGCGCCGAGAAGGCCGGAAACCACCAGCTTTCGCTCCAGATCGGCAAGATTGCATTCGGACGCGGCATCGATGTCGCGGCCCTCGCCTTCCCCGTCGGCGTGATTCCTTCGAGCGCCAATATCGACGGTTCCGGCAAGGCGCTCGCGTATGCGATCGCGCGGCAGGAGAGTGCCTTCAATCCCGCAGCCATCTCCACCGCCAATGCCCGCGGCCTGCTGCAACTGATGCCGGGTACCGCCAAGGGCGTCGCCAGCCGCTATGGCCTTGCCTATTCGCAGGACCGGCTGACCAGCGATGCCGGCTACAACGCCACGCTTGGCGCTCACTATCTCGGCGAACAGATCAGCAGTTTTGGCGGGTCCTATATCCTGACCTTCATTGCCTACAACGCCGGACCGCGCCGTGTTCCGGAATGGCTTGGCCGCTATGGCGATCCGCGCGGCAAGCCGATCGACGAAGTCGTCGACTGGATCGAGCGCATTCCATTCCAGGAGACCCGCAATTATGTACAGCGGGTCATGGAAAACTATCAGGTTTACAAGTCGAGGCTCGGGCAGAACGCCGACATCGTCGAAGATCTGAGGGTGGGGCGGCAATAACCGAACGCGCCACCCGCCGTTCAAGTAATCGTGATGATCGCCGGCGGCACAAAAGGCGGCTTAAGCCATTTCCCTTCTGAAGGTTCGATCTTTCCTGAAGGAAATGGTGAACACAATGAAGACCTTATCCATTATCGCCCTGTCTCTGGCGACGGCAATGAGCAGTGTTCCGCCTGCCAATGCATTCCCGATCGCTCCGCAGGTATCTCGAACGACTGACATTCAAAAGGCTCAGTTCCCATACGAGCGCGGCGAAGCCCGAAAGAACCGCCCCAGTTGTGTCGTTCCTTATTGCGAGCGCGGCGGCCGGCGCGGCTATTACCGGGATGGCGATAGACGCGGATACTATCGGGACGGCTATTACCGGGATGGCTACTATCGCGACCGTTATCGCCGCCACTACCACAACGACAATGATGTCGGCGCTTTCATTGGTGGGCTTGCGGCAGGCGCAATCGTCGGTGGTTTGTTGAGCCAGCCGCGATACAATGGGCCGCGCGCAGTCAGCGGCAATGGGCATACGCGCTGGTGCTACGCCCGCTATCGGTCCTATCGCGCCTGGGACAACTCGTATCAGCCCTATGGCGGTCCACGGCGACAATGCAATTCGCCCTACTGACAAGGCAGATGACCACGTTCACAGTGATGCCAACTTCGCCGCTTGAAGTGGCGCGCTGCTAGCGAGCCATTCGCAGCGAATGCGCGCTATGCGCACGCCTTGCTCTTTCACCTCGAGCCGCTACGATCCTGCGTTAGCGGTTGGAGGCAGGCAGACGATGAATCAAGGCGGGTTTCGGGAACATCGGTTCCTCGCGGCTGATGATTTGCAACTCTACGCGCGAAGCTACTGCCCTGTACTCCCCGCACCTGCAGTTCCGATCATCTGCCTGCCGGGCCTCACCCGCAACAGCCGCGATTTTCACGAGCTCGCAATCTTTCTTTCGTCACCGTCCGGTGGCGGACACACCGTCTTCTCACTCGATTATCGCGGCCGAGGCAATTCGCAGCGTGACGACGACAAGAGCCACTACTCAATCGCAATCGAAACAACCGACGTCATTACGGCCTGCACGCATCTGGGGGTTGATCGCGCAGTTTTTATCGGCACTTCCCGCGGGGGGCTGATCCTGCACCACCTCATCGGGGTTGCACCCGGCCTCATTGCAGGCGCGGTGCTCAATGACATTGGGCCCGCCATCGAAATCGAGGGCCTGCTGGCCATCCGGGACTATCTCAACAAGGAGCCAGGCGAGCCGACAAGCTGGTCCATGGCGCCTGGCTATCTGAAAGAACTCCACGGAGCCGATTTCCCGATCCTTGGCGAACGCGATTGGCTACAAATGGCAAAGGCGGTCTACCGCGACGAGGACGGCACACCGGTGCCAGATTTTGATGTAGCCATCGCGCAGCAACTGCTTGGCCTGACCGCTGAGACAGCGTTGCCAGATCTCTGGCCGCAGTATGAGGCCCTTTCCCGGATGCCGCTTTTGGTTATCAGAGGTGAGCACTCCCGGCTTCTCTCGGAAGGGACGGCAAGAGAGATGTACAAGCGGCATTCCGGGGCGGTAGCATTCACCGCACGAGGTCAAGGCCATGCACCGCTTCTGCACCTCGACGGCCCTCGCCAGGCAGTGAGCGCCTTTGTCACCGCCATCACAGCTGCGGCGCCAAGCTAGCACCGATCGGCTGCACTCAGAGGGCCATCTGGACCATTGACCTCGACGGGCGCATGCACCCGGCTTAACCGGGTCGCGTCGCCGGCGCGTGGCTGAGCGTTGCACAATTCAGAAACGAAAAAACCCGGCTCGAAAGCCGGGTTTCTCTCTCCTGACCGAAGTCAGACGATATTAGAAGTCGCGCTGCAGACGGACGAAGCCGAATACCTGGTCGTCGCTGTTGTCAGCATCTTCATACTGAACCGAAACGCGGGTCGCGAGGCCTTCGGTGATCTTGTAGTCCAACGTTACGCCAGCGCGCCACATATCGTCGCTGCCAAAGTCGGTGACCGAGTCCTGCAGGCTGCCGAAGTACTGAACGCCGGGGGTGACGGCGAGCTTGTCGGTGGCGTTCCAGCGGTACGAAGCTGCAACGGACCACTCGGAAGCGTTCCAGTAGGTGTTCGGGTTGGAAGCCCAGATACCAGCAAGCTGGAAGACGCCCGGACCGAGGTCAGCCGAGAGCAAGCCGCGGATCGCGCCTTCTTCCCATTCGGTGTCGTAGCCGCCGAGCAAGTCGAAGGAAACGCCGCCGACCGAAGCCGAAACGATACCGGAGATGCCGATGCCGTTAGCCTTGGTGGACCAGCCTTCGAGCTCGTCAACCGAGATACCAGCCTGGAACGAACCACCGTCGTAGAGGTAGGCGATCGAGTTGAACTCGGTGACGTTGCCGAGCGTGTCGGTTTCGCCGTTCAGGCCCTTATCCCACCAGTTGTAGAAGAAACCAGCCTTGAGGCCACCGAGCTGGATGTAGGCTTCATCAACGTCGATGAAGTCGCTATCGCCAGAGTCGGTGTCGTTGTCGGCGTTGAACTCAGCGGCGAAGAAGCCGGTGAGCGTGCCGTACTCGGTGTCGCTTTTGGCGTCGAACGAGATGTAAGCGCGCGAGAAGGCATCCCAGTCAGACGTGGACTGATCGAGTACACCGTTGCCGTCGAAGTCGTGGTCACGCTGGTCATAACGGCTGGTCGAAGCGTCGTCACCAAACGAGGTCTGGAAACGGATGAAGCCGCCAATCTTGAGGCAGGTTTCGGTGCCCGGGATGTAGAAGTAGCCAGTGCCGAAAGCGTCGCAAACGCGAACGTATTCCATGGGCTCCGGCTCGGCTGCGACGATTGCGTCGGCTGCCTGTGCGCCGGATACTGCTGCGAGAGCAGCAGCGGAGCCGAGAAGAAGGCTCTTGATGTTCATTTCTGACCTCCAG